>CAZNFJ010000018.1:0-39738 GCA_964572685.1 uncultured Legionellaceae bacterium
GGAAAAGAACATTTGAATCCAAAATTTTCTGGTGTTGTCAATGCGTAACTCCTAAATCATTAATTCTTTGATTTGAAAGATAATTGTTTCTTTTAAGGTAGGTCGATAAATCCATGAAATATCCTCTAATAACAAATTTAAACTGTTTTTATAGCAAATTTGATTCTGGTTGTAAATAATTTGAGACTTTTGTCTTTTCCTTTTAAATTAAAACCCGAGACTTTTCGTGCAAAAAAGGATATAGTATTAGCCATGAATCGGCTTAATGACATTCCAGTTTGCCCATGATTGAAAAATCTTTATGTGCGGTACTTGAAAACATCCTCTTTGTGGCAGGTGAGCCTCTGTCTTTCGAGCGTCTTTATGAAATATTACATGATTATCCGAATATTTCTAAAGAAAGTTTGCAAGCGGCCCTCTATCATTTGCTTGAAAAATATCAACAAGCATCCATTGAGTTAAAATATCTACCGGGTGGTTATTGTATGCAAACACGCTGCGAATATGCCCCCTGGATTCAAAGACTTTGGGAAGAAAAACCTAAAAAATATTCCCAAGCCTTATTAGAAGTGTTGGCGATTGTTGCTTACGATCAACCTGTCACCAGGGCCGATATTGAGTTAAAACGCGGTGTAGCAGTGGCACCACAAATGTTAAAAACTTTATTAGAAAGAGAATGGATAAAAGCTGTTGGATATCGAGAAAGCCCGGGGCGTCCAGCACTTTATGCCACCACCCCTCGCTTTCTTGATTATTTTAATTTATCAAGTCTTGATGAATTACCCAGGCGTCATGCGGAGTAAAAAATGAGTGCTGAACGTTTACAAAAAGTATTAAGCCAAGCCGGTTTTGGATCTAGGCGAGAAATTGAGCGCTGGATTGAACAAGGATTACTACATATTAATGGAAAAAAAGCCATTCTTGGTGATGTGGTTAAACCTGATGATAAAATTAGTTTAAGAGGACGGGTGATTGATAATCCCATGCGTCTTGTATCGCGTACGCGAATTTTATTGTATAACAAACCTTTGGGCGAAATTTCCAGTCGACACGATCCTTTCCATCCTCGAACGGTTTTTGATAAATTACCCAAATTAAGCCATGGTCGTTGGGTACAAGTGGGGCGTTTGGATATCAATACCGGTGGATTATTAGTCTTCACCAATAATGGAGAATTGGCCAATCGCTTGATGCATCCCAAATATGAATATCAACGTGAATATGCGGTACGTGTATTTGGGCAAGTGACTCCTGAGATGCTTAAAGCTTTGAAAGCAGGTGTTGAATTAGATGATGGAATGGCCAAGTTTAATGATATTTCTGTCAGTGGTGGTGACAATAGCAATGCTTGGTATCACGTGACCTTAAGTGAAGGCCGCCATCGAGTGGTGCGTCGTTTATGGCAATCTCAAGGCGTTGAAGTGAGTCGTTTAATACGTATTAAATATGGTCCTATACAGTTACCCAGATGGCTTAATAGAGGTCAATTTGTTGAGATGACGCCACAAGATGTGGATGCGTTAATTGCTGATCTTTGAGGTTTTTTTATGAGAGTTGTAGAAATATCAGATGTCGTGACCGTGGAAGATTTGTCTCATGATGGACGTGGTATTGCACGAGTGGATGGTAAAATTGTATTTATTGAAGGCGCATTGCCAACTGAAAAAATTCGTTTTGAGTATATCAAAAAACGCAAGGATTATGACGAAGGGAGAGTGAGTGAAATCCTGGAACCTAGTTCAATGCGTGTCACGCCCAAATGCCAGCATTTTGGAACTTGTGGTGGATGTGCATTACAACATTTATCACCCGAGGGCCAGTTGGATTATAAAGAACGTCATTGGCTAAATCTCATGAAGAAGATGGGTGGTGGCGCACCGGAGTCAACTTTACCCGCCTTGCAAACCGATATATGGCAGTATCGTCGTAAAGCAAGACTTGGTGTGAAGCATGTGGCAAAAAAAGGCAAGGTTTTGTTGGGTTTTCGGGAAAAAAGAAACCCGCAATATCTGATGGATATGGAAGATTGTCAGGTATTGAGACAGGAATTTCGACAAAATTTACCGGCGTTGAAATCACTGTTGAATCAAATGCCGTGTGGCCCACATATCGCCCAAGTAGAATTGGCTATTGGTGAAGAATGCGCCTTGGTTTTTAGGCATTTGCAGCCTTTGAATGCAGAAGATGAAGCATTGTTACACACTTTTGGTGAAGCAACTGGTTTTAAAATTTATTTGCAAGCCAAAGGCCCCGATAGTCTTAAGCTTTTTTATCCCATTGATGCATCCATGCAGATGTCTTTTAAACTTTCTCAATATGACGTACATTTGCGTTTTGGACCTTTGGATTTTATACAAGTCAATCAAAGCATGAATGAAGCCATGATTGCACAAGCTTTGAATTTATTAGATTTAAAGTCAAATGATCGTGTATTGGATTTATTTTGTGGCCTGGGCAATTTTACTTTGCCGCTTGCCAAAAAAGTACAATGGGTTTACGGTGTTGAAGGTGATGCATCGATGATTGCTCGTGCCAAAGAAAATGCTTTATCTCAAGATATATTGAATGTGGATTTTTCAACAGCAGACTTGCAATTGGAAAGTTCTGTTGAAGAATTAAAAAAATTCGATTTTAATAAAGTATTAATTGATCCTGCTCGTGATGGTGCACAAGCGGTTGTTGAAGGTTTGGGCCATATGGGCGTGGAACGTATTGTTTATGTGTCTTGTCATCCAGCAACTTTGGCTCGAGATGCAGAGATTTTAAGGGAAAAATTTGGGTATCGTATGGTATCTGGTGGCATTATGGATATGTTCCCACATACGATTCATATTGAATCAATGGCATTATTTGTGAAAGGGTGATGCATGGTAAAAATCAAGGAAGAGTCCATACATCATTGGTCGATTGATCAATGGTTGGAACATCTCTCAGAAAAGGGATATGCACAGAATCTTGGGTTACTTAAACATGCATTATGTTTGGGTGAGTTATCCGGACATGATTTTGCCGTTGAAACCGGTGAGACTTGTTTTTGGCATGGTTTATCCATGGCCGATGTTTTGGCCGATTTGGGGATGGATTTACCGTCCTTGATGGCATCAGTGCTGTACAGCACCGTGCAATATGGTGATTTGTCAATTGATGTGATTCAAGAACAACTGGGAGGAGATGTCGCAAGACTCATCGAAGGTGTTTTGCGAATGAACATTTTATCCCATACCTCTGCTTCGGATAAATTTGCACAAAAGAAATCACAGCTCGATAATTGGCGAAAAATGCTGTTGGCGATGGTCGATGATGTTCGAGTTGTGTTAATTAAACTTGCCGATAGATTGTGTATTCTTCGTTCTATGACGCATATGCCAGAAGCCATTCGTCGTACCGCAGCGCTTGAGGCCATGAATATTTATGCGCCATTGGCTCATCGTTTAGGTATTGGTGCCATTAAGTGGGAATTAGAGGATTTGGCTTTTCGTTATTTGCATCCTGATGAATATAAAACGATTGCCAAAGGGTTACGAACAAAGCGGATTGAACGTGATCGCTACGTTAAATGGATTGTTGATGAGCTACAATATCACATTAAAAGCCTGCATTTGTCTCATTATTCTATTTATGGACGCTCCAAGCATATCCATAGCATTTATAATAAAATGCTGCGTAAAAAAGTACCCTTGGATGAAATTTATGATGCCACGGCGGTTCGAATTCTTGTGGATACCACTGAACAATGTTATCAGGTGCTGTCTTTAGTTCATCATTTATGGACGCCTATTACCAAAGAATTTGATGATTTTATCATTCATCCCAAAGCCAATGGTTATCAATCATTGCACACAGCTGTGAGGGGACCTGAAAACAGAATATTTGAAGTACAGATTCGAACCTTTGATATGCATCAGCGTGCAGAGATGGGGGTGGCGGCACATTGGAAGTATAAAGAAGGCGCAATGCCAGATGCTGAATTTGCCCATGAACAAAAAATCAGTTGGTTAAGAGAAGTTTTAGCTTGGCATCAAGAGCTGGAAAATCAACAAAACGCGCATGTCACTCACATGGAATCCCCCATTATGGAGGACAGAGTGTATGTCTTTACGCCAAGTTATGATGTGATCGACTTGAATAAAGGTAGTACCGTGTTAGATTTTGCTTATCACTTGCATACCCATATTGGTCATTGTTGTCGTGGTGCAAAAATTAATGATGCTATAGTGCCTCTGAATCATGTTTTAAAAACAGGAGATAAAGTTGAAATTTTAACAGGGAAAGTCGAAAAGCCCTCCCGCGATTGGCTCAATAGTCTTACGACCTCTAAGGCAAAAGCCAAAGTTCTGCATTGGTTTAAAAAACAAGATTATGAACTCCATGTCGATCAGGGCCAACAAATCATTGAAAGAGAATTTAAACATGCTCATATCAAAATGGAACAACTCTCTGACGTTTTGGCTGATTTTCATTTTCAACGATTGGATGATTTATTGGCGGCAGTGGGTCGAAGTGAAATCAAGCCCATTCAACTGATTAATCGTCTGATCGCACATCCAGCTCCTGTTAAAGCTCCTGTTCACTCGATGATATCTCCTACGAAGGATTTGTCTAAAAATATCGTAATTGAAGGCCTGGGGCATTTGTTATCTCATTTTGCCAAGTGTTGTATGCCTGTTCCTGGAGATCCGGTGATTGGATATATGACTTTAGGTCGTGGTGTTTCGATTCATCGACAAGATTGTCCTAATATTGCATATGCCAGTGAGGAACAAAAGAAACGATTACTCAGTGCTCGTTGGGGAATGGATGATATGCAGGAAGGTTACGCTTTGCATATCAAGTTTGAAATTAAAGCTTATGATGCGCCTGATTTATTAAAAATCATTACTGCCTTGATTGCCAAAGCCAATATGCGTATTGTTGCTATGCAAACGCAAGTTCAAGGATTAGAGGCTATTAATCATTTGCAACTGGTTTTAGAAGTTGGAAATATTCAAGAAATTGAACCGCTTTATGATAAGCTTCTAGATGTTCAAGGAGTAATTGCGATTAAAAAACAGAAATAATCATGAGGAAGTCAGGGATGAAACGTTTTTTCATGCTAGGGTGTATGATGCTGGGTTCAATTGCTCATGCTTATATGTTACCGGATTTTTTTATTTTTGATGATTGGAATCAACCCTTGGTTTTTTGGCTTGAAAACCAGCATGAGGTACCCATTGATGGTATCACTTTATTTTTTTTAGAAAGTGATGATTGTCAAAGTGGTTATTTAAAAACCTATAAAACGGATGAAAATCAGAAAATTGCTTTAAAACCAGAACAGATCTTATCTTTAAATACGCATACTATTTATCAACTGATGCAAGATTTAGGGGTTTTAAATGCACAATCCATGTTGCTTCGTTTGACTTATCAAAAAAAACATTTAGCTGAGTTCGTCGGTGGGTGCGAAGATCAGGGGATTAATTGTTGTTTGCCGATAGAGTGTCAAAGCACAAGCCAAGATTGTTTTTTTAAAACGCGATATCGTGTACAACCTTTTCATTTTAATTGATAAGCGAATGCAAATGCACCCGCTATCAATCTATATTGCATATTAAAGTAAAGTATCTCTTTTTTGAACCTCATCAATTGCCAAGAGACTAATTGTTCTCTCAGAAACTACAGGTGAGATGTTTTCCCCTTAGATGATTTAAGTTCTTCGGCCTGTTTAAAAAAATTGACTTTTTGCATGACTTTTTCAATCACAATATCAGCATCGGTTTTTTGACCAACCATATGGGTGAAAAAAGAGGACCAATTTCGAGGCGGATTAATTTTTAAATACGTATCAAGTTCCTTTAATGCTTTTTTGTATTGTCTATAGTTTTGACTGTTATTTGTAACAGCCTCTATTTTGGTTTTTAGCTCTTCTGTTGTATAAATAGACTTTAATCGTACCAGATCTTTAAGGAATTGAGCTTGTTTTGTCGCTATTAGCGTTTGCAGTTCTATCGTAGGTTCTTTAGGTAAACATTCAGTTAGTCGCTGTTTCATTTTTGATGAAAGTAAGCTTGAATTTAATTCCTTAGAAAATAGTTTTAAACGCTCCGCTTGATTCTTATTAGGAATGGGATCTTCGGCTGTATTATGAAGTATGGTTTTTAATTCTTGAGTATCACTTGATCCTATTTCACTTAAAGTCATGCAGGTGTCTAATAAACGATTTTGTTTTCTAAGATTTTGCAAAAATTGTTCTTGAGCCGAGGAAATACTAAAAATTCTAAGGATTTTATCAAAAATACTTTGGGGTTTTCTGAATAACTCTAAATACTCATCTTGAGAAATACGATCAAAAAAATCCTCAAGGCGTTTATCTAGTGGAATGAAGGGTATATGATCATTTTTTAAGATTTGCATTAATTCTTGGATCTTCTTTTGGTCGTCAGGTGAAAAACGATTTTTAAGGAATTCAAGATTTTGAATGATGATAGCACCTCGCCAGATTTTTTTGGCTAAAAGATCTAAATATTGATTTTCTTCCCCCAAAAAGCGTTTTTTAGCTTTAAAATTGATGGAAAATTGATAAAAACGTTGTTCTGCACTGACTTCATTATTACGAATGTTTTTTTGTAAATCTTCGTAAATTTTAACATTGTTAACTCGACGTGCTTTATCTAATTGATCATCGATGAACATGATTTGATTGAAGAATTTAACTTTACTTCGAAACTGAAGTGTTGCTCTGTGATAATTATATTTCATGATGTACTTCAATCTTTTTAATTTTGTTTGAGATTCTTCATCTTCTAATGAATCTGTTATTTTTTCGAGGATATTCTCTTTTTTGGCTTTTGAAAGCTCAGTTTGGAGATAGCTGATTTTTTGTTTTAAACAAGGACGTTCTTCATCAGTATATGATTTTGAATCGCTAAATCTTAAAAATTCACGAAGATAGTCATTTAGGGTTTTGAGTAATTTCGGGTCTTGAAGATCGATTTTATTTTCATCAATAAATTCTTGAGGCACGGGCTCTAGGACTTGATTCTTTTGGGTTCGATAAAACAAATGATCATCACTGAGATTAAATGTTGAAAAAAAGAAATTTTTGATATCATCATTTTTATTAGAACGTTCCTCTTTAGATACTTCCCCTTGGATAGTATCACCATTGATGCTCTTAAATACAAAGCGTCCATTATTGTTATTATAATAAATTCGACTGTATTCTAGAGCTTCATCTTCAGGCAATCTTTCGGTTATAACGAAATGATATCCTTTGGTGATATATATTTTATTTACATCGGTAAGTTTTTGATTTTTCTCGAAGACAAATTGATATTTGGAAGGTGGATTAGACTTTGTACGATAGGACAGTTTGATTTCATTTTCAAGTTTAGTAGTAAATAGATTTTCTATTTTTAAAATCGAAAAGATGGTTGGCAATGGTTTTTTCTGGCCGACAATTTCTAAGGCTTCTGTTATCTCGTCTTGAAAGATTTTTGAGTTGGATAAATTGGGCCATTGTAGAAAAGGATTAGAGTGTATTTGATCTTCTCGGTTTTTCCAAAAAGTTTCAATGAGTTTTTCTGCATAATAGTGATGATAGCTACCCAATTCGATTTGATATTGTTGTTTGATGATTTGTTGAATTGCATGATTGATGATTCGTTGATTTTGAATACCTTTTTCAATGCTAATGATATTTTTACGTGATTTTCGATATTCTAAAATTTCAGTTTTTTGATGTTTGATTTGAGAATGAAAAAACGCGTTGATTTCTTTTTCATGTTCTAATATATCTTTTAATGCCCCAACAAATTGATCTGGGCGATGATTTTTAATGCTGGCTAAGAAATCAATTTGATCGAATTTTGGGTTTATTTTAAATAAAATGGGTTGTAAGTAGGTATAGTTCCGAAGAAAAAATTTAAATTCTTGTGATTCTTTGAGTGTTTTTATTGAATCGGGGTTGAAGTCTTCTAAAATTGATTTTAAATGCTTAAAGCGTCGTTGTATTTGAATTTTTAATTTACTTTGTGATTTCTTTAATTCTTCAAGATCTTGAAGAGCTTTCTCTATATGGGCGTCTTGATAGTTAATTCTTGCTTCAAAAACTTTTTTTGAGGTCCAGAATTCAAATAATTTTTCAGGTGCAATTCTTTCAATCAATGCTTCAAAGGCATCATTAATTTTTTCTTGTAAGGGTATGCTGATGACCCCGGGCTTTAAATGACTATGTTCAAAGTCATCGGCCATGGTGAGTAAATGGTAAGATAATAAATCATATATTCGGAGAATAGACGTGAGAGTAGCTTCCTGATGGCTTAAGTAAAGCTCTTCACAGACTTGGACAAACCCGTCAATAAAATTGAGCGTATCCAAAGGTTTGGATTTACTAAAAGTGTCGAATAAATTGCTAATACTATTCTTATCAATGACAAAGGATTTAATGTAATGAATACTAACTCGCCCTTTGCGTTTTTCACCTCGATGGATATGGACTTTAATTAAGCGTCTCAATTCTTTAATAAATTCTCTAGACGTTACTATCGACTTATCCTTCAGCTCTTGAATTGATGGATCTGATTTTTTATCAAAGAGCTTTTGATGTAATGAATCAATGATTATCAAACTTTTTGTCGATGTATCCACCAGGTCTTTAACTGTCAGACTTTTAGCTTTATTGTCAGTCGGAGTGATTTTAGTTGGAGGATTTTGAGGAATTTGATTTTCGATTGGAAGGATTTTTTTATGAATTTTTCTCTGATAAGTCTCTTGAGATGTCAACCAGGACTGATAAGCATCGAAGTGTTCTTCTTGTGCTGCATTTATAGGATTAGAAAGTCTTGTGATAGGGTACCTGACATTGATGATGCTTTTGACATCGTTTATACACGCTAAACATTCTTCTTTAGCCTCGACAAGCCGTGGATTTTTTAATGAGTTTTGAATTTCATTGATGGTTTGTAAGCCAGAAGTTAAAATCGGCAGCAGAATACTGACCACATTCCAACTTTGTAAGATGATGGAGTTGTCCTCATTGTAGACATGTTCATCGACTTTCTCTAGTTCCTCTAGCGTTAATGTTAAGTGATAAAACGCATTGATTAACTGTTTGTAACTTTGAATGAGCTCATCATCTTTGTATGAAAATGCGAAGGGTAGGTGTTCGATGGGTTGATTCTCATCACTGAAAAGTTGTTTTAGTTTTTGTTTGTTTAATGTTTTTTTAAGAAGTGGATAAAGAGAGTTTTGTAAAAAATCAGATATATTTTGAGAGGGGCGGTTTTTTTTCAAGAGTGTAAATGCAGAATCATAAGGTTTTTGAATCGTTGGAATTAATTCAGGTATGGTGATGGTTTGACTGAATTCGGTAATATTCAAAGCAGGTATTTCTTCTTTAAATCTTTCCTTAATCGTTTCGATTTGTCTATCTTCGTGTGTTTGGTTTTGTCCAATTCCGATTTCAATGGTTTTTTGATGTTTTAAAATGACATCCAATTGATTGGAAAGTGGATAGGTGTAAAGATAAGTGATGTATAAGAACATCATGGCGCCAGAAATCCAATTAAAATCTGATTGAATGCAATAGGTCCCAAGGTATTGAAAAATGCCTGCCATAAAGAGCAGTCTCATAACATAATGAGCATCGGAGCTTTGGTTGGGCATGTAAACATGTCCATCACCATCTTTGGCTTCAAGACATTGGACGATGGCTGCATCTAAATGAGGGGATTCGACTTGAAAAAACTCTTGAATATAAGGGTAACAGGTTTTAAGTGAGGTTTTTTGTTGCTCTGAGAGGTCTTGTATCGTTTTCACCATCGAGTAATATCGACCATTGATGGTCGATATCAAGAAGTTTTCAAAGGCTTGAATGTTTTGCGAGACGGGATATTTTTTCGCATTATGGAGTACCTTAAAAAATTCTATAAAGGCTTCATAGCGATTTTTCTGAAAGACGTTGATTTTTTTAAATCGTTTGAGTCTTTCCAATTGTAAGAGGTTCAATGAAATGTCTTTTTTTTCTATAGGTTTTGCAACTGAAGATATTTTGGGGTCGATAAGCGTATTTTGGATGGCTTTGGTTGCTTGACGAACGATTCTTGCAGCAGATTTTGGGGTGTTTTTAATGTCATCTAAATTGGGCACTAAGCTAATTTCACTGATGAAATTGGTGAGTTTTGCATAAGGGGCTAACTGACCTGGTAATTTTTGAAAAATTGGAATAGTTTGATTGAGGGTGTCAATTAAAAACTCTTTATTTTGTTTGTAAGGGGTGATTAAAGTATCTTTTTTTAAACCTAAGTTTTCTTCAATTTTTTCCAAGGATGCTTGAATTTGAAAAAATTGTTTTTCCAGTTGGTTTTTGAGTTGGATTAACTTTTCAGCAGACGCCTCTGCCAAAGGCATTGATTCTTTCAAGATATTTGAAATGGTTTTGGGTAATACTTCTATGAGTTTGATTAAACCTTGTATGGTTGTTTGATTGGGGTCGGTTATATTATGAAGGGCTGTAACATAAATATTTTCTAATTCAATGATTTCAGAACTATTCGGATCAAAATTAATTTTAGTATCACCGCGTTCAATATATTGTGTCAGCTCTTTGAGAAAATGAGGCATGAGAATCACGAGTTTGGTCATTACGGCAAGACCACCTTCTTGTTTGGGCAGCATTAAACTCAAACTATCTTGATTCGACGTATAGAGTTGATTAAGGTGCTCACTTGCTCCTATTGCTGATGCTTGAGTTTGAACTAAAAGTTCTTTTGTAGGATTAAGCAGGGGTTGTAGTAGTTGATGAATTAAAATATGACTTCTAGAGAGCTGATTGAGGCGTTGGTAAATCAAGGGTATATTGATTTGAATTAAGGTCCATGCATTTTGAGGTAAACGCAGGGTCCCTTCGATGCCCACCAAGGGAATGGTTCCCAGTTCTTCGAAAGTATTGCTGACAACCTTTAAGGTTTCAAGTAACTCATAAAACGGGATTACAGGTTGTGGGAAGCTTTTTAGAAATCGTATGTTCTCAGCATTGATGGGCAGTTTTTTTGCTTCTAAATATTCATGAAATCGACTATGTGTGAAATATTCTTGATATTCAAAGCGTCCATCATCATTAATCGAATAAATAGATGTTTCAATCATCTTGCAAATCATCGGAATATTTAAATCGATGAGTGGTTGAATAAGTTGGATGACATAATCTTCTTTAAAATTCTCAATAGAATTGAACATGATGCCTGGTTTTAAAGTTGTTTATATGTTTATTATACATTCATTTTGAGTTTTTTGTGAAACTTTAAACAGAAGTCATGATTTCTTTATACGTCCAAGGTATAAATTCCTGGGTGGCAATAAAAAACAAACCACAATGGATGGGGTATTCTGGATACAGTGTATGGATGGCTTTGGCATAGCGCTCAAGTTGTATTTGATATTCAGGCTTATGGTTTTTAGTTTTAAAATCAATGATCCATAAACGTCCTTCATCGATGAATAACCTATCGATAATTATTTGGCGAACAATTGATTCATCTTGGTAAAGGAGTTCAAATTCATTTTTTTCAAATGAATGACTTTGCGTTATCCATTGCCCCTTGGGGTGATTTAAGCTGGGTATTAGCCATTGTTGGATTTGTTGAAGTGCTTTTTGACCATCGGCATCTGAAAATCCTTGGCTTTTAAATATTTGTGTGGCGAGTTGCCAAGGAATGTCTTGTGTCGCTTGAGGATGAAATTCACAAATCCATTGTAAAATGCGATGTGCTGCTATTCCTAGTTGTTTTTCCCAAAGATGGTTTTCAAAAGGCATTCCTGGATGATGATAAGGTTGAGGAGGATGATGTTGTATGTAGTTTTTTTCCGGAATACGTTTCAGAGAAGCTTTACCATCTATTTGACTGGGTTGTGTTTGGCGAGTAATTTGACCTTTTTGAAAAGCCTTTGGTTGAAACAAGGCTCGAAAGGAGTTTTTTTGAGGGGTTTCTTGAGAATCGAGACAGTATAATCTTTTTTTGGCTCGAGTAAAGGCGACATAGCATATCCGTTGTGCTTCATAGGCCTCTTGCTTTTGATTAAAAGCATCCAAAATTTTTAAGTTTGGGTGTTGATGATTGGGTAAAACAAAAGTTCTACCGGTTTGAGGATTATTGTAAGTATTGAAAAGGGTTTTGTCTGAATTTCTGGTTTTAGTGCCCATATCTGGTAAAATTACCCAATCAAACTCTAGGCCTTTGGATTTATGAATGGTCATAACTTGGATTTGAGTCCCTTGAAAAGAAGATACAAAGGTTTGTTTTAATTTCTCCTGAATATCTTTGCTGCTCGGCATGATTTGTTTTTCACAAGCATTTTCTAGGATATCAAAAAATAAAAAAGCCTCTTTTTTTTCAAAATCATGCAATGTTTTGAAAAAAGAAAGTTTTGAGGCCAGTTGTTCGATACATTCATATAAAGGAAGCTGTTCTCGCTCTTGATAGGCGCTTTGATAGGTTTTGAGGAAAAAATCCAGTCTTGGACTTAGAGGATAAGATGTTCGTTTTAAACTGTCAAAAAGACTTGCTTTGGGTTCAAGACGCGCAATTTCCTCGAGCTCTAGGAGACTCAATCCACACAAGGGGCTTGCCAGAACGGCCAACTCATGAACCCTTTGACCGGGTTCTAAAAATAATTGAGTTAAATTCCATAAATCCCGAATAAACAAACGTTCACCCAATGGAAATAAATCCACGCCTGAATAAGCCATCTGTTCATTTCTTAGACGATTTAAAATATCAGGAAGTTTAGTGCGCGAACGCACCAAAATGGCTACACGAAGATCTTTTTGTAAAAGAGCCTCTTGGATGATTTCAATAATCGCGTGTGATTGTTCCTGGCTATCCTGATAAAAGTTTGTTTGCACAAAACAATTATCATCGGCCATCTGGGTAGGGTGAGCTGGATGAAAGCGAACACCACCCAGCTCAATTTGTTCAACTTTAGGAAAAATTATTTCAAATTCTTGATTGAAATGTTGAATCAAGTTGGCATTGGATCGAAAATTTTGAGATAAATACAACGGAGTAAGGGGGATATTGCATAAACCTTGTTGCTGGATTTGCAAAAAAATGCCGACTTGTGCACTTCGAAATCGATAAATCGATTGCATTGGGTCGCCAACTAAAAAAAGCGATTTATGTTGTTCTTGCGACCAATTTTCAGTCAGTTGTTCAATTAACCGAAGTTGTAAACTTGATGTATCTTGAAATTCATCAATCAATAAATGATGGAGTTTTTCTTCGAAATACAAACTGATATCTGTAGTTTGTAAAGCATAAAGTGCTTGATTGGCCACATAGATATAATCCATGGATTCTTGTTCTTCAAATTCCATGTTTAAATAAGCAGCCAGAATAGGTAAAAGCTGATAATAAGCATGTAGACTTTCCCAATCGATATCAATTTCATCTGGATGGGGCATTTCACATAAAATTAAAAGTTTTTCAATGAATTCTTCATATCCATGTAATTGACTTAAAAATGCTTCACTGTCTTCCTTGAGAACTGCATAGGCTGGTTCTGAAGGTTTTTTTTGTTTAACACCCACATAATGATCAAAACATTTACGAATGGATTGAGTGCTTGTGAGTAAGAGCTGACGCAGTGCTTTGATTGATGAGCCATCTAAGTCATTTAGGGAATGGATGCCTTTTAATTCTGGAAAACCCTCTGGGACATATGCATGATATTGATGAATCAAATGGATTAAATCATTCTGTATTTTGGGCGGAAGTGTTCTATTTAAATGTTGCCAGTGATAATCAGCCAATGTGGCCAGGGCCTCCTGATGCTCTTCTAAGCTCTGCTCTTTTTGTACAGCAATTGCAGGCAACCATTGATCTCTTGTATAGAGACTGTCGACCAATTTTTTAAAAAGCCGATGTAGCTGATTATTTTCTTGACGAATGAGGACTTTTAAAGCGTCGTGATATTGGATATTTTCACGACAATATTGAAACCATTTTTGTACTGCCTGATGATAGATGGGTTTGGGATCAATTTGTAGATTGGATAAAGTGGCGGATTCTTCTTTCGGGATAGACTGATAAACTTCCATACAAAAACCATCGAAGGTTTTGATGCGTAAACGTTGCGGATTTTCTAAAAGTTTCCAATTTCCTTTTTCTGATTGCCTAAGTGCCTGGTCAGCTAAAAGTCGTGTGGCTTTTTGATGTTCACTTTTAAGCGGGGTTTGAATCTTGGCATCATGTAAAGCTTGAAGAATACGATGCGCCATTTCTTGGGCTGCTTTTCGCGTAAAAGTCAGAGCCAATATTTGTTCTGGCTCATCTACCGTTGCCAAAAGAGCAAGAAATCGCTGTGTGAGTAACTCAGTCTTACCAGATCCTGCTGGTGCTTGGACAATAAAGGACTTGCCGGTTAACAGCGCTTGTTGTCTTGCATCTAAATCCATCATTACTCAACAGTAAATATTTTTTCGGCAGCCGGTTGGCGTAAGTTATAATGAGAACTCATACAATAACCATAAGCACCGGTGGTGGCAATTAACATGATATCATTTTCATGCGTTTGCGGTAGCATGCGATCATATCCCAAAGTATCTGAAGATTCACAAATGGGGCCGACGACATGGGCAAAACTTTTATGAGCATCATCTAAACGAGAGAGATTGACAATCTGGTGATAAGAGCCATATAACGCCGGGCGTATTAGACTATTCATACCAATTTCAATACCGACAAAACGTACCTTGTTTTTGGTTTTTTCTTGTGTCGCCTTGGCTAAAATAACGCCGCATTCCGCGACTAAAAAACGCCCTGGTTCTAGCCAGATTTGAATATGCGGGAATTGACTCTTCAAAGCATGTAATTGGGTTTCAATGGTGTCTAAATCCAGTGGTATTTGTCCGGGACGTTCAACAACGCCAAGTCCACCACCTAAATTAATCGCTTGAATTTTGGGAAATTCATGCACCAAAGATAATAATAATGTGGCGGTATCTGGCCATAATTGTGGGGATAAAATACCACTACCGGCATGGGCATGAAGACCCATGACCTCAATTTGATGATCTAAGACATACTGTTTAGCTTTTGGAATATCTTGAATGGTGATGCCAAATTTCGACTCATCTCCACTGGTGGATACATATTTGTGGTGCCCTGCACCAATACACGGATCAATTCTTAAAAACACCTGTTTTTGGGAAAATAGGTGTCCCCAGTTTTCCAAAGGATATAAGCTATCAATGGTTAAAATAACACCTTCATTAAGCGCAAATTGGTATTCACTTTGGTGAGCAAAATTGGGAGTAAATAAAATTCTTTTTCGGTCAATTTGCGGAAAGAGCTCAATGATACGCTCAATTTCAGGTTGAGATACGCATTCAAAACGAAGTTGACTATCATGAATTATTTTTAATAAATCAGGATGCGCGTTGGCTTTCATGGCATAAAAAATTTGATCGATACTTTCTATTTTTTGAAGTTCTTGAATTTGTTTAGCGAGTACCTCTGGATGATAAACATAACATGGTGCATGTTCTTGTCCAAAGACAATGAGTTGTTCTTTGTATTTTATCCACCAGGGTTTAGGCGCTTCAGGCCCAGGATTAAACTCCTCTTGGAAGCTTTTAGAGTAATAATAACTTTGCGGATTATTATCAATCAACAATTGATGCAGCTCTTGAGTCAGTTTATCGGCTTTGGATTCATCAACAACAATATTTAAGCTTAAATCATTAGAAGCCAAACTAATTAAATGAACTTGTTGGTCGTTAAAGAGTTCAAAACCAGCGCCCAATTGGGGAAGTATACGGCGAATTGGATGACCAATTAAACTAATGGCACTGCATGGCTCAATTAATTTGGCTTTACATACTTGTTGTAAATCATCGATAAGTTTTTGTAAGTCTTGGCGGGGATGCGCTTGACCATCGAGCGTTACCGTGACATTGCATTCGGCAGTACTGATCAAGTTGATGGAAAAATGATGCTTGGCAAATATTTCAAAAATTTTCGCTAAAAAGCCACTTTGTTGCCACATGGTGCTGGTGTCGAGTGAAATCACTGTGATACTGGATTTGATTTGAATAGATTTGACAGGCGGTGCATCAAGATCACTATCAAGGGTAATGAGAGTGCCAGGATGTTCTGGGTTCCAAGTGTATTTGATAGACATGGGGATTTCAGCAGCACGAACGGGAGAGATGGCTCGGGGGTGCAATACTTTAGCGCCCATGGATGCAATTTCTTGTGCCTCATCATAGTTTAATTGTTTTAAAAGACGTGCTTGTGGTAACTGATGAGGATTGGCGGTATAAATGCCAGGAACATCGGTCCAGATTTCACATTGAGTTGATTCGAGAATGGCCGCAAAAAGAGCGGCCGAGGTATCCGAGCCACCACGTCCTAAAAGGACTGTTTCTCCGGTGTTATTGGAAGCAATGAACCCTTGGGTGATAATCACTTGGGCCGGATGGTTAATGAATGCTTGTTGCAATGTGGGATTCGCGTGGGGAATGCATCGTGCTTGACAATAATTAACCATATCATCATGGGAATGATTGTCTGTAAGAATAGCCTGTCTAGCATCATACCAGAGGGTATTTAAACCTTGATTTTCCAAATATTGTTGGCCCAGTTTGGTCGACATGATTTCACCTAAACTCATGATTTGTGCATGTGTTTTGGCAGGAATATGTTGCAACAGTGAGATCCCG
The DNA here is from genome assembly GCA_964572685.1 of uncultured Legionellaceae bacterium. Classification (GTDB taxonomy): domain Bacteria; phylum Pseudomonadota; class Gammaproteobacteria; order Legionellales; family Legionellaceae; genus UBA2653. The sequence goes on from CAZNFJ010000018.1 coordinate 16,703, forward strand.
GTTAGTAGTTGTTCGAGGATTTGAAATTCTTCATCAATAATTTGGGGTGATAAAGCCAATTCCTCTGCTAAATCGCTGTGTAGAGTTTTAAATTGTTGCAATAGTTCGAGATGATTTTTAATCAGTGCTTTTTGAATAAGTTCTTCCAGCATATTCGATGCATGCGAACGTGCTGAACATACTAAAACGGGTTTGAGTCCATTGGCAATATGGAGGCGTGCAATCTGCACGATGTTATCCCAAGTTTTTTTTGAAGAGACGCTGGTTCCACCAAATTTCGAGATAATGGTATGCATGATCGATGAATGAAGGGCAAAATTTGAAGTTAACATTTTGTAACTTTATATGCAATCAAATTACCTTCAAAATTTTTTAAAACGAATGGAATTGATTGACTTTCAGTGATATTCAATTATGATCTTTTTTCAATTTTTTTATAAAAAAAATAAATGTTATGGAATTTTCTTACAATAAGTGGTGTTCGTATTTGTTATGTTTAGGTGTTAGCACCTCTATTCAAGCGGGTAGTTTTTCGTTGTATACCGAAGGCAGTGTTTCAGCCGTTCAGAATTTTGCCGCCGGTGTTGCGGCTGAAGGTCGAGATGCTTCTGTTGGCTGGTACAACCCCGCAGCGCTAATTTTACTTAAAAAGCCAGAGTTTATTGGTGGGGCTGTTGGTGTTAATCCCGTGGCACGTATCACTGGTACATCCAGTTTATATCAATATGATCCCAATGATGATACTGATCCCCTTTTATATGGACCCTATACCGAATCATTTCAAAATCTCAATGGGGGGCGCGAAGCGATTGTTCCCAACTTGCATTTTGCATTACCAGTGGGGGATAAAGTTGTTTATGGTTTGAGCATTGTCGCACCCATGGGGCTTGCTTCTAATTGGCCTGAAGATTCAGCCGTTCGTTATGCCAGTACTTATAGTAATTTACGCGTCATTGATTTTGCTCCAGAAGTGGGTGGTTTGATCAGTGAAAATTTTTCGGTGGGTCTGGGGATTGATTTTCAATGGGCCAATGTCAATTTTGATAGCGTCGTCGGCGCGCCGGCGATTTTACCCATTTTGGTGCCTGATGTACCGGTAACGGAGTGGGATACAGTTGTTAGAAATCATGGAAACTCTTTTGGAATGGGTTTTCATGCCGGTTATCTTTTTAAATGGAATGATGATCGCAGCCGTTTTGGGTTTAATTATCTTTATGGTGTTACCCATGATTTTAAAGGTTCATCTCAACTCCAGGGAATATTTGCAGATAAAGATTTTTTCAATAACCAGGCTTTTATTAGTGTTGATGGTTTATATGCTGATCCGGTTAAATTTCCAGATATCATGACTTGGAGCTTATTTCAAAAGGTCAATGATAAGCTTGATGTGATGGCCTCTGTTGTTTATAGTTTATGGTCATCTTTTCAATCAATTACCTTGCATAATATTCCTATCGCCTCTATTCCAGACAATGACATTATTTTACAAAATGCAACAGCTATTCAAAATTATCGGAACGCCTTAAGATTGGCTTTCGGTGCAAATTATAAGATCACCGATAAGTGGGAACTTAGAGGCGGCACAGGCTGGGATCAAACGCCAACTAATGATATTGATAGGGATACACGTTTACCTGATGTCAATAAATATGCTGTTGCAATTGGTGCGCATTGGCAACCAAATGATGCATGGGGTTTTGATGTGGGTTATAGCTATTTATGGCCTCTAGAAGATGCCGTTATCAATAAAACTCAAGTATTAGATCAACGTAATTGGGTGGTTGTGAATGCGACAGGACATGCTTATGCACAATTGCTTGCCTTGGGTGTTAAATGGCGAATATAAAAGGCGAATATAAAAAAAGAGGACTGAGTCCTCTTTTTTTTGCCTTTTTAATCTTGATATAAAGAGGTTTCGCCTGGTCCATCAACTATCAAATGGTAGCCATTTCCAGCAACATATTTTGGCGTAATATCGCCGGTGACTAAATCGACGGTCAACCAGCCCAAATCAATGGGAGTAGCAGTATCGGATGCCATTTTCACCAAAGCTTGACATTGATTGTTGGTGATATGTCCATAACAGGCTAATTTTACAGAAGCCCAGAATACTTTATTATCACTATAGGCCTTGGTAGGGTGACGTGAAGCAATAGTGCCATTGATGAAAGCGTTGGATTCAACATTGGTATGGTTGTGCGTAATCAGTTGTTTGGGAGCGGCTGCTTGCATGATACTCGAGAAACCAACTAAAGAGATGGCAATGAGATTTTTAAACATATGATATTCCTCAATAATCGTAAAAATTGACTATAATATATGCATATTATAAATAGAATGCAAGTCTTTTTATGTTTTTTGCTCAAACTTCACTAATATCTTCAAACCATATTTTTGGATTTTTTTGAATAAAATCTTTCATCAACTGAATACATTGAGCATCGTTGAGAACGGTGACTTTGACGCCTTTTTGCTGAAGAAGAGCTTCTTCACCCATGAAATTTTGATGTTCTCCAATGACTACATGCGGGATTTTATACAATAAAATAGCACCGGTACACATGGGACAGGGGGAAAGGGTGGTGTACAAAATTGACTTTTGATAAATCTCGGGGGTGAGTCGTCCTGCATTTTCCAATGCATCCATTTCACCATGCAGTGTTGTACTATTTTTTTGAATTCTTTGATTGTGGCCGCGTCCGATGATCTTTTGATCAAGAACCAATACAGAACCAATCGGAATACCTTGCTCATCAAGGCCTTTTTGCGCTTCGTTAATAGCTTCTTGCATAAAATATTGATGCAGGTTTTCCATTTGATTCTCCAAGTTTAAAGGCTCATTTTGCTTTTAGTTTGGAGGAGAACCTTCTATAAGTCCAGGCATGAGTAAACAACTCAACTTGCTTGATTAATTCTTAATCCTATCTATATTAAAAATAAGTCAATGGTTGATAGAAATGAGACCAACATGAAAAGCAGTTTATTAATTTTAAGTCTTGCAATAATGATCATCATTGCCGAATACAGTTTTGCTGATAAACGATTTATTTCTCCTGTTCTTTCTCCAATTCCACAAAATCTTGATAGGGTATCTGGAAAAAGGATGGTGAAAGAAGGGCTTATAGCCGAAAAAACAAGAGAAACATGCATTAAATCGAATACTACAGTTGATTGATTAGAATACTTCGATTCATTTTTGGCAAGAATATCTTTTGTGTGATGGTTATTTTGTAAATCTTGATATTTTTTGTTAAAATTTAGCCTTTCTCTTTGTGGGTTTTTCGATGTATCGTCAAGATTTTTATTATGATTTACCTGCGCATTTGATTGCGCAATATCCCGCATCACCAAGACATTCTGCGCGTTTGTTGGCTTATTTGATGGCAACCAATGAAATTCAGCATCGTCAGCAAGTTCTGGAAATTGTTGATTATTTCCAAGAAGGTGATTTACTGATTTCTAACAATACTAAAGTTTTACCTGCACGTTTTTTTGCTAAAAAATCAACCGGTGGAAAAATTGAAGTTCTTTTAGAGCGCATGTTGTCGTCTCAGGTCATGCTTTGTCATATCCGTTCTAGTAAGTCGCCTAAACCTGGTGCTGAAATTTATATTAACGATAAATGGCAGATGAAGGTTTTAGGTCGAGTCGGAGATTTATTCGAAGTCGAGCTAAATGGTTCAATTGTTGAAATGCTCAATCATGTGGGACATATGCCTTTGCCACCTTATATTCAACGTCATGATGAGGAAAACGACAAGCATGACTATCAGACCATTTTTGCAAAGTATGAAGGCTCGGTAGCAGCTCCTACCGCAGGTCTTCACTTTGATGAAGTGTTGTTGCAAAAACTCAAAGATAAACACATTGAAATCGCGCATATCACTTTGCATGTTGGTGCAGGTACTTTTCAGCCGGTTCGCGCGGATAAAATTGAAGATCATGTCATGCATCATGAGTGGTATGAGGTTTCCTCTGAACTTATTGCTCAAATTAAACAAACCAAAGCCTCAGGTGGTCGAGTGATCGCGGTGGGGACCACATCACTACGCGCTTTGGAAAGTGCTGCGCGTGATGATTTTAAGCAATTATCGGGTCTGACCAATCTATTTATTACTCCAGGCTATCGCTTCAAAGTGATCGATGGATTGATGACTAATTTTCATTTACCAGAGTCGACTTTATTGATGCTGGTGAGCGCTTTGATTGGCAAAGATGAAATGCTTAGAGTATACCAAGAAGCAGTTGCCCAATCCTATCGTTTTTTTAGTTATGGCGATGCTTGTTTATTTATTTAAGGACTTTCTGTGAAATTTGTTCCAATTTTAAATTCAGTGGCAGGATTAACCCTGACTCCTCAGCAGTGGCTAGCAACGGGATGCACCTTGTATGCTTTTGATATTGGTGAATTGTTGAAACGCCCGTCTATGAAACTGCAATCACCAGGCCCATATATTCTAGATGTGCGGTATTTAGAATGGAATAGTAAAAAACAAATTGTTTATCGAAAAGTTGATGGTGCTCGTCAAACAATAGAACCATCAGATTTTGCAACTTGGCTTTTAAGCTTGGGCGCGGTCGCTTGGGTTGGCGATGCCTCTTCTTTAAATATCTCTTTACCGTTGTTTCAAGAAGCGCCTATTTCTGATAAGCCTGCACAAGATGCTTATCAAGGTCTGATTGATAGCCATGAAGGTTGCTTTGAAATTTTGCATCTCTCTTTTGAAAGGGATTTGCGCTTGCTTGATGAACATTGTCATTGTCAAACCTGTTCCCAGGGTTTTACGCGTGCTTATTTTCATCATTTATTGCAGCATACGCCACTCCTAGCTCAAAGAATGTTGATTGAACATAATGTATTTTTTGCTCAATTGAATGGAATTCGAGCGGTGTGATTTTGGGTTGTTCTCATTTTTAGAAAAATTAGATAGCAGCATTTACCATTCAAGGTTTTCCCGTTATGATGTGGAATATTTTTGTTTAACGATGAGGAGTTTTTCATGGGTTTTTTTATTTCTGATGCTATAGCACAAACAGCAAGTGCACCCGCTGCAATGGAAACCACATCATCTCTTTTGATGATGGCGGGGATTTTTGTGGTTTTTTATTTGTTGATCATTCGTCCACAATCCAAACGTGCAAAAGAACATCGTGAATTGATGAAAAAAATTAAAGCTGGTGATGAAATTGTGACCAGTGGAGGCATTGTGGGTGAAATTGTTCAATTAGATGAACAATTTGTTACGTTAAGTATCCAAAAAGATGTCAATATTGTGATTCAGCGTCAAGCCATTGGAAGTGTATTGCCAAAGGGAACTTTGAACGCATTAAAAAAATCTTAATTTAATAACAATAATAAGATGAGCCATGGGTAATAAAAATTCATTGTTTAAAATATTGGGCTTGGCCAGCCTTTTGGGTTTGGCCTTTGTGTATGCTTGGCCAAATGTCTATCGTGAGATGCCGGTTGTTGAAATTTCAGGACCTAAAACTGTTGGTGTAGAAAACCTTCAGTCTCAAGTGCAAAAAATTTTGAGTGCTGCTGATTTGGAAACGATTAAAATTCAAGTGGATGGACAAAATTTAGATTTGGTATTTAAAGATACCGACTCTCAATTAAAGGCTCGTGATATGTTGCAACATCAACTCGGCACAGATTATACCGTTGCCTTGAATTTGCAATCGAGCATGCCCAACTGGCTCAAAGCTTTTGGTGCAAAACCGATGAATTTAGGTCTAGATCTAAAAGGAGGCGTGCATTTCCTTCTTGATGTAGATATGAATACCGTCCTCATACATCAACATGAAGATACTCAAAAAGAAGTAGCTAATTTTTTAAGAACTAAAAAGATTTATTATTCAGGCATACGCTATCAAGTCAATCAAGGTATTATGATACGTCTTCGTGAGCAGGAGATGCTTGAAACAGCAAAACGTGCTTTAGAGGAAAATTTCTCCGACTATGTCACCACCATCGATGTTAAACATCATTGGTTACATATGCAAATGACACCTTTTTATTTACATCAATTGCGTCAATTAACCGTTGAGCAAACCATGAATATTTTGCGTCATCGCATCAATGAGTTAGGTGTTGCAGAGGCTGTAGTACAGCAACAAGGAGAACATCGTATATCAGTTGATTTACCAGGCATTCAAGACGCCGCTCGCGCCAAATCTATTTTGGGAGGTACAGCAACACTTGAGTTTCGATTGATGGATGAACTTCATGATCCCAATCTTGCTTTAAGAACAGGTAATATTCCAGCTGATAGCTTATTATTTTTCATGGATTCAAGACCCATTCTATTGCATAAAGAAATCATTCTAAATGGTGATGCGGTGACCAGTGCCACATCGGGGATGGATAGTCAAAGTTCAACGCCGTCGGTTAATATTTCAATTCATGCCAATGCAGCGAAGCTATTTAGTAAAATTACACGTGAGCACATTGGACATCACATGGCCATTGTTTATGTGGAGACTAAAACAGAATCGGTACAAGTGGGTTCGAGCAGTGAAGTGATTGTCAAACGTCATGAGCGTGTCATTAGCAACGCCGTGATTAACTCACAATTGGGCAAGGATTTCCAAATCACAGGCATAGGCGATCAACAAGAAGCCACGAAATTAGCCATATTATTGCGTTCCGGTGCATTACCCACTTCAATTTTTACAGTTGAGGAAAAAACCATAGGTCCTTCTCTAGGGCAAGAAAATATTCATGCCGGGATCATGTCTTTAATGGTGGGAATGTTGATTGTTTTGAGTTTGATGCTTGTTTACTATCGAGTATTTGGTGTTATTGCTAATATAGCCCTGATGTTGAATTTGATTTTCTTGGTGGCATTATTATCTCTAATAGGCGCAACTTTAACGCTGCCGGGTATTGCGGGCATTGTATTAACTTTGGGTATGGCGGTAGATACCAACGTCTTGATTAATGAACGTATTCGTGAAGAATTGCGATTGGGGTTGAGTATTCCAGCTGCCATTCATGCCGGTTATGAACGTGCATTTGCGACCATTCTGGATGCTAATGTCACCACATTTATTGTGGGTTTGATATTGTTTTCCTTTGGTTCAGGTCCAGTTAAAGGATTTGCAATTACCCTTTGTCTGGGACTGGTCACCTCGATGCTTTCTGGTGTGACCTATTCCAGAACAATGGTGAACGCTATTTATGGTGGTCGCAAAGTCAATAAAATTTCTATAGGAATCTAATATTATGGAATGGTTTAATCCGAACTCTAGTTTTGATTTTATGGGTTGGCGTAAATTCAATGCCATATTTTCTGTGATTTTAATGGTGATTTCCATGGCGGGTCTATTTGCCAAAGGACTTCATTGGGGGCTTGATTTCACCGGTGGCACACAAATTGAAATGTCTTTTAAGGAAGTCGCGAATTTACCTCATATTCGCCAACAATTAAAAAGCGCTGGTTTTGCAGATCCGCAGGTGATGGCTTATGGTAACTCACACGATGTTTTAATAAGTCTGCAGGCTAATTCTGCAGATCAAGTTAATAAAATTCGTCAGGTGTTGCTGCAAACTTTTCCTGAAGATAAAATTGATCAAGTGAATTTTATTGGACCACAAGTCGGTAGTGAGTTGGCAACCAAAGGTATTATTGCCGTGGTGGTCGCGTTGTTGGCTACCATGATTTATATTGCATTTCGATTTGAATATAGATTGGCGATTAGTTCTGGATTGGCTTTAATTCATGATCCCATGCTGATTTTGGGCGTTTTTGCTTGGTTTGGGGTTGAATTTGATTTGAAGGCATTGGCTGCTCTATTAGCTGTGATTGGCTATTCTTTGAATGATACCATTGTTGTATTTGATCGAGTACGTGAAAACTTTCTGAAAGTCCGACGAACAGCTGCTAGTGAAATTATGAATTTATCCATCAATCAAACACTATCGCGCACCATCATGACTTCATTTTTAACTTTGTCTGTCGTGTTGGCTTTATTGTTTTTAGGTGGTGAAAGTTTGAGAGGCTTTTCTTTGGCATTGGCCATTGGTATTGTGATTGGTACATATTCATCAATTTATGTCGCAGGAAGTCTTGCAATTTGGTTGGGTCTAGATAGAAAAGATTTTATACCTAAACCCAAGTTCGCTAGCGAAGAACCTTAATGTATGCTGTTTCTCAGAGCCACCAGATTTTCTATTTCACTTTTAATCTTTAAGCATTTGGGTTGAAAAAGTGAAATAGATGTGGTGTTGCCTTTGACGCTTTCATGTATTGTAACAGAAAGTTCGTCCAAGTCGGCGGATTTAGTGGTCTTAAATATTTCAGCTTTTTCTTTAATTTTTTCTTGTAATCGAGCTTTAACATGAGTTTTTACTTTGTCGGTTGCTAATTTTGTTAGATGATGGATCCCCATCCATTCTAGCTCCATTTTCTTTCTAGTATTTTGGTTGTTTTGGAGAATATCCAATCCCTTTTGATCAAGACCACTATGTATTTCTTTGTGTTCTAGTTCTTGAATATCCATATCCAGTTTTTGCATGTTTTCAATGTAAAATATATGGATATCTTTAGCCAATTCTTCTCCAAAAATATCTTGCATACGTTTGTTAATTTGATAAACAGGCGTTTTATATTGACCACCATAATACATATTCGTGAGATATTGATGAGCTACTTTTATGTTCTCATAGCCATATGACATGGCGACTAAACCGACATAGATACCGATCACCATAGTGAGAATTATCGCAATTTCAGGTGCATGTACGATACTTAATAATGCTATCAAAGCGGGAATTGTTTTAAACAGAGTATCGATGGCAATTAAATATCCTGTTAAAAGAACCAATGGCATGATTAATCGAATGATGTTCATTATGGTTTTGGGTTGCTTTGAAATGTAAACCAATTCCCAATACAATGGCAATAGAGGGCGTAAAAAAGCATAGCTAATGTATTTGATATTTTTAATTTCTTCGGTGTATTTGATATAGTTAACAAAATCAAGAATGGCCAAATGGGAGTACTCATTCTGTGTTGAGAAGCCCGATGCTTGAATGATGGCGTGAACATCTGCGATTTCGGCGACTTCGTTAGGCAGATTATCTGATAAGGTTCCCAATATATCAGTAAACATTTGGCGGATGGACATGGAACTTTGTTCGCTTGTCGGTATAATAAAATCCTGTAATTTATGACTGACTCGATGTTGAATATCTTGTATCAGGGGCGCAAGTATTTCTTCTTGTTGTGGGTTTTGGGAAATGTTGTGAGAGAGTTTTTTAATTTTTAAAAAAAGTTCGTGAGAATTGGATAAACACTCTTCGATAACAGCATTGATTTGGGTAAAAATCCAATGCTCTAGGATATTGACTTCGAGAATGGTGGTGCACTCATGCAGCGTTTCAATCGAATCAATACTTTCGATGGGAATCTCAAAACACTCATTCCATAATGCCAAGCATGCTTCATTTTCGCGAAGAAAAGGAATATTTTTGAATCGATATTGAAAGAAGTCCATTTTTAGTTGTGTAAGACGATACGCTAGTTCAGTGGGCGCTAAATTTAAAAAATTGGTGTTGTTTTCCTTTAAAAACTTCAAAAAAGGGTAACGTTCTATTTGAATCGCGTTATAAATGTTTTGAAAGGTCGCATCAAAGTCAGTTTTAAGGACATTTAATCTCTGAGTGACTTGGTCTTGGTTAATGCTTGAAAACACAAACCATGAAGTGCGTTTAGACTCTTCTTCAATTATACCAATCTGTCTGATGAGTTCTTGCCAAAGCTCTTCATTTTCAAATTGATTTTTTATCGATGGCGCAAGTGAAGTGAACCCAGGAATGAGAATATCGAGATATTGAGATTGAATGCTATGCATTAACTTATAACTCTTTGTTTATAAAATTAACTTATCTTAGCACTATAAGCTTAAGGTTTCCTTAATGAAGTGCCGAATTTCAGATAATATAAATAATGAAAATAGACAAGCAGGCACTTAAAAAACACCAGACAGACGTGAAGGCATACCGAAAAAATAGATAACTCATGATGTAAGAGAAGGTTAACATTATGCCAAAGAATCTTAAACGTTGATCGGATGAGATGAAAGTTGCCCAAACCATGCAGATTAAATATAAAACAGCGAGTGTATAGATGATAATTGAGGGTAATTGCAAATTATAACACAAGGAATGTGATAAAGTGAGGATGTCTAACTGTACCCATTTGAACAGAATGGGGAGATAAAGACACATTCCCACCAAGGTGCCGCTTAAGCTTAAATACATTAATTGCTTTCTTTTTTTTGGATTTTTTTCTATAAAATAGAGACTGTATGGAATATAGCCTGGCCATAAAAAATAGGCAAAAAACAAATAAAGAAGAGCTGGTGTGAGTGTATGAATATGCAGCCACACACTCCCTTCAATAGCTTGTTGTATTCCAAAAATAATGGGTACTAACGCCAATAGTAGATATTCTGGAGCTTGACGATGTGCTTTAAACACAGCAAAAATACCCGCACTTAATAAAAAGGCACTTGCGGTAAAACTTGCTGTGGCTGAATAGCACATTTGATTATCCTTGGTTAGCGTTGCAACAATTGTTCGGTTTTTGATGCACAAATAAAATCATTGAGACTTAAGCCACCGAGAGCGTGGGTTTGCCAAATGATTTCACAGTGATTGTAAGAAATTTTTAAATCTGGATGATGATTTTCCAGATGCGCAATATAGGCAAGCGCATTGACAAAAGCCATGGTGTGATAATAGTTTTTAAAATGTACCATGCGTTTGAGGAGGTAGGGGCTTTCCTCAAGACACCATTCTTTTGAAAGCTGAGGTAAAAGATTGTGAATTTGTTCATGATTGAGCGCCTTGGCATCTCCTTCACAAGCTTTGCATTTTTTTTCAAATAATTCACTCATTTATTGATATCCTTTTTGTTTGAAATAATCTTGTAAAGACAGACATAATCTTTGATTTTGGGTCGCAGTGCCGATGGTGATACGGGCCACATTTGTCAAACCAAAGGCTTGTAATCCACGTATGATAATTCCTTTTGATTCGAGATATTGAACCAATGGAAGAATAGGTTTTTGGTCTTCTACGGTGATGAAGTTACCATGAGAGCCGCGTATAATAAGTGGTAAGTTATTCAATGATGCGAGTAAAAATTGCATGCCTTCTTGGTTAATTCTTTGCGTTTGGTGAATAAAATCTTGATCCTTTAAGGCTTCATTTGCCGCAATCAGAGCAGATTGATTAATGGTAAAAGGCAATTGTATATGTTTGAGAGTTTGAATGATTTCGGGATGGGCGATGACATAGCCTATTCGAAGGCCTGCTAATCCATACGCTTTAGAGAATGTTCGGGTGATGACGAGATGGGGGTAAGATTCTAATAAATCACATAATTGTGGATGGGGCGCATTGTCATATTCATAATAGGCCTCATCCAAAACAAATAGAGTTTCACCGTTAAAGTGTTGTAATAGATTTTCAATCACGTCCCAGGAGATTTTTTGACCTGTTGGGTTGTTGGGATTGGCAATAAAAACAAGTGCTGGTTTTTCTGATGAGAATGTTTTGAGCGCTTCGATATTGACACTCCAGTCATCAGGATGAACAGGTGCTTTTAAAGCATCAAGACCAAAGCTTGCAGCTTGAATTTCATAACCCATGAAAGCATATTGATGGGTGAGAATCTTTTTTTGCAAAGGGCGAGCATATGCTTGTATTAAAAGGGAAAAAGCAGCATCAGAACCATTGGTGATAAGAATTTGTTCTTTATCAATATCCAGAAACTCACATAAATGAGCAAGTAAGGGATGTTGCGTAGTTGCAGGGTAGAGAGATAAGCTTTCCATAGAGAGGGTGTGTAATTTTTGTAATGCCTTCGGACTGGCGCCTAAGGGATTTTCATTACTGGCTAATTTAATCACATTTTGAATATGATATTGTTGTTGAATTTCGGTAATAGAGCGTCCTGGCAAATAAGGCGCTAAATGTTTGACTTTATCATCCACTAAATTTTGAAAAGCGAAAGGTTTCATCGGATGCTTTTGGTTTTTGATAATCTTTTATCATGCCAAATTTTTATTGAAAAAACCACAATCGATTTTTGAAACAATGGATTTTTTTTGCTTTTTTATGTTACAATAGATTTATTTTTAAAGCAAAAGAGTCGCTATGCATATGCCTATGGAACTGCCACGAATTTCTGGTCTTCTTTTCAATTGTTCTTTAAATTGCGCTTTACCCACTTTGCTGGAAAATTTAGAGATGATTGCTTTTGAATCTGATGCATCATCCTACCCAAATATTGACGCATATCGGGAACTAAAAACTTGTTTTGAGAACTGGTATCTATTTCAAGAACCTTTAACCTTTGCAAATTTTTACACTTTATTGTCTTCTTGGACCCATAGTGAGCAAGAACTAATCCTGGCGCCGATTTTTCGTCGATTTATGGTCTCGAAATGCAACACTCAAGAACAAAAAATGCGTGTTGGAAATTTGATAAGATTTAATAATGAATTTATTGATTCTTCAATTTTAGAAGCGCTTAGAGATGAACGACTTGATATTGCTTTGAGTTCTGAAGGACGCTATATGCCTTTGGATGCTTCCGAAGCGAACGAATTGTTTTATCAGCATTTTGGATTATATTTTCAAGTGACTGAAAACAGTCAAATAAAAAACCTGAAACCAGAAAATTTAGATTTGAAGGTGGTTGATGCTCACTTGCGAGCGGGACATTATGAACTCAGTGAAACACCTCCCACTCAACAATTGGGAAATTTGTTTAAAGATAGCCTCTTATTAAGTGCTTATGAACAAATGACTTGTGATGATTCATTTGTCAATACCAACACTACTTTATCACGCTTGATTCCCTATGTTTCTCAGCAATTTTCAAACATATTGCGAGAGAAAAAATCAGAGGTCCATGCTCAAGATTATTTACTTAAAGCGCGGGAATTGAAATTGCATGATGATAGTATTGAAGGGAAAATGACTTTTACTATCATTCTATTGACTTTGATGCAAAATGATACCACAACGCAAGAGTATGCTAACCAACAGTTGGCTCAGTTACAAAAACCAGTTCAAGAAAGACTGTGTAAGGTGAATATTTTAATCAATGAAATTATAAAAAATATTATGCCATCAGATACTCCTATCTCCAGAGGTTCAGAAGATTTTTCAGATCTTGCTCAGTATTTTAATATTTCTAAAATCAATCGAATTTCTATTAAAAACCAGATCTCTGCTCAAGAATATTATAATAAGGCGATAGATGAAAATCATCATGGTCAAAATTTCACTGATCGCATGACATTTGCTTTGATCTTATTGAATCTGATGGCCAATGAAGAAAATGAGTTTGCGAAATCTATTCTGTCCTCTTTAACAGACTCTCAAGGCTCAAATCATGACGAACAAGCAAAAGTCGATGATTTGTTTTCAGCTATTGCAGAGGAATTAAAAGTTCCTAATGCACATATAAAAAAGCAATTTATCAGTAAAAGTGAATATCAACGCATCTTGCAGACTTATCAAACCAGCCTTAGCTCGTGGGATTCTTTTTTGCAATTGTTTGGCTGTAAACACGCAAGTGGAACCTATTGGGCATTAAAGTCTTTGGAAAATCAAGAACAAATTTCAGAACATGATATTAAAAGTGTTTTAGAAAAAAAACCTGCATTTAGGGATTCTGCACACAACAGGCGTTTTTTATTTTGGACAGATGCTCAATCACAATCGTTTTATAAAGAAGAATCAGGCACCGATCGGTTGTTGAAAACCTTAAAAAGCACATTTCAGTCATGATGACGTTTGGTTTGTGATTGATGATATACATGCGCCATGTATTGTTTAATACTTTTTTGACTAAAGTGTTGGGCAAAAGCAAGCTGATGAATGCTAAAAAGAATACTCAATAAAATTAGAGAATGACGTTTCATGACAAGAGCTCTTCAATAAACTTATTTTAAAATTAGCACATCTTTACATATTTGCCAGAAATTGAGTTTTGTGATAGTTTCTTGTCATCATGGAAGGATGGAGAATCAAGTGTCCAACGCGTGGATAGAGCTTTTTTGTAGCTTATTATTGATATGGATTTATATGGAGGGTTTACATCAAACCATTATATTTATTCAATCTTTTCTGGCCACATTTTTATCATGAAAAAAATACAAGCCTATTTTCTACTAGAATCCCTTTTAATCAGTTTGCTTTGGATGAGCTTGTTAGGGGGGCTTATTTATCTTTTTGATTTTCAACAGCGTATACAATTTCAATTAGAGCGACAGGCTTTTCAATATCGACAATTAATGGGATTTGAATCGTTGTTTTCAAAGTGGATGACAAACTTTTCATCACTGGCTTGTTTATATCCTTTGCAAAAATATGACAATACATTGTATTTACATGATTTACCGATTTGGATTGAATCAATGAACACAGTACAATTTTATACTGGACATTTACAGTTGGTAACAAATGCCCAACCTCATCCTGAAAAATCTCTAACGATTACTCAAGATGGCCGTGATATCAAAACACCGCCTTATTGGTTATTTGTCTATGAAAAACAACTGCTGAAATTTAAAAATGATAAAATTTATTTAGAGCATGATGGACATACTCAAATGTTGCTTGAGGGCTTAAAAGGTATTCAAATTCGAATGGATGATGGGTTTGTTGAACTTCGAGTTCAATCACCTTATTTTTTAAAAAGGTATAGATTGTGTCAAAATTTCAAAACGGATTTTCTTTGATGCTGGTGTTGCCATTATTGATGTTTCTTATGTCTTTATGGGATATGCGTATATGGCAAGATTTACTAGAAATGAAAATTTTGTGGAAGAATAAAGTTGAACATCCATTATCTCAGGTTTTAATTAAAGAAGAGCCTTGTCTTTTAATGTGTCGACCTGATTGTGTGAGTGTTGCCATTTGGAAACTGGGGGAAAGATATGTGACAAAACCGATGACGAGTAATCTTTGCAATACGACACAAACTTTAAAAATTGATAAGGTTATCGTCTTTGATGCAATGTGATATAATAGTTAAAATTTTTACAGCTTTGCTTGCTCATGAAAAACAAAACAACTTTTCCTTTTATTTGTGCGCTATTGGCCGTCATTCTTTGGGGCTTTAATTTTAATGTTGGAAAAATACTGGTTGGACATTTTTCTTCTTTATCATTGGCCCTCATTCGATTTGGGTTTTCATTTATCCTGGTTTTTCCGTTGGTATGCATTTTTCCAAAAACACCTGATTTATGGACAAAATTAAAAACCAAGTTTTGGAGCTATTTGTTGGTGACGATGGTAGGAATGCTTGGTTACTCTTACTTTTTTTTCGAGGGATTAAAAAGTACCACACCGGTGAATGCTTCTTTAATCATGGCGACCAATCCAGCTTTGACCATGCTCATTGCCACTGTTTTTTTAAAAGAGATGATGAATATTTCGCAGCGTTTTGGTGCAATGTTAAGTCTTTTGAGTATTTCAGTAGTGATTACAGGTGGTTCATGGCATGATGTGGTGCATATGCACTGGAATATTGGTGACTTGATTGTTTTTTTAGCCAATCTGTGCTGGGCTCTTTTTAATATTTTTTCAAAACGATATCTTTCTGATATGCCGTCTTTGGTGACAACTGCCGTAACGATGTGCATGGGTTCTATCGTATTAGTGGGGATACAGGGCGATGTTGCCTCTATCTATCATGGTCTTTTGCATCAGTCCCTGTTGGTTTATTTGGCCCTTATTTATATGGTCGTGTTTGGCACAGTATTACCTTATTTGTTTTGGAATCATGGGGTCAGCCTTTTGGGGGCAAGTCAAGCTGCAATTTTTCTAAATTTAATGCCTGTGGTCCCCACTTTGATGGCGGTGATAATGGGACAGACAATTTCGATGGTTCAATTGTTGGGTGGAGCTGGGGTGATCATAGGCGTTTTATTGACCATGAATGTGCTTCGTCCTTCTGCATTTTTATGAAAAACACAAAGTAGGTTGAGTTAAAAGTATACTTTAGTGTTTATTGACATACTACTATTGCTAAAGTTTTTGAGAAAGCCATCATTTTTTTCAATGAAATAGAATTTTGTGGTTTTTTCTTGGCAAGGAACAGATGTGCTATCTCTTTTCATTTTATGTTAAAATATCTTTTTATTATATTTGATTTGATTCATCCCTTATGAACTTCAAAAATCCGGCTGTACAAAAATTTCTGATTTATCTACTGATGATGGTGTTGGGTATTGTTGCAGGCCTTGATGTGGTTCCTTACCTGAAGTCTGTCGGGTTGTGGATAGGCTCTGTTTTTGTTTCTTGTTTTAAACTCATTTCTGTGCCGATTATTTTTCTGTCCTTGGTGGTGACTTTTATTAATTATCAACCTAATGGCATGATGAGTCAGTGGTGGACTGCAACGCTTCGATACACTTTAAGTACCACCTATGGCGCTGCATTGGTAAGTTGCTGTTTGTTTTTATTGATTCGCCCCCGAAATATGGTCAATCCATTGCCGGCAGGTGAAGTTGTTTTACCCATGGGTAATCATGGTTATTGGTCTTATTTACAACATTTGATTCCTACCAATTTTTTTCAGCCATTTATTGAAAATCAAGTGTTAACTGTTTTAATGCTGGCTGTTCTTATTGGCTTGGCTTTACGCCAAATTCCTGATGAAGCGGCACGAAAAACCATTTCGAACGTATTCAAAGGTTTTCATGGAATTGTAACGGTTTTAACCCAATGGTTATTGCGTTTGATTCCGATTGGTTTATTTGGTTTTATCACCAGCAGTGTTGAAACCTTACATGCCAAACATTCATTACTCGGTTTGGGTGAGTATTTATCTGTGATAGTGTTTGCCAATCTGATTCAAGGATTGGTGATATTACCCCTTTGGTTACGGATGAAGGGTTTGCACCCATGGAAAATGATGCTGGCTTTGATGCGGCCTTTATCGGTGGCTTTTTTTTCCAAGTCTTCAGTTGGCACCTTGCCATTGACCATGGATACGGTTGAGTCTCGTTTAAATATCTCACCTGAGATCAGTCGTTTTGTTTTACCGCTTTGTACCAGTGTTAATATGAATGGTTGTGCAGCTTTTATTTTCACCACCGTTATTTACATGATGCAAAATGCACATATGGCACTCACCCCTTGGACCTTATTTTCATGGACCTTGATTGCAACGGTGGCAGCTATTGGGAATGCTGGCGTTCCGATGGGGTGCTTTTTCTTGAGTGTCAGTTTATTAGTTTCCATGAATGTTCCGATGAACCTGCTGGGGGTGATTCTACCTTTTTATACTTTGATTGATATGCTTGAAACCGCCCTTAATGTATGGTCAGATTGCTGTGTGGTGAGTGTGGTTCACCAACAATGTCAACCTGCAGGCGAGGACGTTCTGCCTGCATAGTCTCTAGATGCTTTTGAGGATCTCAATGTATATTTCGGTGAGTACCAAAATATCTTCTATTTTAATGTTTTCATTGATTTGATGAATACTGTGATTGGGTAAACCAAGCTCAATTACAGGTATGCCATAAGGCGCGATAAATCGACCATCCGAGGTGCCACCACTGGTGGATAATTTCGCCATATTTTGAGTGGTTTTTTGAATGGCGAATTGACACAGATTAATAAAAAAATCTGATTTTGTGAAAAAGGGTTCTCCACTTAAACGCCAGCTCCATTCAATATTTAAATGATGTGACTGAGCTATTTTTTCAAGTAGGGCTTGTAATTTTGCACTGGTTTGCAATGGATTAAATCGAATATTAAAATCAATTTCTAATCCACCTGGTATCACATTTTGTGCTTGTGTTGAAGGGGATAGGCGTGTGATTTGAAGACTAGAAGGTGGAAAATGGCTATTGCCCTCATCCAGTGTTAAATGAGCAATTTCATTTAAGAAAGGAAGAGCTAAATGTATAGCGTTTTGTGCTAAGTGTGGATAGGCTACATGTCCTTGTTTCCCAGTGATGATAGCCTTCGCATTAAGGGATCCACGTCGACCAATTTTAATGGTATCACCGGTATGAATATCGGCACTTGGTTCACCAATTAAGCAATAATCGATGGTTTTACCCATTTGTTGAAGTTGCTGCATGACATAAGGCGTGCCGTCATTGTAATCATTGCCTTCCTCTGCGCTGGTTAAAAGTATTCCAAATCGAGCCTTTTTGGGGTGATGATGACCAAGAGCTACCAATATGGCTGCAATAGCACCTTTCATATCTGCAACACCTCGCCCATACCAATGTGCTTCACGTTCTGAGAGCTGAAATGGGGGATGACACCATAAATTCTCGGGACCTGACTCGACAACATCGGTGTGTCCTGCAAAAACCAATAGAGGACCATGTGTTCCGATTTCAGCATATAAATTATCGGTTTCGTTTTTGGGAAAACGAAAACAGGTGAAACCTTGTTGCTCCAGAATGGTTTGAATGTAATCTTGGCATCCTTTATCCTTTGGCGAGATAGAAGGAATACTGATGAGTTTTTGCAGATGTTTTTCAATTTCTGCAAAATAAGGATGCGGGTTCATGATGGTTAACCTCTTAACAGTTCATTGATGCTTGTTTTTTCACGGGTTTTTGCATCGACTTGTTTGACGATGACAGCGCAATACAAGTAACAGTTATTACTTGGTAACGAGCCTGCGACCACCACAGAACCTTTAGGTACACGACCATAGGAGATTTCTTGAGTTTGGCGATTGAAAATTTTGGTACTTTGACCAATGAAAACGCCCATGCCAATGACCGAATGTTCTTCAACAATCACGCCTTCAACAATTTCTGACCGCGCACCAATGAAACAGTGATCTTCAATAATGGTGGGATTGTTTTGTAAAGGTTCTAGAACACCTCCAATGCCTGCGCCCCCTGAGATGTGAACATTTTTACCGATTTGCGCGCAAGAGCCAACCGTTGCCCAAGTGTCTACCATGGTTCCTTCGCCAATATGTGCACCAATATTGACATAAGAAGGCATTAATATGGTATTAGGAGCAATGTATGCACCTTTGCGGGCGATGGCATCGGGGACCACACGAATTTGATGGGCTTGAAAATCAGAGAGAGACCAATTTTTGAATTTCATGGGCACTTTATCATAAAAGTTTGTGTAATCACTGGCTATCATTTCAATCGGAAAAAAGCGCAAAATGAGTAAAATAGCTTTTTTAACCCAGGTATGTGTGACCCATTCTTGTTCGATTTTTTCAGCCACACGTAGTTTGCCCTCATCAAGTAAAGCCAGGATGTCATGAAGTGCATGCATCAGCTCTTGGGGAGCATTGGTGGGAGTGATGTCGAGTCTTTTCTCAAAAAAGTATTCAATCAGTTCTTGATAGGGGTGCATGTGCTTATCCTTTGTTATTCATTATGTTATTATCGCTTTATCCTATCGTTTTGTGAATAACAAATGAAACCTTTAAATGATTTTTCTGATTCAAGATTATCAGTTGTGGTACCCATCTATAATGAACAAGATGTGATTGAATCTTTTTTAGAACGCTGTCTTGCGGTATTGACTGCGAATTTTTCATGGTTTGAAATTGTTTTGGTTGATGATGGCTCTACCGATTTAACGATTGAAAAATGCTTGCCCTATATTCAGCGATATCCACAAATTCGATTATTAAAATTTTCCAGAAATTATGGTCACGAAATTGCATCGACAGCTGGATTTGATCATGCTGAAGGCGATTATGTAGTTTTAATGGATGCTGATTTGCAGCATCCTCCCGAATTAATTTATGACATGATGCAAAAAGCCAGAGAAGGCTATGATGTGGTGTGTGCGCAACAAAAAGAGCGCCCTTTAGAATCCAAGCTGCGCCGCTTTTTTTCGAAAATGTATTACAAGTTATCCAAACGCATGACCGGTTTAGAAATTCCAGAGGGGCATGGGAATTTTCGTTTGCTTTCGCGAGCAGCCGTGGAATCATTGAAAAAAATGCGAGAAAATAATCGACATTTGGTGATGTTATTTGCTTATATGGGATTTGATACGGCCAGTGTATATTATGATTGCCCGCCGAGAGCTGCCGGGCAGAGTAAATATAATTTTAAAAAATTGATACATTTGGCATTAGACTCCATTATTGGTTTTTCTGGGCGTCCACTTCGTACCATGGCCAAGTTTTCCATTATGATTAGTTTTGTGATGATGCTTTATGCAGGATTTATTTTAATTGAGAAATTATTGAGTCCTGAGCATTTAATCGATGGTTTGGCTTCAGTCATTTTCTTGATTGCGGGTTTGTTTTCTATATTGTTTTTATTTTTGGCGGTGATATCCGAATACATTAGTCGAATTTTAATCGAAACTAAAAATCGGCCACTTTATTATATTCAACAAGAAATTCGCTTACCTCATCAGCCAGAGCATTAATCATGGACAAAACACTGATTTTATGTGCGGATGATTTTGGGCAAAATAAAAGCATTTCTGACGGGATTTTGGAACTCGCCCAAAGAAGCCGACTCAGTGCCGTTAGTTGCATGGTCAATGGGGCATCTTGGCCATATGGAATTGATGATCTTAAATCTTGTGATGTTGAATTGGGCTTGCATTTGAATTTAACCCATGGAGCATCATTCTCTGCATTTTGGGGGCAGCGTTTCCCCAGTTTGTTCAAGCTCCTTTTAAATCTTTATAGGCTTGATCAAGATGCTTTGTATCATGAAATTTTAGCGCAAATTGAGAAATTTAAAGCGGATGTGGGTTTTTACCCGCAATTTATTGATGGTCATCAACATGTTCATCAGCTACCCATTGTTCGAGATGCTCTTTTCAAGGCTTTGGATCAATTGCCTAACCGCCCCTGGCTTCGAAGTACTTATACTTCAGACAATCAACGTTTATCACATTTTATAAACTGGAAGCGCTGGATACTTTATTTCTTAGGGGGACGCGCTTTTCAGAGACTACTTCAACAAAAAGGTTATCGCACGAATAAAGATTTTTCCGGTGATTATACATTTTCAGAAGATATTAACTATCCGAAACGTTTTCGGCGATTTCTAGCTGAATTGCCACATTTGGGTCTTATCATGTGTCATCCTGGCAAAGTTTCAGTGGATAGTACGGATAGCATTGCTTCGATTCGACCCTTAGAATTTCAGTATTTCCAAAGTGAAGCATTTCTAAAAGATTTAAAAGAAACGGGTGTGGAGCTAGGCAAACTCGATTGATAAAGTCTAGCATATACAGTAAAATTTCCCTACTTGAGATGAAGGGAGTTTCTGATCCTATGTACATACGTGAACGGGCAGCAGTTTTAGTTAAAAATTTTGGTTTTACAACATTGATTTTATTGGGCTTGGTTTTGATATCTCGTTTGGTAGCGATGTATTGGATACCGCTCAATGATTCAACAGAAGCACGCTACGCTGAAATTGCTCGTTTAATGCTGACTTCTCAAAATTGGGTCTCCTTGATGCATTACCCAGGGCAGTATTTCTGGGCTAAGCCACCTTTATCAACTTGGTTAAGTGCTGCAACCATGCAAGCTTTTGGTATTGCTCCTTTTTTCTCACGTTTACCAGCTTGGATCTTGAGTTTGGTATCTTTAGGTCTTGTCGCAAAAATGGCAAAGACACAGTGGAATGGTCCGGCGGCATTTTGGGCTGTTGCAGTTTTAACAACGTGTGTTTATTTTTTACTTGATGCGGGCACTGTGATGACTGATCCGGCCTTACTCACTTGTGTTGTTTTGGTAATGGCAAGTTTCTGGATGGCAATGCATGGTCAGGGACGTATCTGGACATATTTATTGTTCATTGGTTGGGGGCTTGGATTACTGGTCAAAGGTCTTGCCATGGGTCTTTTTACAGTTTTACCAATTGCCAGCTGGTTAATGATGGAAAAGGAATGGAGACACTGTTGGAAAACAATCCCTTGGATCAAAGGTAGTATTTTGACCTTAGCTATCGCCGCTCCTTGGTATGTTCTTGCCGAACTTCGTACGCCTGGATTTTTAAGTTACTTTTTTATTGGTGAACATTTTATGCGTTATCTCCAACCGGGTTGGTCAGGAGATTTATATGGGTTTGCACACCAGGCGCCTTATGGCATGATCTGGATATATTTTATATTAGGTGTGATGCCTTGGTCAGGGGTGTTGATGGTTTGGGCTTTTTCTCGTAAAGATATTTTGAAGTTCAATTCGCAAGAAAAGAGTTGGCAACGTTATATCTTGAGTTTTATGCTGGTTCCCTTGGTGGTCTTTACCTTTGCTGGAAATATTATTTATCCCTACGTATTTCCTTGTATCCCTGCTTTTGCTTTATGGTTTACTTCCATATTAATGAAAGCGGGTGCGGATCACCGTTTTCAAAGATTTTTTAATGGAGTGGCATTGGTGTTAATGATGGTTCTGTTAATCGTCTCTTATCTTTTTAACCAATACCCTGAACAATTCTCAAAATCCAATGATCTCATGATTGCCGCTTGGAAAGACGATAGACAGTCCAATCAAGAGGGATTGATTTATTCAATGATGCAACCAGAGTATTCGAGCATGTTTTACTCAGCAGGGGAGGCAAGAGCTACCCGTGATGAAGTACAGCTTTGTGAATGGTTACGTCAAGGCCCACAATATGTCGTTTTAAACTCTGATGAACCCAGTCAATACGATGAATTTATTGACAAAAGTTATGTAAAAATCTTTGAACAAAAACACCGTAATCGAGTCGATACACTTTATCGAGTAGATAGCGTGCCTTTGTTTTGTGAGAATCAGGATTAATTTTTCTAGATATTTTTAAATATTTGATGGTTTTCAAGTTCAGAAAGCATATCGGTAAAATGTTGGCTTTGCTCGCTTGTTATATTCAAATGAACGATATCTTGAAGTTGTTGAAGAATGACACGTGCTTGATAATTGGGTGTTTGATATCCAAAGCAATAGAGGAAAAGGTAGGCGAAGTATTGTAAATAACCAAGCGGCGTTTGATTAGACCTCTTTCGAAACTAGCAATTTAGTCAGTTTTTTGTTAAAAAAGCTTCA
>CAZNFJ010000019.1:0-35693 GCA_964572685.1 uncultured Legionellaceae bacterium
GAACTTTAAAAAAACTGTAAATTTTTAATTCAATTTAAGGGGTGCGGAATGACGGCTTGAAAATAGACGCGCCGGAATTGAGCCATTAATCGGTCATCTCAAATGAGGCTGGCAGATGGGTCGGTCTCGCATGAAATCTGATAAAATCACCGAATCATTGGGACATAGTGCTGTTTTTTTTTGTTTAATTTGAAGCAAGTAGATCTATATTTGACGGTATGGCAGGACTAACTTGAGAGGCTTTTCATCTTTAATGCCAATTTCGCGACAGCGACTACTTATTCACAGTTTCTGTGGATAAAGATGTTAATGAAGAAGGGATAAGCCGTGTGTTATAAACACGGCTGGTCTTAAATTTATAAAACTTTATTGACAAAATTTTTTGTTTCAGTTAATACTGAATCAGTCACTTTTTTAGTTCCATCGGCCGCTTTGGTTACAATGCCACTACTTTTATTTCTGTTAGTATTTTTCTTGGCGTACGACAGGCCACTCAAACTTATTAAAAATGAGGCAGCAGTTAAGGCTATGATGAATTTTTTCATGATATCTCCTTTGGTGATTATAATTTAATCTTAGTATAATTTTTCAATTATTTTTATTGCATGAGTAAATAAAGAAGGACGCGGAAAAAAAGGTGGTCTAAAATAGACCACCATGAGATTAGTTAGAGTTGCTAAGGAATTCTTTTTTGTTTTGGCGTTTTAATTGTTTTAGCTCATGTTTGGCTTTTTTTAAGTTGTGTTTCGCTTGTTTAACATTCAATTTAGCTTCTTTTACATGTTTTTTGGCTTCTAGAATTTCTTTAGCAGGTTTTTTCTTTTCCACTATGCTCTCTTGAGCAGGCTTTCCTTCCTCTGTCGATTGAGCAAAAGCCATGTTTGCAACACCAAAAGTCATAATGCATGCGGTAATCAAAGTCATTGTTTTTTTCATGATAGCTCCATTAGTAATATTTCACATTTTAATATAGACCATTATTGCTTATATGCCAAAAAATCCTGTGATAAACTAAGCTCATTATTTATTTATGTGAGTCCAGTATGCAAAAACAAATCGAAAAATTACGGGAACTTATACGCTTATATGATCATCATTATTATGGCTTAGATGATCCTTTGGTTCCAGATGCCGAGTATGATCGAGTCATGAATGAACTCATCGACTTGGAAAGACAACACCCCGAATGGATTGTCTCTGATTCTCCTACACAAAGAGTGGGACGTGCTTTAGCCTCTTCATTAGAGCCATTGACGCACCGAAAACCAATGCTTTCTTTAAATAATGTTTTTAGCGATGAAGACCTGGGTCAATTCATCAAAAGAATTCAAAATCAATTGGGGGTCACTGATCTGGAATTTTCTGCCGAACCCAAGTTAGATGGTTTGGCGGTCAATTTAACCTATGAACAAGGCAGACTTGTTTCTGCCGCTACCCGAGGCGATGGATTGGTAGGTGAGGATGTAACCGCCAATATCAAAACCATATATGCAGTACCTTTAAAGCTTTTAGGTGAAAAT
The DNA here is from genome assembly GCA_964572685.1 of uncultured Legionellaceae bacterium. Lineage (GTDB taxonomy): Bacteria > Pseudomonadota > Gammaproteobacteria > Legionellales > Legionellaceae > UBA2653. The sequence goes on from CAZNFJ010000019.1 coordinate 1,521, forward strand.
TTACCACCACTTTTAGAAGTACGAGGTGAAGTTTATATGTCTAAAAAATCTTTTCAGACATTGAATCAACATAGCTTGCGCCATGGACAAAAGCAATTCGCTAATCCAAGAAATGCAGCCGCTGGAAGTTTAAGACAATTAAATCCAGAAATGACTGCCTCACGAGATTTGTCGATTTATGTATACGGAATAGGCGCTTATGAAGATTTTTCAATGCCCGATACCCTCTGGGAACAAATGATGCTTTTAAAACAGTGGGGTTTTCGGGTATCTTCAGAGAATCAAATTGTTCATGGCCTAAAAGGTTGTCTTGCTTTTCATGAGAGTATATTGTCTATGCGACGAGACTTGCCTTATGAAATTGATGGCGTGGTGTATAAACTTAATGCAATAGCCTTGCAACAGGAAATGGGTTTTGTTGCCAAAGCGCCACGTTTTGCATGCGCACATAAATTTCCAGCTATGGAAGAAATCACACGCCTAGAGCACGTGGACTTTCAAGTTGGACGCACCGGTGTAATTACGCCTGTTGCACGATTAAGACCGGTGAGTGTTGGGGGAGTAACCGTTAGTAACGCGACACTTCATAATATGTCGGAAATCAAACGAAAAGACATCAAAATAGGTGATGATGTCATCATTCGGCGAGCAGGCGATGTCATCCCGGAAGTGGTCAGCGTAGTGTTGCAAAATCGAGATGTGGTCAGTGATATTATTTTTCCTGCTTGTTGTCCAGTATGTCAATCAGCTATTGAGTTTGAAACCGATGGTATTCTTGCTCGTTGTACAGGAGGTTTTCAATGTTCTGCTCAATTAGAAGGAGCTTTAAAACATTTTGTTTCGAGAAAAGCGATGGCTATCGATGGCATAGGTGAACAATTGATTCATCAGCTTGTTGAACAAGGATGGGTTAAAGATGTTGCTGATTTATATCAGATATCAACTCTGCAATGGATTTCCTTGCCAAGAATGGCCAAGAAATCTGTTCAAAACATATTGGACTCCCTAAACAGCAGTAAAAACACCACGTTTGCGCGGGTTCTATATGCATTGGGTATTCGTGAAATTGGTGAAGTAGGGGCAAAAACTTTAGCCAAACATTTTCATGATTTTGAGGAACTTAAAAATGCCTCCATCGAGCAACTGTTAGCATTGCCAGATTTTGGTCCAGTGGCCTCATTGTCAGTGTACGAGGCTTTTCATCATGAGGTGTTTTTAATCAGCTGCCAAAAATTACTAGATGCTGGAGTGACATGGTCTCAAACATCGGAAGAAGTAATTTTGCAAGAGGATTTTGCTAATAAAATATTTGTTTTAACAGGGACATTAAGTCAATTGACGCGTGATGAAGCTATTCGGCAATTGGAAAGCAGGGGGGCTAAAATGAGTAGCTCGGTGTCTAAGAAAACAGATGTGGTGGTGGTTGGAGATAGTCCTGGCTCTAAATATCAAAAGGCCCTGGACTTGGGTATTACCATTATGAATGAAGAAACTTTACTTCGTTTGTTGAATCCCGCATAAAGTCATGAGTTCTTCTAGTTGTTTTTGATATTGAAGCAAATGTTGGTACTTTTGCTTCATATCTTCAAAAAGATGCCTAAGATCATGAACTTTTTGATTGAGTACTCGATTGAACTGATCAACTTTAAAAACCGCGTTTTCTTTGGCGTCATACTCTAATGGATCTAATAAAAAATTAATATTTTCTAATTGAGGCATAAATTCATCCAAAGAATTTTTCCATATTTCCACATCCATACTAAATTTTTTTTTAAGAACCTGATGGTCAGCATGGTACTTATTATATTTAGGATGGTGTTCAACACGATCGGTTATTTGTTTTGAATTGAGAGCCATTTGAAAAATTTTAATATCCATTTCACAATTCAAAACAATCAATTCTATGGTTAATTCCTTTAGCTTTGAAATAGATGATTGAAGTCCTCCTGAAACCAACTGCAATTTTCGACCGAGGGGTTTGCCTTCAAGTTTGTCAAATAATAGATTCAACTCTTTTTTATTAAGCTCTATATAATCATCGAAGACAGATAAAGATTCGTTTAGCTCGGAATTGCTTAATTGATTCATGTTGATTCGCTTAATTATAATCTTCCTTTTTTATATTATAGCAAACCTCTGTAATATAGAGATGTAAAATAAGATGTGTTAATCTAAAAAAAATGGCTTATTTGAGTAAAAATTGAAAAAAATTTTCCTTTTCCTTTTTCTTATTTTTATGAATAGTTTACTGGCATATTCGCAGATTTTAAATATTCCTTTTGAAGTGAAAAATGGCAATAAAAAAATCATGCATCGCTATCTTCAAACCTGGCCTAAGTCCCTTGATCCGGGAGAGGTTTATGATAGTCAAAATATTTTTTTGTTGGGCCAGGTTTATGAACAGCTTTATGGCTACCAAGAAAATCAACTCATACCATTATTGGCAGAACATTTTCCTAAAATCTCTTTTTTAAATCATAGTAAGCAACATGTTTTAGCATCTGATATTGAAAATATTGCATATACGGTCTATACCATTCCCATAAGAAAGCATATTTTTTATCAACCCCACCCAGCACTTCATCAGCTCCGAGAACTGGTTGCTGATGATTTTGTTTATACGTTTAAACGAGCGGCTTTTGATTATGTTAACTCGCCGATTGTTAATCTTTTGAGTCAGCATGTTTTGGGGTATGATGATTTTTTAAAAAATCCCCAAGAGAATGCATCAATTGAGGGTGTACAAGCATTGGATTCTTATACGCTTCAAATCATTACTAAGAAGCATTACGAGCAATTTGTGAATTGGTTGGCGATGTCTTTGTTCGCGCCAGTTCCACCTGAGGTGGATGCTTATAATAAGACTTTCGGCGACAAAGATTCATGGCGTTGGACCACAATTGGGACAGGGCCTTTTATGATATTGGATGATAAAAATTATCAAAAAATTCATATGCAAAAAAATCCCAATTACCGAGAACAATATCTTCATTTAAACGGAAAAAACCTAAAACTCCCGATGATTGATGAACTCATTTTTTATTTAGAAAAAGAATCCATTCCACGATGGAATAAATTTTTACAAGGCTATTATGATTATTCTTCTATTCCAAGTGAGACCTATGAAAAGATTGTATGGGCAGGTCCTGATGGCAAAACCCAATTAAGTCCGCAACTTGCAGACAAGAATATTCAAATGAATTATGTCGAGAACTATGATATTTCTGGTATTGCATTCAATATGAAAGATCAAATATTAGGACAAAATCTTAATTTAAGAAGAGCTATTTCAATTGGATTTCAGTTTTTAGACTACATTAATATTTTTCAAAATGCATATGTTGATCAAGCACAGGGTCCATTACCACCGCTGTTAATCAAATCCAATCATGTGAATGGATTTAATCCATATATTTTTAATCATTATAGATCGCAATCGGTAAGAAAATCGATAAATGAAGCGCGTTCACTTCTAACAAAAGCAGGTTACCCGAATGGCATTGATCCGAAAACAGGAAAATCATTGATTCTTATTTTAGATGTAGAATCCACTGGAAAGCCAAGTGAAAGAGCTATATTTAATTGGTATCGAAAGCAAATGAATTTGTTAGGCATTCAATTACAGGTTCGAGAAGATGACAAAAATCATTATCACAGACTGATAAGTAGTGGTGATTTTCAAATGACTCCATTTGCATGGGGGGCTGACTATCCAGATGCTGAGAATTTTTTTATGCTTTTTTATGGACCAAACGGTAAAACAACCTATCAAGGATTAAATGTTAGTAATTATCAAAATGATAAATTTGATCAATTATTTGAAAGATACTCTCAAACCACAAACCCTTTGAAAAAACAAGAAATCACACAAAAGCTATATGAAATTTTAATTCATGATGCAGTGTGGGTCTGGGGTACACATAGCCAAAATTTATTTTTAAGTTACCAATGGGTAGATTTGAAAGCTCAAAACTCAGCTTATTTTACAGGCATTTCCAAATATTTTGATCTTCATCCGAATATGCGACTCAATGCTTGGAAGCGCTATAATCAAGCAAAATGGCACTCTTTGTTGTGGGTTGGTATATTGCTATTTGTTGTTTTCTTGCCATTTATTCGAGAATGGCGCAACATGAATAAACGTCCGGTAAAAAGAACATTGTTTTAGGTGCATGATGATTTTAAAACGTATATTATTAATATTTCCCATCTTGTTTGTCGTGCATCTCCTGACATTTTGGCTTTTTTTTGTTGTGAACCATCCCGATGATATTGCTAGAAACCAATTGGGTAATCGAATGGTTACGCCGCAAGATTTACACATTTGGAAAGTCAAACATCATTACAACCTTCCTTTATTTTGGAATCACCAAAAACAAAATGCTGAAAAAGTAACTCAAACGATTTTTTTTCAGGAAACACAGGGTTTATTTTCATTTCATTTTGGTTTGTCTATCAACGGCAAAAATATCAATCATGAAATCAAAAATCGTGTTTTACCCAGTCTTGCAATAGCTTTACCCAGTTTTGTTTTGGGTGTTTTATTGAATTTAGTCGTGGCTTGCATATTTGTATTTTTTAGAAATACTCATTTAAATTATATTGGGTTACTTTTAAGTATTTCGTTTTTATCTATCTCAAGTTTGTTTTATATTATTTTCTCACAATATTTCATGGCTTATCTTTGGAAATGGTTTCCTATTTCGGGTTATGAACATGGTGTTGCGGCTATAGGTTTTTTGATTTTACCAATCATCACACACTTATTGTCAGGCTTTGGATCAGGAACCAGATGGTATCGCAGTATATTACTAGAAGAAATTGAGCAGATGTATGTTTTGACAGCAAGAGCCGCGGGCATTGGCGAATTTAAAATACTTTGGTCGTATGCATTGAGAAATGCTTTATTACCGATTGTGACCGGGGCTGTGATATTGATACCTTCCTTATTTATGGGTAGTATTTTGTATGAGTCTTTCTTTTCTATTCCTGGTTTGGGCAATTATTTATTGGATGCTTTGCAAGAGCAAGATTTTCCTGTGGTGCGCACCATGGTATTTTTAGGTTCCTTAAGTTATATGCTGGGACTTATTTTAACAGATCTTGTTTATGAGTGGGTTGATCCACGGGTTCGAGTTCGGTGAGTGAATTATGCAAATAAGTGATGTGATATATCTATGCTTAAATTTGTTATTAATCTATTGGATTTTTGCATCCTTTAAGAATCACTTTAATCAAAAAATTTGGATAAAAGTCTTTCGTCAGAGATTGGTTTCTATAGCCCTTGGGATATTAATCATTTTCTGGTTCATCTCAATTTTAGATAGTATACATATTTATCACATGAGTATTATTGATAAAATTTTTTATCCCTTAAATATTTATATGGAGTATTCATATTCCAGACCTTTTGATGCCTATTTGGTTTTACCTAAAGTGAAGTTCGTTGATGGACATTATCAAGCTGTTTTTTCCCATTTAAACTATGTACCACAGTCTTTCAAAACAACTATCGATATCCAACACGTCATCTTACAGAATAGTTTATGGTACTTAGTCTTTCTGGGACTTGTATCCATGGGGATTATTTTGAGTATTCGTAAAAAATGGCATCATTGGGCTGATTATCAAAAAAATATTTTTTTCATGATGCTAACCATCTTGATGTTGTTATTTTTTTTCATTTGGATTTATATTTGCTCTCGCTATTTTCATGTATTAGGAACCGGACAAATTGGTCAGGATATTTTGTATCAATCCGTAAAAAGTATTCGAACAGGCATGCTGATTAGTTTAATGACGACCATGTTGATGTTGCCATTTGCTTTAGGATTTGGGCTGTTGGCTGGTTTTTATGGAAAAACTTGTGATGTAGTCATTCAGTTTATTTACACAACCATAAGCTCTATTCCCTCCGTTCTTTTTATTGGCGCATCTTTATTAGGGTGGCAGCTTTATATTAGTTCACATCACCCTGCATGGAGCATGGATACCATTGCTGACACACGTTTACTCATGATTTGTGTTTTATTAGGATTAACGGACTGGGCGCATCTTTGTCGATTCATACGCGCTGAGGTATTGAAATTGCGTGAGCTTGATTATATTCAATCAGCCAAATTACTAGGTTCGAAACCTTACGTTATTTTATTTAAACATTTGCTTCCCAATACCATGCATTTGGTGATCACAAGTCTTGTTTTAAATTTTAGTTATTTGGTTTTGGCTGAGTCTGTTCTCACTTATTTAGGCATTGGCGTCTCACCTTTGACCATTAGCTGGGGGAATATGATCAATGCGGCTCGCTTGGAGCTAGCAAGAGACCCGGTCATTTGGTGGCCATTAGTGTCGGCATTTATTTTCATGTTTTTTTTGGTATTAACCTGTAATTTATTTGCAGATGGATTAAGAAGAGCGCTAAATCCTCGAGAAGAGATTCATTAAGGCCTTTGATACCAAATCCCTGCTATTTTAAAGCATTTCCATCAATATTCGTCTGTAAATATTGATGGAATGTGATAAACTCAAATGAATTTAATTTGAAATTAAAGCCATGTCTGCAGATACATTTATTCATCTTCGTTTGTATACAGAATTTTCCCTGAAATTTGGGATGGTGCGCATTGACGACCTGATGAAAATGTTAGTCAAATATCAAATGCCTGCTGTAGCCTTAACTGACTTTATGAATCTTTTTGCTGTCGTCAAATTTTATAAAGAAGCGATTGCAGCGGGAATTAAACCCATCATCGGTTGTGAAATTGCATTGCAGTTGACACCAGAATCCAATGAGTTGCATCGTGTGGTTTTGCTTTGTCAGAACTTATTGGGATATCGCCATTTGACACAATTGGTTTCCAAAGCTTATGAACGAGGGCAATCCTTAGGTATTCCTCGTGTTCACTGGTCTTGGCTTGAGTCACATCATGAAGGACTCATCGTCTTGTCAGGTGGTCGAGAAGGGGATGTTGGGCAACTTATTCTGCAAGATAAAATGAATTTAGCTGAGGAACGATGCTTGCAGTGGAATAGTTTGTTCCCCGGACGATTTTACCTCGAAATTCAGCGCATTAATCAACCTGATGAGCCTGTATATAATCAACGGTTAATTGCTTTGGCGCATCGTTTGCAAATGCCTTTGGTCGCAACTCATTCAGTGGCATTTTTAGAAGCCATGGATTATGAAGCCCATGAAGCAAGAATCTGTATTCATGAAGGTCGTGTTTTAGCTGATACACAAAGGCCTAAAGTTTTTACACCCAAACAGTATTGTCAAAGTCGCAATGAGATGATTTCTTTATTTAAAGATATCCCGGAAGCCATTCAAAATACTGTAGAGATTGCCAAGCGATGTAATTTAGAACTGACTTTAGGTAAAAGTTATTTGCCTAATTTCCCAACACCTGCTGGGGAGCCTGAGGATGATTATTTAAGAGCTTTATCACAAGAAGGGTTGATAAAACGTTTTGCACATTTGAGTCCCCATATTTCTCATGAGCAGTATCAATTACGTTTAAGGCATGAATTGGACGTGATCATTAATATGGGTTTTCCAGGTTACTTCTTAATTGTTGCTGATTTTATTCAATGGGCCAAGGCTAATAGTGTGCCGGTAGGACCCGGTCGCGGTTCAGGTGCCGGATCATTGGTGGCTTATGCTTTGGGAATTACTGATCTAGACCCGATTCAATATGATTTACTATTTGAGCGTTTTTTGAATCCGGAACGGGTTTCGATGCCTGACTTTGACGTCGATTTCTGTATGGTTGGACGAGACAGAGTCATTGATTATGTGGCTGAGCGTTATGGTCGTGATAGCGTGGCTCAGATCATTACTTTTGGTACCATGGCAGCGAAGGCAGTAGTGCGAGACGTTGGACGGGTACTCGGACATCCTTATGGATTTGTGGATAAAATTGCTAAACTTATTCCTTTTGAAATTGGCATGACTTTATCACACGCATTATCGCAAGAGCCTGAACTATTGAAACGCTATCAAGATGAAGATGATGTTCGTGAATTAATGGATTTAGCGCAAAAGCTAGAAGGTCTTGCACGAAATGCAGGTAAACATGCCGGTGGTGTGGTGATTGCACCTTCCAAATTAACAGATTTTACAGCCGTTTATTGTGAAGAAAATTCCACTCAAAAGGTGAGTCAATTTGATAAAGATGATGTTGAAGCAGCAGGACTTGTAAAGTTTGACTTCCTGGGTCTTAGAACATTGACCATCATTGATGATGCTCTAAGAGAAATCAAGAAATTATCGCCTGATACAGTTATTGATATCAATCATATACCACTAGATGATCAAAAAACTTTTCACTTGCTACAAAGTGGTTTTACCACAGCTGTATTTCAGCTTGAGTCTCGTGGGATGCAAGAGTTAATTAAGCGTTTAAAACCTGACTGTTTTGAAGATATCATTGCTTTGGTTGCCTTATTTAGACCAGGTCCTTTGCAATCAGGGATGGTGGATGATTTTATTGATCGTAAACAAGGTCGCGCGACTATTTTATATCCGCATCCAGATTTGGAACCGATTCTAAAACCCACCTATGGGGTTATTCTTTATCAAGAACAGGTGATGCAAATTGCTCAGGTGCTGGCGAATTATACTCTTGGTGCAGCGGATTTACTACGTCGAGCCATGGGTAAGAAAAAACCAGAGGAAATGGCTAAACAACGTTCGATATTTCTGGAAGGAGCTAAAGCGCGTGGTGTTGATACAGAAGTAGCCTCTCAAATTTTTGATTTGATGGAAAAATTTGCAGGATATGGTTTTAATAAATCCCACTCGGCAGCTTATGCCTTGGTTTCTTACCAAACGGCATGGCTCAAATGTCATTACCCAGCAGCATTCATGGCGGCGGTGTTGTCTTCTGATATGGATAATACTGATAAAGTCGTCCATATGCTAAAAGAATGTCGACGCATGCGACTTTTGGTTAAAACGCCTAGTATTGTGGATGGCATTTATCCTTTTCAGGTTTTAAATGCAAGCGAAATACAATACGGATTAGGCTCCATCAAAGGAATTGGTGAGGCTGCGGTTGATTTAATCATTGCTGACCGTGAGAAAAACGGTGTATTTCAAAACCTTAAGGATTTTTGTAAGCGATTAGATTTGCGTAAGGTGAATAAACGTGTACTTGAAGCCTTGATTAAAAGTGGTACATTTGATGCATGGGGAGAGGATAGAGCCTCTTTATGGGCTTCTCTAGAAAAAGCCATGCAATGGGGTGTGCAAAATTGGCAAAACCAACAACATGGTCAACATGATTTGTTTTCACTGATTGATGAAGATGAACCAGAACAACCAAGTATTCACTCCGTTTCTTCGTGGTCATTGCAACAAACCTTACAAGCAGAAAAAGAAACATTGGGTTGGTATTTATCAGGGCATCCAGCAGATGAAATTGTTCATGAGTTAAAAGATATTTCTGTGAAATTACCAATTCAAAATCTAGCGAGTATGAAAGTCATTCGTATTGCTGGCATGGTTGCTGAGTGGCGACGCATGATGACCAAAAAAGGCAAACCTATTATTATTATTAATTTAACACAAGGTGATGATAGTTTGGAAATGGTCGCGTTTCCTGAACGATTGCCATCGGAAATGACTCGCTTTGGCACGGGTGATTTAATCATGGTTGAAGGGGAGGTTAGTATGGACCCCGTCCGTCAAACACCAAGAATTTCAGTTCAAAAGATTTTATCGCACGCGGAAGCTCAGGCGACATATGCTCATGCATTGGTAATACCCCTAACATATGCTCAAATTCATGCTTTCGATGAAATAAAAACTTTATTACAACTCCATCCCGGTCATTGTCCGATCCGAATCCGGTATTTTGAAAAAGATTTTTCTGTTGAATTAAAGCTTGGTCAAGATTGGCGCATTCATCCATCAGCACCACTTCTCAATGGTTTACGACAATTATTGCCAGAAAGTCAGATTGATTTTCAATATGGCTCTAAGTTATGATATTGTCGAATGATTTAAAAGGATTTTTTTATGCGGTGTATTTTATTGTTATGGGTATTGTTTTCTTCTTATGCTAGTGCTTTTTCAACGGGAGCTGATGCACGAGTATATCAAATGTTTTGGCACCCCATGCGAGGTGGCGAGCGTTTGAACTTTTGTAATGAAGAACACACTTGTTGTGGAAAATCCATAGCTGATGCTTATTGTAAAAAACTAGCTTACCATCATGCCAAACGTTTTAAATTCGAACCCAATCTGGGTTTAACAAATTTTCTTTCTGGAAAAAATCAGTGTAAGGGCTGGAAGTGTTCGGGATTTTCCTGGATTGAATGTGCAGGTCAAAGACGTTATGCTCGCCCACCTCTTTCTGATTACACCGATAAACTTTTTGTCAAACCACATTGGAAACAATATCCTTTAGCTTGGTGTTATGATGGGCAAAAAGGTTGTGGTAAGCGTGCGGCCTATGCTTTTTGTAGATATCAGGGCTATTTGCATGTAAAAGATTATCAAATGACCAAACATATATATGCCAGCAAACAAATTGGTGGTGGGTATTTATGTTTCGGTCGTGAGTGCGAAGGTTTCCAATACATTATCTGTAAAAGATAGAGTCACTTTTATCTGATATTTGTCAAATGTGCCGTAAAACCACGTCGTTTAGGGCTTGGATAGAGGGCGTTATTTTTGAAAGAGTGGTTTGTGCTGAATATAATTATCTGGTAGAGCTGACCAGTTACCCAATCAGCCTCCCTGTTTACAACCCATCGTGCCCTGAATAAGGTTGAATTAGCGCTTCATCAACTCCTTGAGTTTTTAAACAAGTGAATAAAAAATGTCTTAATTGGTGGGGCTGCGTATTTCGACGATGTTGATCACCAATTCCGATTCCATGTCGTTATGCGATGGCGCTATTGATACAACTACTGCTTCGGGCGAACTCATTTTTAACATTTTTTCCTCTTTAGCTCAATTTGAAAGAAGGCTTATTTAAGAGCGAACTAAAGCTGGATTAGAAGCAGCGCGAGCTAGAGGTCGAAAAGGTGGACGAAAAAAAATATCGCCTAAGAATCCAAAAGTTCTGATGGCTAAGCGCATGCACAAAAATCATGGTATGAGCATTGATGATATTTGTAAAACACTCAATTGAAATTCATGATAAAACCAAGTTTCGCTAAGAAGAAGATAAAATATATGCTTTTAAACCAAAGCCAGATAGATTTCTTTGTTTTTTCTACGAAGGAAGAAAAATTATTGTAACTAATGGTTTTAGAAAGCGAGATTCTTATATCACTCGATCTAAAAGAGGAAATTATTATGCCTAAACAAACACTTTCGACATTCGAACGAGAAATGCAAGATGCAACATTTAAAGAAGAGTTTGAAAAGGAATATAATGAATTTCTACTTTCTGAAACCATTCACGCCATGATGGATGAAGCTCATAAGTCGGTGCGCAAATTGGCTGATGAATCCGGCTTATCACCAACAGTTATTCAAAATATTCGCTCAGGAATGCAGGAAGATATCAAATTAAGCAATTTTATTAATATTTCACATGCTTGTGGATATAAATTAATTTTAGAAAAAGATCACCAGCAAATTATTTTATGAAAATAAATGTGCGCTCGGAAGGAGAACAACCCATTGTTATCGCTAACAATCCCAAAGAGATTGCTCAATTAGTACGTAAACGATTTATTTTTTCTAAATCTGAACCAAAACCAGACTCTTTTATTTTAACAACGGATGTTTTTGTTGCGAGAATTGATAGCGAGACTACAAAGACTTCTATTGATAAGCTCAAAAATGATGAAACATTTAAAAAGATATTCGCGGTAACACCTAAAAAAATATCCGTCAGGGACGAGGCCAATCGGAGTTGGTTATATTGTGCAATTAAAAATGGGGATATTTCCAGTGTAGGAGCGCTTCATGCGCACGGAGAAGTAGAGCTAGATCCAAAGCTTGATATGCTCTATGTAAAAATTCAGGCTAAAACATTTGCTAATGCAAGCCAATATTTTATCGAAGACCCCACTCAGTCGTACTCGCTTTTGGATCATTTAATTAAGAAAATGTATCAAGAATGGACAAACATAAAAAAATCAGGAGAAAATCCTTCTCCATCCAGTTCATTATTTCTTGGTGGTTCAATTAAATGTTGTAAGTTTTATCTCGATGTTCTGAACAAAATAGATTTACTAACTATGAATGGCATGTCTGTTGATGATCAAAATGGTCATTTAAAAACTATTGGATTTCAAACGTATGCACAAAGTTTATACCAAGGAAAACTTGAGCAAAATGTTTTTGATGTGGTACGTAGCTATTTTGGAGAGATATTATGGATGCCTGTTGAAGATGAAAATGCCGATACATTAAATAATAAACTAGACAGGATATATCAATATGACAGAGAGAACAGTGCTGAAATTAGAAAAATCATGTTCGAATTACAACAATTGGGTGCCCCAACTGAAATCATGGATTTTTTCGACGAGATCTTAGTAGAGGCAGCTCAAACTACATCGAACCCGCAAAACAACTAATTCAACTTAGAGTACCTTTTCGTTCCAATGATGGTCACACCCCTGTTTAAAAAATGAATATTGGAAAAAGAAAGGTTATCATGGCGTCATGCATTACTTTGAAAATTTTGCAAATGTTTATTCAACCGCCTTGGTACGGATCCGTTTGCCGGGTGGTGTGAGGGGACTTTGCGCTTCTCCTGCTCGATAATGCATATTTTGAGACTTTTGCCCTTGCCGACTTGTTGGCATTGAAACACAGAATGCAAAAACACTTGCCTTTGCTCTAAAAAAAGACATAAAATACTACTTTTACTTGAAGAGTTATTTATGGAGTATATCTCCCAGGGTATCTTTGATTATTTTGAATTTCTATATAAAAATAAAAAATTGCAAAACTCTCATGCGAACAAAGTGCATAACCCCATTCATCAAAGTTTTTGTTTTTCATTACTTCCTTATCATTTCTTGAACCCGAATAAAGATTTCATTAATGGAGATCGATACTTTTTTGATGGTTTGAAATTCAAAGAGCACCACTTCAGTGTTGAAAAAAATCAAGAATTTAACAGTAATATCCATTATACTTGTACATTTGAAAAGACCTTTAAAAATACTGAATTATTAAAAATCAGCGTGTTTTTTCACGCAAAAAACTTTAAAAAAATTACTCGTATCAGCTATCGCTATAATAATAATAATGACAATCTTAAAAAAGGCGAAATCCCCTTAAATAGTTCAACAAGTACGGATGTTTTTCAATTGATTTTTAAGACTAAGTCTTGCTCTAATGAAAACTTTACACTAGAACAATTACTTGATAATGCCTCTAAAGCTTTAATGAATTCTCGATTAGGTGAACATATAAGAGATTATGATGATATCATCATGCCTAAATTAAATGATTTTCATGCTTATTATCTAGAGTACCAAAACGTTTATGATTCTTTTAAAGGGAGTAAGTTTCTAAACTTAGCTTATGGACAAAAAGCTCTTGCGTTGTTGGAAGAGGCCATCTTAATCATTAAAGATTTCGATAGCTTGGTTAATTTTAAGAAAACAAAAGACGAATTAAAAAAATTAAACTCTGAGGTTGCTTTTACATTTGTCGACAACCTACAAGCATTTAAAGTGGCATATCCAATTGAAAATGACCATATATTGGTTCAATATTTCCTGAGTAAAGATATAAAACCAGCAGATGATTTAAACCAACAAATTCAGTCGATTTATGAGAGCGCAATGATGTCAGGCGCTTTAGATTTGGTACAGTATATCTATGAACATTTTTATTTGAACTCTGGCCAAGAGGCATTATGTGATAAACTCTTGAATAGTATTGAAGTCAGTAATAATCAACAAGGTCTTCAACAGAAATGTATCGATGTTTCTAATTTTTTATTTCACCATTCTTTACATCATAGAAAAGCGGTCATGTCGCGTCTGGGACTTTGTGAAAAACCAACAAAATTTCATCTTGATGTTTTGACACAAATGAGTTTGGATGATAATTTCTTAGGATTTTTAATGTATGTGAATTACGCCAAATTATTTCCTCAATTTAATTGGGACAAGGCTATTACTTCATTAGTCATTAACGCTTCCAAGGACCCATATACCAAAGCACTTAATGATGCAAGGACTCCAAAACCTTAACATTCGACCATATGATTGCCTTATCCTGTTTCTGTGAGGCAATCATTTTGTTTATCATTACAAATCATGAATCAGGCCTTTAAATCTTGCCAAATATGAACCTTGCTCTAATGCTGTATCCTCGTCTATAATACGCTCAAATTAATACTTATACTTTTTTGTGCATTATAAAGGAGATGTGTATGCCTATTTATGAATATGAGTGTCATGACTGTCATCATCATTTCGAAATAATTCAAAAATTCAGTGATGAACCTACAGGAATTTGTCCGCACTGCCAAGGCAATCATATCGAACGATTGGTATCCGCTGCTGGTTTTCAATTAAAAGGAACAGGCTGGTACGTCACCGATTTTCGTGATAAAAAACCTAAAAACACAAGCCCATGCGCATCAGGTAATTGCTCAACCGATAAAGGAAAAAAGTCAGAATGACTAAAAAATTAAGAGGTTATTTAATAACCGGCGTTGTGGTATGGCTGCCTATTTTTGTCACCGTGATGGTTATTCGTTCGGTGATGGATTTATTGGACAAGGTAGTATCCTTATTACCTAATGCTTATCAACCCACAACACTTTTAGGTTTTTCAATACCTGGCTTGGGTGTGATGATTGTGCTGGTACTATTTTTAATCACTGGCTTATTGGTAACCAACTTTGTTGGACAACGCCTGATGGAGTGGGGCGAGGCCCTGTTGCAAAAAATACCATTAGTGCGCGTGATTTACCATACAACAAAACAAATCATTCAAGCGCTCTTGATGACCAATGGTCAGTCGTTTCGACAAGTGGTGATGATTCAATATCCGAAGGCTGATTCCTGGACCATGGCATTTGTCACGGGAAGAATTCCATGCCCACCCTCGATGACTACCGCACAAGAATTACTGACTGTATATGTTCCTACAACCCCCAATCCCACTTCAGGTTTTTTCTTAATGGTCCCTGAAAGTGAGGTCGTGTTATTGGATATTACCGTTGAAAATGCATTAAAAGTGATATTATCATTAGGCGCAATGCGTCAGCCGTTATTTAAGAAAAATTAAGGAGTATCCATGAGATCCCATTTATGCACCAACGTCCATGCAAACATGACAGGTGAATTTGTTACCGTCTGTGGATGGATTAAAAAAAGACGTGATTTTGGCGAATTAATGTTTTTGGATATCCGCGATTCTTCTGGTATTTTACAAGCCGTTATTGAACCGAAATATGCAGAGTTATTGAAAAAGGCTAGTGTTTTACGTCATGAGTTTGTTGTCAAGGTACAAGGCAATGTTCGTCTGCGCCCCGACAATATGCGCAATCCTCAAATGCTCACTGGGGAAATTGAACTGGAAGTCACTGAATTGGATATTCTCAATGAATCTGCAGTTCCTCCATTTTTACCTGATGAAAACCAAACAGTTAACGAAGATTTACGTTTAAAATACCGTTATCTGGATTTACGACGTGATGATTTGCATGAAAAAATAGTGCAACGTCATCATATTGTCCGCTACATTAGAGAATACTTGAATGAGCAGGGCTTTATGGACATTGAAACGCCCATGCTGACCAAGGCGACCCCTGAAGGTGCTAGAGACTATCTGGTTCCATCACGGGTACATCCAGGGGCATTTTATGCATTGCCGCAATCACCTCAATTGTTTAAACAGATGCTGATGATCTCCGGATTTGATAGGTACTATCAAATCGTTCGTTGTTTTCGTGATGAAGATTTGCGCGCAGACCGCCAACCTGAATTTACTCAGCTTGATATGGAAATGTCTTTTGTCGACGAACAAGATGTTCAAAATATGCTTGAAGGTTTGATGTGTCATATCTTTAAAAAAGTGCATGATATTCATTTGCAAAGACCGTTTCAGAGGTTAAGCTATGATGATGCCATGAAGCATTATGGTAGCGATAAACCCGATTTAAGAAATCCATTGGTATTGATTGATTTAGCTGAAGTCTTTATGCAAAGTGACTTTCAAATTTTCAATCAAGCAGCTCATGATCAAGATTCACGGATTATCGCCATCCGATTACCGCAAGGTGCAACACTTTCTCGTAAACAACTGGATGAATATCAACAATTCCTAGTTCATCATGGTGTGCAAGGTCTTGCATATGTCAAATGTAACGACCAAGCTTTAGGGCGCGATGGCTTACAATCGTCTTTGTTAAAATTCATGAGTGATAAAGAAGTTCAAGAACTTATAGAAAAAACGGGCATGCAAACAGGAGATGTAGTCTTTTGTGTTGCTGGAAAATCCAGTCACATTACAGAACCTATGGGAGCATTGCGTCAAAGATTAGCGTTTGATCACCAACTGATAGATTTGAAGGACTGGAAAATTGCCTGGGTCGTTGATTGGCCTATCTTTTTATTCAATGATAAAAATCAATCCATTGAATCAGCGCATCATCCGTTTACATCGCCACGTGAAACCGATATTGAGTCACTAAAAACCAATCCTTTAAGTACCAAAGCCAAGGCTTATGATTTGGTGCTCAATGGTTTTGAATTGGGCGGCGGTTCCATTCGAATTCATGATCCTAAACTCCAAAAAACAGTATTTGATTTATTGGGGATTAGTGATGAAGAAGCACAAAAGAAATTTGGATTTTTCCTAGAAGCTTTACAATATGGTTGTCCTCCACATGGAGGTATTGCCTTAGGCGTTGATCGTCTTGCGATGTTATTATCACGTTCACAATCGATTCGTGAAGTCATTGCATTTCCTAAAACCTTAAGTGCGACCTGTCTGTTAACGCAAGCCCCAAGCTTGGTTGACAAACGTCAATTGGATGAGCTTTCCATTGCAAGTACAGCAGATACTCCATAAAGCACAAGAATTGGAAGGTTTAACTTTTTTGCAGTTGGCAAGAATGTTAAACCTCCAGGTTCCTCATGAAGCTAAATTTGCTAAAGGTTGGTTGGGACAAGCCATTGAGCTATATTTAGGTGCACAAGCAGGATGTCTTCCCATCCCTGATTTCCCAAGCTTAAAAATGGAATTAAAAAGCTTACCGATTAATTCAAAAGGTCGAGTAATGGAATCAACCTATGTTACGACTTTGCCTTTATTAGGTGATTTTTCTTTAAACTTTGAACAAAGTCATTGCTTTCAAAAACTGCAACTGGTTCTATGGCTTCCCATCGAAGGTGAAAGAACTATTTCATATGCTCAGCGCCGAATAGGGCGAGCTATATTATGGCAGCCCAATGATACGCAATATGCGATTTTAAAAAAAGACTGGGAAGATATTATCGACATGGTGATTCAGGGAAATATTGAAAAGATTCATGGTGGATTAGGCAAATACTTACACATACGCCCAAAAGCGGCTGACTCGAAAGCATTGACCAAGGCACTCAATGAACAAAGTGAAATGATTCAAACACTTCCTCGTGGATTTTATTTACGCACGCTTTTGACGCAAGATATTTTTGAGGGAAAATTTGTTCTTGGCTAAAACTGTCTAATTCGTTAAGATGATAAAAAATATTTAAGGAACAAGGATGTTTCGAAAATTCGCTTTGATTTTGGTTTTAGTCTCTTGCACTTCGCATGCACAATCGCTCATGAATTTATTTAATGCGAGATATTGTGAAATTTTGTTGTTTGAACCATGGCATGGAGTTTTTGTATACAATACCTTAAAACAAAATAGCTGTCCAAATCAGCTTTGGAGTCAGTTATCAACTGACGAGATTAAAAAGAAAACGGCAGCTTTTCATGTTTATAAGAATGGGCCACGTTATTGGGTAATCGATGGCATGGAGCATTCTTCTTTGGTTGATCAAACTGTTCTTAATATAAATGGATTTAAATTAAACAAAGCCGCAACCCTTTCAACCTTTGATTTTTTGAAATTCATTTTAACATTTCAACGTCCGTATTATATTCATCAAATTAAACGAAAAACAACTTGGGTGTATGAATCAGGTCGTCAGATTTACGAAATCATTGATGATAAAAATCATGTATATGTCATGCAGAGTTATTCTACTCAACATGTTCCTCAAACAATTGACGACTTGGCTTCATTAGGGGGACGCTTGCATCTGCCAAAAGATTGGAAATTTAAAACAGGAACTTTATTGGCTAATCAATATGTAAAAGCCATAGATGGGCTGGCGGATATTATTCAAGATGATTTCTACAATACATATCAACGAGCAGAATTCGATCTAATTCAAGACTAGTTAATCAAGGAGCAGATCGGTTTTTTATTGCATTTTGGCATTCTTCGGACTAGGAAAGTGATGATGAATCGAGCTGAGTGAAAATATTGCAAGTTCTTGCTCTCTCATAAATATTTTTGTTCTAATTATGCAATAAAACACCATTAAGAGCTGAATATAGGCTTGGCAGCTAATATTATTTTTTAGCATCTTGCAACATCTCATTTGGTAGAATTTTGCCTTTTAGGTCTCTGTTCTAGCTCATCACTCAAATCATTATCAGTATCTAATCTATGCTTTTCCCGCAAAATAAACTTTCTCTTTGTAAGAGTGATGAATTCGATATTTGCAGCAAGTCATTCGAGCCTGTGATAAGTTCTTTAAGCTCATTAATAAAGTCATCAAATAACAAATGTCCTGAATTTCTAGAAAGCTTAAATATAATTTGATCTTTTTGGATTCAAGTAATTCAAGACCTCCCGGCACATCGACAAGCCATTGTGATAATTGAAGAAAAGAATCAATATTTTTTGAACCGCCATCATATCCAGCGATTTTAATGATATTCGCGTGAGTAAAATTTATCAATAAATCAGAGTGATGCGTCAGCACTACTTTAACTACCTTTGTTGAGCATTCTCTTTAGATAAGTTGATTGGCTTGCTGTTCACTAAATCCGATATTACTTAATTGCTCGAACTCTTGAAGATATCTGGCATCAGTAATCTTGAGCTTATTTAACTTTTCCTTAATTATCAAATCAATCTCTTTCATAGCACCCAAATAACTAAGTATCGCTATAATTATGCTCATAATAATCTCTTTTAATCATCGTTCAAGAGAAGCTGCTCTGATTAAAAACTAAAAGGGCATCAGGAGCTAACAGCCATATTTCAACCAAATAGGCATCACTCGTAAAAGATAATCCATAAATTTCCATAATCCCACTCGATGACCTATATTTCCAACACCATCTTCCCTGACTTCTGGAAATGCAATACCCAATCCAAATAATCCAGGAGCAATAATTCCTGTTCGAGTATTATACTCCAGATGATTGATGCCCTCTATTGGAATCGATCTTGGCTTAAAACCAGTAGCATATATGACTTTTGTACACAAGGGCAAAACCGAACGTATATTATTTTCATTCGATAGCAAGCGAGTTAAATTTTTCGGTAATTTACCATCAATGTTTTCTCTCGCCCACTCAGCGGCTTTTCCTTTAAGCCCTTTATCATCGAATAAAATCCAATCATCAAAATATGTCGCATAACATAAAGGTGATAAAAAAAAGTTATATACATGTTCGACTTTACAATTTTCAATAAGCTCTTGTAATAAGATAATAGCTGAGTGAGATGAGCCAAATACCGCAACCTTATCCTTGGACTGACAATGATTTTTTAATTGATTAAACTTTAAGGCCTCTGTGAGCAGGACTTCATTAACCGCTGGATAACCCAATGACACAGGTTCTGAACCAGGAGCTACAATCACATTTTTGGCTCTCACTATTTGATCAGAAATCTTCAAATGCCATTTGCGCTCACTTAAATGCATACCAATAACTTTGCCTTTGATAATATTTACTTTATTGATCAAATGATTGGTCACCCATTGTAATGGTTCAGTTGCAAACTGAAGAAGACAGGTATCATTAGGATTCATATTCTGAATTGAAAAAGCTGGTGAATTTTCATACTCGAACGCTCGACATGATTCAAAAAAACGAGTAAATAATTCTACTTTGGTGTTGCTTGAAACTTCTGCCCATTTGGTGCCAAAATCTCCTACTTTAAACTCAGGATCTAACCAAAGAATCTCATCTGATTGTACACCATGATCTAATAATTGCCCAACAGATGCGATACCGGCAGGGCCTGCACCAATAACGGACCACTTATAGATTTTTGACATTTTTTATTCCTTATCTTGTGTAAGTTTTGAAATGACTGAAAATATTAACTCTATTTCACCAAAACAATGACTTATCCCCATTTTCTGGGGATAAGTCTGTACATAGGATGTGTTAATGCTGATGAGATTCCTGACAGACTTCATATTCGAGCTGAAGGGTGGAGTGTTCTATGCCGAAATCATTTTTTAATTTTTCTTTAATGAAGACAATCATTTCTGTCATATTATGATGTTTATCAATGACGACATGCGCTGTTAAATTAATCCGTTTATGGCTTATCGACCATATATGTAAATCATGAACGTTTATAACGCCCGGACAATTTGAAATGGCATGAAGTACATTTTGAGTATTAATGTGATCAGGAACGGATTCTAGTAAAATGTTGATACTTTCTTTTAAAATAATCCAGCTTCGAGGCAAAATCCATAAACTAATTAAAATAGCAATAATGGTATCTATCCATTTCAAGTTACTAAAATAAATTAAAATGCCACCGATGATAACACCTATTGAGCTAAGCATGTCGCTTAATACTTCCAAATAAGCGCCTTTTAGCATCAAGCTATCATTTTTGGATGATTGTAGTATCCATACAGTGATGATATTAATAACCAAACCAATGCCGGCAATCCAGGACATCGCTAGAGGATGTATATCCTGAGGTTGATGATAGCGTTCAATTGCTTGTAAAAAAATATATATACCAACTATAAACAAAAGACAGGTATTCAATATAGCGGCTAAAATTTCAAAACGATAATATCCAAATGTTTTTTTTGTATTAGCAGGTTTTTTTGCTAAAACCAAGGCAACCCAACTAATAACGAGAGCAGAAGAATCAGTCATCATATGTGCTGCATCGGAAACCAATGCTAAACTGCCACTAAGCCAGCCTCCAATTAGCTCAATAAACATATAAGAAATGGTGATTATAATGCAAGCAAGTAATTTATTGGCATGGGTTGATAGGAGGGTCATGTTTTTTTCTATACATTCAAATTATTATTTTAAGTTAACATAGAATTGTGATGAATCCAATTGATTAGACTGGGAAGGGGGCTTTTATAAAGGAGATACTGTTGACCATTAATTTCATGTTTTTTTTGTTTAAGGGCTAATGACATGTACTGAGGTTTGGTTCATAATGTAAGCATTAAAATACTCAGCTGTTAGGAATAAAATATGCAATTTATTGATTTAAAAACCCAAGGGAAAAGAGTTCAGGATAAGGTTTTAGAACGTATCCAAGCCATTTTAGAGCATGGCGCTTATATCATGGGGCCAGAAGTCACTGAACTTGAAAATATGCTTGCTGAATTTGTAGGTGTTAAACATGCACTAGCGGTCGCAAGTGGTACAGACGCTCTTTTGATTGCCTTAATGGCTCTTGGTGTCGGGCAGGGTGATGAAGTCATTACAACCCCATTTAGTTTTTTTGCAACAGCAGAAGTTATTGCTTTATTAGGCGCAAAACCGGTATTTGTTGATATAGATCCGGCCACATACAACATTGACCCAAATGAAATTAAAAAAGCCATCACCTCAAAAACCAAAGCCATTATGCCCGTTAGTTTATACGGCCAATGCGCGGACTTTGACGAGATCAATGCCATTGCTGCCGAGTTTGGTTTACCTGTCATTGAAGATGGAGCGCAAAGTTTTGGTGCAAGCTACAAAGGAAAACGTTCTTGTGGTTTGAGTACCATCGGCTGCACAAGCTTTTTCCCTTCAAAACCTCTAGGATGTTATGGTGATGGCGGGGCATGCTTTACCAATGATCCTGAATTGGCGCAAAAAATGGCA
Organism: uncultured Legionellaceae bacterium; assembly: GCA_964572685.1. GTDB lineage: Bacteria > Pseudomonadota > Gammaproteobacteria > Legionellales > Legionellaceae > UBA2653. The sequence continues at coordinate 23,599 of CAZNFJ010000019.1, forward strand.
GAAATTCGTGTTCATGGTCAATCTAAGCGTTATTATCACAGTAGTTTAGGTATCAATGGCCGCTGTGATACCATTCAAGCAGCTGTTCTCATTGAAAAATTAAAAATTTTTGAAGATGAAATTGCGTCAAGACAAGCAGTTGCCGCCGTTTATGCAAAACTGCTGCCAAAACATATTCGAAAACCAATCATCACATCAGATAACCTATCCGTTTATGCACAGTATACAATTGAAGTAGAAAATCGTGAGTCATTACAAGATGCATTACAAAAGAGAGGGATTCCAACGGCAATTCATTATCCACTAGGATTACATGAACAACCTATTTTCAAAGATTTATACCCAGAAGAGAAATCTTATCCCCACACTGAATTTGCTGCTCGACGAGTGATGAGCTTACCAATGCATCCTTATTTAACAGTGTCTCAACAGGAGCAAATTTGTCTTGTTCTTGCAGAAGAAATTTCAAAAACTGAAGCTCAAGTTGAGGAAGCATAAATGATTAACCACCCAATCGGGTGGTTTTTTTTTCATTACCAATATATGCGCCTAAATCGAATGGTTTTATGCAAACTAGCCGAAATGTTCATGAATGGCTGTAGTAATTTAGAAAAAAATAAATTTTCATTAGACCAATTTATAATTTTTTGATTAAAATAATTGCTGGATTATGTAGCTAATACTTTCAATTTCATATGCAAAATTGGGTAAGGCTTTTCTTGTCCATCTAGTTTTGAACGACTAATAATATTAAAACCCATTTTCTTGTAAAATTCTATTGCTCGAGGGTTTTGTTCGTTGACATCGACTTTGGTTACACCAAGCTGTTGAATAGCATATTGGCACAAGGCTGAACCAACCCCATGTCCTTGCGAAGTTGGTGATATAAAAAGCATTTCAATTTTATTCTCTGCGACGCCAATAAATCCAATGATTTTATTTTCTAAATTTTTACTACATTTAAGATATAAAGCATCAAAATAATGATTTAAAATCAGAGGTTTGAGTTCATTGATTTCTCTATCAGGCAAGAAATCATGTGTCGCTCGTACAGACTCTTCCCAAACCCTTATTAATTCCAAATGGTCTTGTTTTTCAACGTTACAAATTTGGTACGTCATACTCATCATCACTTTTTTCTGTTTGTATTGTAATTATTTGTTAAATCTAAATCTTGTGATCTATAATAACAATCTTGATTTTAACAGTTATTTATCTGAAATACACTTATGATTCATCTATAAATGAGGCTTCATTGCTAAAGATGAAAAATTACTATTGATAAAAAAGCGTTCAGATAATCTCTGGACATTACCTGGAGGCCGGGTAGATATAAATGAATCTCCATCTGAATCAGTTATTAGAGAGGTGTTTGAAGAAACAGTATTCCATGTAAAAGTAATTAAACTTTTAACTCTTTGGGACAAAGTAAAACATGATCACCCACCACAATGGCCGCATACTTATAAGATTTTTTTGTTTGTGAAAGAACCTCAGGCAGTATGAATATAAATCTTGAGATATCGGAAATTAATTTTTTTCTTTAAATGAGTTGCCAGACTATCAACACATAGAGTTACCAAAAATCAGAAAACACAGCTTTCGATTAAATTGCGATTTGATTAAAAAATAAACAGCGCATTATTCGCCTCATTCAATTAAATTGACACAAGACAACCAAAACCATTAATAGATAGAAAAATCGCTTAAAACGCTTTAAATTGGGTTTAAATGATAACAAGCTGATTTTGGGTGTTTTTTTAAACATAATTGAAGCTTAAGTAAAAAACGTTTGAGCTTGATAATGATGATAAGCAACTTGAAAATAATTTTGTGATGCATGCCATAGAAATGTTTTTATAAAACATCAAGAAGTATTCAATATTAAAAATCAACAATATTATTCAATATGAGATTTTCTAGAGAATTTTGATCATAGGATTTAGCCCCCCTCTAGCTCCCCTTATCTATAAGCCTGATTATAAAAATAATCAGGCTTATTATGGTTGATATATGCGGGCCTTCAACTACTCTCTTTTTAATCCCAATTCACATCTAGTGATGGAAGATCCAAAACATTTGTACGTTCATAAACTTTTGTATCACTTAATTGTTTTATCGAAGGATTAATTCTATTATTCTTTACTATTCCTTAAACGTTCGGAATGATTCGTGCCCCTACCATACATTCTTTATAATTTATCGTCGAACCATCTCTGTTTGCATGGATTCTTTCAGTTCTTCGAGCTGTTTTCTTGGACTAGTTGAAAAAAAACATGATTGCCCATCGGACTTATGCAGATTGTACAAATAAAATGCGATTGTGCTCGAGAATGTCGTATCAATATAGGAATTTTTGAAATAGGTAACTAAAGCAAATAAACAAGAAATAATAAATACAATCATTAATTCTTCAAGGTTATATATATAAAAATCACCTTTTGATAGCGCGGCATTACAATGCGCCATCCAATTATTGACTAGATAAGTTTTGTTTACCTCGGCTTTGGGGCTATTGGCATAAATGGTTAATTCATTCGCCAAGTTATTTCTTAAACGAATAGCAGCCAATTCTTGCTGTGATAATTCTTCTGAAAATAAAAGGATGCTGCAGAGGCTGCGTCCGACTAAATTTGTTGAATTTAGTTCAGATAAAGAGAGGTAGAAACCTGGATTTTGAAGAAATAGCTGTTTATGTCGTGCAAGGATCATTAACAACATGAAATCAGTTTGGGTTCGAGCTAAAAAGCACTTTCTCATTTCTTGAGGAGTTAACAAGCAAACAATCTTTTTCAACGTTTCATTGCTCGTGGGGTTATTACTGGTAATCAAGTTTTCAAGAAAAGCAATTTGATTAAAAGACAATTGCCGAATGCCTGAGGTTGCTTCTCTAAATGAGCGAACAAATTGGTGTGCTTCGCTTTCAGGACGTTCTGATATTTAATTGAATCCAAACACGCTTAAAATCATTTATCAAAATGAAAATAATGACACCATAATAGATAGATCCTTGTTATTCGATATTCGAATTTGATTTGTGGATACGCTCTAGAAGATCTGATTATTTTTATAATCAGATCATTGATTATATGATGTTTTTTTGTTTTAGTGCCAATCAATTTTTAAGGATCATCTCATTATCCACGGATCAATAAATTGTTTTATCGAAATAAAGTTTTTATTTCCTGTAAAAATAACTCATCCATCGCTCCCCTTTCACTTGCTTTTTGATTGGTTCCAAAAAATTCATAGGCAATTTTATGGATAAAATGAGTATTATGAATATTGTCAATTTTTTTACATAATCTGGAATACATATAACGAAATGCGCCTAATGCTTGTAAATATTCGCTGCTTGAGATATTGCTCTTTTTTAAGTCTTCAAGGTGTTTTTTTACACTGGTAAAGAAAGACAGAATTTGTTGATCTTTTTTTGATGTTCTTGTTGTATCTCCAGTATTATCTAGTTCTTTGGATATATAAATGCACCAATGAGGAAGACCCGCTTTATCGTTTTTAAATTCGTTTAATTGACTATTCCACGCTTGGTATTCTAAATTTAATATGGCGAGCTCTTGGGGATTTTCTCTCAAATAGTATGGATTATTTTGTTTATAGGACTCTGCTTTTTGAGCTATTTGTCTCATATTTTCTTCACATAACATTTTGATTTGCGATTGTGATGGGATATGATCAATAATAAAAGATTGACCGACTTCGGCATGGTCTCTTAATTCTCGAGAGACACCCACATCCCATGCTCGGGTTGTCTGTTCAATTTTCTTATTATTTGTAATTCTGCCTGTTTTGGCCCAATTTTTTGAAAACATAGCCGGACGATATATAAAGAGATTATCGACTATTGTTTCTTTATAGACATCATTATTTGTAATTCGCTTTAAAATATTGGCAATTTGCGAATATAAATCAACTCTTTTATGTAACGAGCTTAAAGTTATATTTTCATTTGAAAATGGATACCAAGATTGAGATATACGGTATTTTTTATCTAAAATTCCAATGCTGCATAATTCTTGCCATATTCTTTGTGCCCATTGTCGATCATTACCAAGAAATTGTAATAATTCATTTACAAAACGTTCTTCAGTAACTTGAACTGTGCCGGTGCGTTTTCCAGAATCTTTAAATTTTCTAAATTCTTCCCAGTTTTGACGCCAACTACGATTTTCTCTTCTGGCATCTAAAATAAAAGGTTCATGATGAGGACGTCGGTAATAAATATTATGATGAATGACCGTCCCCCAATAGATTTTTCCATCTTTAATGGTTGCTTCAACATATGGGTTTTCATTAATGATAATTTCAGTTCCCGCTAAATACCTCATTAATTCAGAATTCCAATGTTCGCTTTCCCAAGCACCATTGAGTAACTGATTGAAATGTTCAGCCCCCTCTTCCATAAAATAATTAGCAATAACTGTTTCTAAAAGAGGTTTATTAGATAAACTCTCTTTAAAAATCTGTAATGCTCCTTGTAATGAGTTAAGTTTTACACCAAAAACAGGAGGAAATTGATGGTTAGCAATAGCAGCTGAAATTAATTTTTTATTGAATTCATCTGGATTAATCCTTGAAAACATTCGCAAGCTATCGAATATATGCCTCTTATTAACTTCCGATATTGGAGTATCTGTCCAATTCAAAGATGGCGTAAGAGATGGTTGTATAAATTGATTTCGCCAATACTCTAAAAATTTTGTCATTAAAATATGATGGTTTTCACATGCATAATCTAATGGTGTTTTATTGGCACTACATTTAACATCTAATTCGTCAATATTTTTTGCATTCCAGGTCAGTGCTTGTATAAGCGCTATTTCATTATGAATAGCTGCATAATGAAATAACGTTATGCCGTTTGATGATTCTGCGATGCTATTGTTTCGTTCACAAACTTGGTTTAAAAAATCCATTTGTTCTTTGTCGAATATAACCATATTGGTTTGAAATTTTCTTAAAGAATGATTTAATAGTAAAGCATCCTTTAGAATATTAAACTGAATTTCTGAGAATAATGGTCTTTTTGAATATGGTTTTGTATCAAAGTATACAATGGGGTCTTCTGATTTATTTTCAAGCCAATCAGTAGAGAGTTCTATAGAAAAAATTTGTCTTACCTGTTCATGCATGATTTCAAAATCTAATACCTTTGATTCAATATGAATGGTCAATACGATTTCAGTAATAGAGTTTTCTTGTATAGCCTTGAGTACAGGTGGATTGATATTTTGCATAAATAAACCATAAAAAAGCGAACGAGTCGATGTTATTCTTTGGATGATGTTTTCGTATCTATATTTTTCAATATGATTACTAGATACTCAACACCCTACTATGTTGTGAATACATTGTATCATAATTAACTACTATTGGAAATATTTTAATCAGATTTGCTTTTAATTTCACATGTAAAACGGTTAGGATATCATACTGGATATTTTTTTAAGTTGTTGATCAATCACTTCAATAATCTTTTCCTCACTATTGGAGTGTGTCTTTAATATAGGCAAGTGATGTTGGATATCGGATGCCATTTTTTTTATTTGCTGTAATAAAAATGCTGGTTTAATACCAATTTGTGTTGCTAATTTTTCCCAATGTTTTTTTTGAATCAATTGTAATTGATACTCTCCACCTATTTTCATGGCCATTTTATCTTTACTACTAGTGGAATACACCATTGTCGATAATAAATCGTAACACGGTGCTAAAACCATGCCTTGGTTTTGATAGAGTATAGAAAAGTTTTTTCCATGTGCATCGGTATTCCCAATAATATAATTAAAAATGGCCAGCCTTAATAATCGCAATTTATCTACACCAGGCATTCTTCCTGCTTGAATCCATTGATCCATGGCCACAAAACAATCAACTAAACTAGGCCCTCCTTCGTTTTCATACTTCATTTCTGGCGGAATATTTAATAATTGACAAAAATCTTCTTGATGCAGTCTTTTGATTTTTCCATTTTCTGTGATTCGATCATAGCGCTCCACCACATAAAATGGTGTACTTTCAAGTTCTATAACTTGCACAGAAGGTGTGATGAGCCCTACTTTCTTCGCTAATGTCATGCAAAAATACTCGTTCCATACTGTATCATTAAATCCAGGAATATTAGGTTTAATGATATGTGTAGAGGGTGTGTCCCCTTTGGGAATCGCTATTTTTCCATCGACAAACGCAATCATGAGTTTACATTGTGCGCCTGCTGCTGAAATCCGAATATCATCCTCGCCGACGAGAAAAGGTCTTTTTTCTAAAGATTGCATAACATCAAATGCTTCTTTTTCAGATAATACAACATAATCAAAATCGCTTGAGGCAGGATGTTGTTTTTCCATGGGCTTGATAGATATCGCTCCGGCGCATTCGCCACCGATAGCCTCTAGCAATCCAAATATATTTTTATCGGATAGATGCAAATATTTTGCCAATCTATGGCGTACAACATCATCGGGCAATAGTCCTGAGAAAAATGGAGCGACAATGGTTTGTGGGTATATCTCTTTGCCCAGGGGCATGGTTGCTGAAATGGGTCTTGCTGAATGTTTAGTAAGATAATTCATGTCATATTGGAAGGTCAGCTTACCGAGCTCATAAAACAAATTACCGACCCACTTATCATGCAAAAATACTTTTAATTGTCTATTCATGCTTCATCCTTCCATTGGCAAACACCTTCTAATCCAATGCCTAATACATTTAAAACCAAAAGGACTTTTGAGACTTGAGCGCTTTCTTTTCCGCTTTCCAGTTCAGAGATGAAACGCCGCCCTAATCCAGACATTCCTGCTAAGTCTTCTTGCGTCAATCCTTGAGATTTACGCGTATGACGAATCAGAGCTGCTAAATCCGATATATTTGAAATTTGAATTTTTTGCATGTGACGTTACCGAAAGGGATCATTAACATATATATAGCATAGATTATTTAATAAAGATACCGAACGGTAGCATTTACATGGTATTGTTCTCGATAATCAAAAAATAATCCCGATCGGGATCTTTAGTCAAGACATAGATTTTTTTCTTTTTTAAGTTAAAGAATGCAAAAAAAAAGCACTTCGAAAACTTTTTGACTTAAAAGCTTGTTTCATTTAGAATTCATGTTTTGCTTTTTTTAAGTTATAAATGCCTACTGGTTTAACGCTAATTTCACAACTCATCAATGATTTCAATGCGAATCCAAACATTTGTATTTCGTCAAAATTAAGAATGGGTATCAATCAAATAAAAGTCTCTTTGGACATTCGAAGTGTGAAGCATTTTTTATTCATTTTAAGCCGGGAAGAACAAATTCCTAGTGGTTTTATAAGTTCATTTATACAGTCTGATTTCTATCAGATCTATCAGTATATTTTACCTTTGATTAAAACAGATGATTCATATCTTGAAATGATTCTTTCTCGTATGGTCAATGATGAACAACTTGACTTAAGAATGGATATGTTAGAGTTTTTAAATAAAAACGCTTATCTAAAAGCGAATGAACATATACTTCCTATATTGTGTATTAAAAAACCGGTGACCGTCTTTGAAATATTGAATCAATTGAATGCATTACAAATCTTAAATAAAATACCTTTAGACTCTATTTTAGAATTTCTAAATGATGCTATTTTGCTTGAGGGATTACAGATTGTGTTGGGTGTACTCAATTTAGAGAATGCGCTCTCTTCAATCGAAATCATTTTATCTCATTCTTCTCCTAGAATGATTTATGAATTGCTCATCAAATTAAGAGGGATAGCTGATATTGATAAAATACTTGTATTATTTTCAAGCCAAAATTTTGAGAATATCCAAAAAATTTCAAAAATTTGTCATCACATAGCTAAAATTGATATCGAGTCGATTGAAGCATTATTAAGTAAACATAATTTGCCCGATATTCTAGATTCCTTATTACTTTTGCAAGATCATACAACAATTTTAATCAAAATATTCCATAAGATTCATGATATAGCGTACTCTCATATATTAGCAATAGCACAATTGCATGCTGGTCATTTACTCAATGATGAAAATACTCATTTTATACTCAACTATGACAATCCTTTTTCAATCAACGGCATCACAGAATCAATGATGCACTCAAATAAGCACTTAGAGCCACAGGACTTTAATAAATATTTTGCCTACCATGAAAATCTGCAAGCGCTAAATGAGCTCAGTTTAAGAATGAGTCTTGTCAATATGGCCTCTGTACCAGAGCCATTTCAAAAGCATATGAAACAAATCATGCAAGATACTCAAATTTCACATAGTGATTTATTAAATCTTGGACTTCAATTGCTGTTATTTCAAGATGAGTTACCGGCATATTTAGAAATTTTTTGTAAAACTCATTTTATACAATGTCTCAAACATCTGCAGCACTGCATCATTGAGCATCCCGAACTACTAAAATATGTATTGTCTTCCGAAAATTATGACTTACCCCAACAACTTAAACTATTACAAATAAGCAATCCAGAAGGTTTACCAGCAAAAAACGGCTTGGGTTCTTCGCCATTTTTTCTGGAATTAATCAAAGGCATATCAGGATATACTTTGTCTGAACAAAAGGCTCAAGTGTTATTTGAAATGCATCTATCAAATATGTTAAATCCAGAGTTGATTCAACTGCTGATGGAAATGTCACCATCCACAAATCTGATATCGATTAAAAAAGACATTTTTTTAGCATTCTTAAAGACACAATATCAAATAAACAAGGCAACATTTCTATTTGTTGTCAATTGTGAGGCAAACACAATCATTTATTCTAGCGAATACCTAATTCCAAGAAAAGAATTTCTCGACAACCTCTCCAAGCATCCTCATATACCCTTGCTCGTCGATATCTTCCAGATGACATGGAAAAACATCTTGTCAAAGGACATCGCATGCAATACTCTTCTTGCTTTGCTTCATCATCGAAACATACCTGATTTACATACTATTCTCCATTCACTTTCGATATCCCAATATGGCGAACTGTTGTTTCTTTTAGAGTATCCTTATCCTCAAATTATTTTGAAATATGCGACTAATTCACATATCGAATTTCAAAAGCTTATACTTGATTGTCGGAAAGAAGAGCTTTATTTGAATTTTTGTAAAAAATTAGGAACACAATCGCTTTATGATTTTGTTTGTCAAAATATTTTAAATCAGAGATCAACTCTTATATATTGGCTTAAATTTTGTTTGAAAAATCAACTTCTGACTCCTTATAATTTAGAATCTATTTTAAGCGTTTTTTCTTGCAAAGATACACTGTATGCAATTGAAAAAATTGTATCAACAACATTATTTATTAAACAGCCACTATTGAGTATAGAGCCTATTATTCAAAGTCATCATCCACTGTTGATGAGTGATCTCCACCAAACTTTTAGTTTATATTCCGATATTTTTGATGCTTCAAAACTAATATTGTGGTCAAAACATGATAATCTTAAAGCGTTCCATAAGCTTATTAAACTCAAGTCAAGTATTAGAAGAACTACAAATAGAAAAGCTTATTTAGCGCATCTTGTTAATCTATTAGATTACCAAGAGATAGAAATATCATTAAAGATTTTTGAAAATTTACAATCTAATTTGGATATGGATGGAATCGAAGACGTCATCTCCAAAATCTTTGCTCACACAAGAGTGGATGTTATTCTCAAATTATCACAAAATAAATTGATTCAGGATGTTTTTCTCAATCCAAATAAAATGGCACTATTATTAGAAATAATGGATTCCTCTGATTTTGAGGCATTGTCTTCTATTGTATTTATCCTACATCAAAATAATTTCGATGTTGAAATTATTTTAAGCTTTTTGCAAAAATGCATGAAAAAAAAGCAAGATATTAATGCCATTTCTAAAATATTGCCCTATGCGCTAAAAGAATCTAATGATGCACAATTACTAAACAAACTTTTAGAAGCTAAAATAGCTGATTTAGAGGATTTTGTTGCTCGTTATAACCTGCTTTCCATTGCGATTATCGAGCAAATGAATAATAAATTTTTCTATTATCAAGATAGTAAAGAAAGGATTGAAATTTTAATTAAGATGGGATATGTTTTATCAAACGATCATAAAACCCAGATTCAATTAATTCTTATCCATCAAAAAATTGCATTGTTAAATCTCATTGAAAAATGGGAAAAATATAAACTATTTGAAACGCATGAAAAAATATATGTTGTAAAAATGGTGGCATTTCATACTCGAGTCTCTGACATTGATTGTATTCTGAATAGCGAAATGTCATTCAAATTACCTGGCATTTATAAATCACTTTATCTAGAAATACTAAAATCTAATTACCCTTTCGATGCTTCCTTTTTTTGTGATCTACTCTTTGATGCAAATCTAATTGAGCACATTGAAGTGTCGAAACTCAGAAAATTTTTTAAAGATGAGCATGATTTAGATAAAACGGCAAGACACTTGTCTAACTATATAGACTATTATAAAAATATAAACGCTGACATTGCACTTCTTTTATTGACCTATATTTACAACTCATCAGCACCTCAAAAGTTTTTGCGAGTGTTTCAAACGATGAATAAGTTTGAACGAAGGATGTCTTATCAAGAAATATTGCTGTTCATTCAACATATAGACAATGAAAAAAAATTAAATGAATTTCAATATCTCTTAAATATTTTTTTAGAGTATGAGTACTACAACCTTTCATTTCTACATGGTCTAAAAAATAAACCTACAGTATGGCTAAAAATGCTCATAAACTGCATTGAATTTTTAGAACAAAACGAACTCATGAATATTGAAAATATGCGGCGTTTATTGAATAGTCCCCATCCTAAATATCGGTCTTTATATATTAAAGAGTTAGCCCCCTTTGTTCAATTTGATCAGGACCTATTAGATAAACTATTTTTAGAGGAATATCCAAAAGAAATTAGTATTTTTATTCACATTGCCATCCAGTTGAAAATTTTCAAAATGAATTTTTATCAAGAGTTATTAACTTATAAAACGATTCTATTCTCATCACCTGCCGTTTCTCAACAATTTTTAAATATACCTCAATCTCATTTTCTAAGTATAAATTTATACCAACTAATAAATCTTGCGAAAGCATATGAACACGATTTTCAACAAGCATCTGAAGCATTATTGAAATATTGCGCCTCGTTGTCGATTGATCTCGATAACAATCAAATTACGCATTTAAAAAGCGTTCACCTCTCTTCATCCGAGAGTGCAGCCCGTTTATGGAACCGATATCATGAAAAAATCTCAGAGATAACAGTCATTTATCATAGTTTGATAACTTTTCTAAAGGAGTATATTTCTTCTTCTGAATTAGTGATTGCATTTCGTTGTATTGAAAGCTTTCAGACCTCAAATTTCGGTCATTATATCGATCCCCAATCCAAGATATCCTTAAAAATGCTTCTCGCGCTTTGTACAATAGCCATGCAAGATGATAGTATCATTGAAAATACATTGATGGAAGATAGGGTAAAAGCTTTGCATCACGCTATTCTTGATATTCAAAGAGGTAATAATGCAGTTGATAGTGAGGCTGATTTACAAATTTGTAGTGGCGGAGCTTTCAATAAACTTATTGAGGCGTTTACAGGGATTCATCAGGATTTTCAACAAATTCTGATTACACCAAAGTTGGCTAGTGCAAAATTCAATAAATTAGTTATTAATTACACCAAAGATTTTCTTATTCAAGCATCCTCGCCTTATTATGCAATGGAATCCAATGAAAAGCAGGCTATTCTTGAAAAATTGTTATCCGAGGGAGTTGGTAGCATCTTGAACTATATTTTGCCATTATTTATTGATGAATTCTTTGAAGAATATCATGCAATTTTTACCTCACAAGAAGATCCTTTATGGTTAATATTTAAAGAAAGCGCTATATATGTGGATATTTCCCATATTCATCCGCTGATTCGTTCAAATTTAAGCGAGCTTACAGAACAAAAATCTGTTTTTTCACCTTAAATGCAGATTGCCTATTCCGATGATGTGGATCACCGATTCCGAACGCATGTCGTTACCCATAAGTTTTAAAATCCGCTAATATACTGACTTTTTTGATAA
>CAZNFJ010000020.1:0-33496 GCA_964572685.1 uncultured Legionellaceae bacterium
GCTTTCTTCTTTTCTAGGCCTTCCTGAATTTACAGAAACTTTGAGACACTAACCTCCTGTTGCATGAGAGTAATGCCAGCAATTCACCTCATTTTCATTGGTGTATGGTTTATCTTCTATGGAATCATCAAGGATAAGAACACCGTTTTGATTTTCGCGCTCGCGAACGGCAGACTTAACATATTTCCACAGTATTTTTGAATCAAAATTCTCTTGCCGCAAAAACCGGGTTACTTTGTCGTGTGAAAATTCGCCATCAACCATATCTGACAAACCCGTTGCAGTTGCATATTTGTTTTGACAAATCAGATAGTCAGTGTAAATGTCGAGCATATCCATGCTATTACTCCTTAAAATCAGGAGGCAAATTTTAATGGATTTTAGCTACGAGGCAAGAGTTGGTGCGTAAGGTGAGTTATTGAGAATAAAAGGATATTACGGTTTTATCTTTGCGTCTCTTTTATAGATTTTTCTCTAAAGTGATCACGATGCGTCGGAATATGCATAAGATCGACCTCTGAGATAAATTCTCAAAAAATCAATTGTTCTTTGGTGATAATGTCCCCATCGTATTTTCAATTTTACTAAGCAGGCCTTCAATGGTTTCTTTAAAAATGCCAATGCCATAATCAGTTTTACTGTATCCTCCACTAAACCATTGCCGCCAGCTGCTATTTTTTCGTATATCAATTCTTGCTTGTTCTATATCTGATAAGTAATCATTAGGATTCGTGCGAAGATGTATGGCCAAATCTTTTAAAATTCTAATATTCGGATCGGATGAATTCAATTTTTCCAGTTTTAAAACCAGACGTTCAAGTTCGAGCAAACATAAGTAAGGGTCTTTTTGACGAATATAGCTTGTTAAACGATAACCCTTCTGATTACATGTTTCCAGAATGTTTGTTCGCTCTCCTTCATCGAATTCATAAATGGTTTGTGCCACTGCATTAATTTTTTCAATATCTTTCGTTTCTAAAGCAAGAATCAGTAAATTTTTATGACTACTTCCTTCAGTGGCGATGAAAAACGCCGGTACATTGGATTTTTCTTTGATTTGAGCAACAAACTTTTTTGTCTCATCTTTGATTCGAGAAATTAATAAGGCTTGATTTTCAGAATCATGAGGCTTACTCCATGTTTTTTTTTCTATTGGTGGTACAGGTTTACGCAGAGAAAGTTCTACTAGAGTATGGGCATATGCCCCATTCGGCAAAAGGAGTGAAGAAGTAAAATCCATCACGCCTGGATAGTTTTTTTTGAATTTCTCAAAACGGTCAAGATAATGTCTCAGAAACTCCAAATGAATTTGATAAATTTTTAATTTATTTTGATAAGAATCATCATGCTGTGTTTCTTTGATTTGACGATAAATCAGCCGAATCCCCTCTTGAAACTTTAACAAATCCATGGATAAGTTCATTAGTGCGGTTTTTTTAGGGGACGCACTATCTTTAATTTGATTAGCCAGATGTTCATAATGTTTTGCGAAATAAGTCAGTTCATATAAATGAAATTGTTTTCTATTTTCCGGGTTTTTCTCAATCCATTCTCTAATGTTCTGAGCATTTCGATAAACAGGTCCCCACCATGACGGTGTGCGCATATAGTTAATGAAAGCATAGATTGTTTCAATATCATCTAAAGCTTGAAACTCATAAATAAAATATTCTTCAGTCATTCCTTTTACATTTATCCAAAATTCACTAAAAACTTCAACGGCTATATCAACTGTATTTACTTCCGATTCTACTTTATTTTCAGAATTCGGGCTCACATATGCAGCTTGAGCGATTATTAAACTATCATCATCAGATGGTTTTGCTACAGGACTAGGTGGCGCAGATGGAGCGGTATCTTTCATGTTAGCTAATAATGTCTCCATCGAATCAATGGATTGTAATTTGCCAAAAATTTCTCGATAGGATTCGGGCTTTAGTTCTATCTGGCATTGATGTAAATATCTGTTCTTCCAATCCTCAGGAAATGTCTTAAAAATAGGTTTGAAATCAACAAAATTTTTCATCAACCACAAGGGCTTTAATGTATGCGCAATAGAATCTATACTTTTTTTATCTTTAATGCATTGATAAATTTCAGTTTCCGGCCATGGAATATTTTCGATTTGATAGGCCATCATTGCTTGTTCTAAATCCAAAATTATCTGATGAGTTTTCAAGTTTTTAATATTGGAGGCCAAAGAACGAAGCCTTATCAGAATTTCAGAAGGTTCGATTGGTATGTTATCTGACTCTATCAAATCTTTGATAAAAGCCTTCAATTGCGTAAAATGTAATGGATTTAAAGTTTTTTGATTTTCTCGAAGCCAGCCATGAAGATGATAGATACCTTGCATGATATTAAAATGAGCATCTTCAACTTTAATTTTAAATTGAGGATTATAATCACTCCGCTCTATTTGATATTTAAAAATACCTTTAAAGTAAGGCATGAGCCATTCAGGTTTTATCCATTGGATATAAGTAATTGGTTTTTTTGTCAAAAAATCACGATAAGATAGTGCTATATTATTACAATTATTATATGCTTGCATTAATATCTTGGTTTGTTCTGAACAATCTAGAGATCCAATCGCTTTTAGAATGTTAGGAACGGCTTTGGGTTGATATCGAGCCGCTAACATCAGGGCGTTACAACCATATTGAGACGTTTGACTAAGAATTGAAGATATGAGGTCTTTATTCTCGGTTTTAAATAACGCCTCTATGATTGCAGATACGTTCTTAGGTTGATATTGAGCTGCTATCATCAAAGCGTTCCTACTCCACAGATTCTTTTGACTAAGAACCTCAAAAATGAGTTTTGAATCCTTAGTTTCAAATAACGCGTCAAGGATTGGAGTTACGGCATCAGGTTGTTCTTGAGCTGCTATCATCAGCACGTTTTCCTTAAAATGATCCGTTTGTCTAAAAACCGAAACCTTGAGGTCTTTATTCTCGGTTTTAAATAACGCCTCTATGATTGCAGATACGTTCTTAGGTTGATATTGAGCTGCTATCATCAAAGCGTTCCTACTCCACAGATTCTTTTGACTAAGAACCTCAAAAATGAGTTTTGAATCCTTAGTTTCAAATAACGCGTCAAGGATTGGAGTTACGGCATCAGGTTGATATTGAGCTGCTAACATCAGGCTATTATAACCATACAAATCCGTTTGACTGAGGATTTGACTTCTCTTTTCTCCATTATTTTTAGTTATGGTCATGATGATGTCTAATAACGTCGAACCATCTCCTTCATAAAGTTCTTCCATGAATAGTGTCCGACCATCGGTAAAATCTTCAGTTAATAATCGATAAAGTTCATCTTCATTTAATTCATCCTTTAAAGTTATCAAGACATTTGATATTTTTACGCTTGTATTACATTTATCTTTAACCGTTTTGAGAACAGTTTTTTGCTCCGGATTGCCTAATAGGAGTTTGATGAACAATTTCAAAATATCTGTATTTTCTGTTATAATTTTTTGTTTGGAAACGATAAATGCTTGAATGATTTGATTGACTCCTTGTGGGTCAAGAGTCTGTAAGTCTTGAAATTTCTTTAATATAAAGATTAAATCTTCATCATTGTTAAGTTTGGCCAATTCAATGAGAATGTTCGGTGGTAGGGTTAGAATATGTGGATCAATTTTGTCAAAATCTTGTCTAAATTCTGTGATAAATTTAGCCCAATTCAATGATTTTTTTCCCATAAGATAAGGCTTAATGACTATACTATTGATGATGGAATTGTTAATTTCCAGTTCTTGATATATTGCAGGATGATGAAAACTTAATTTTAGTAAGGTATTGATTGATAATTTTTGTTTCGCTTTATAAGCATTTATCCATTTATTTGAGCCGCATTCAAGAATGTCTTTTTGAGCCTTGACATCTAAAAAATTAAGAACTGTCTCTAAAATATCAGGAACAACATCGGGTTGATAATCTGCCGCTAACATCAGGGCGTTATAATCGTTTTTTTCCGTTTGACTAAGAACTGAAACCATGAGTCCTGTATCCTTGATTTCGACTATCGCTTTTAAAATTTCAGGCACGGCTGTGGGTTGATTTATCGCTGCTATCATCAGGGCGTTATTACCAAATTGAGACGTTTGACTGAAGATTTGACTTCTCATTTCTCCATTACTTTTAGTCATGGTCTTAATGATGTCTAATAAGCCTATACTCGTCGAACTATCTTTTGAATAAATTCCTTCCATGAATAGTGTCCGACCATCGGTAAAATCTTCAGTTAACAATCGATAAAGTTCATCCTCGTTGCATTCATCTTTTAAAGTTATCAAGACATTTGACATTTTTAAGCTTGTATTACATTTATCTTTAACCGTTTTGAGAACAGTTTTTTGTTTAGGATTGTCTAATAGGAGTTTGATGAATAATTTTAAAATATCTACATTTTCAGTTGTGATTTTTTGTTTACTATCCAGAAATCCTTCAAGAATTTTATTTGAATATACCAAATCCTCTAACTTTAATAATGATGCAAGAACCCATCGGGTTGCTTGTATATCACCTGAATTTATGGCGGCCAAGAGTGGATTTTCATGACTTAATTGAAACAGTTTTTTGATGGCCTGGGGATTGAATTCTAATAAAATAGCCATGCGTTCTCTAAATAAAGAATTCCAATTGGGTTTTATAAAAAAAACATCATACAATGGGTGGTTTTTAAAGTTTTCATGAACATCCAAAAGAATAATGGAATCCATTGGAATGTGTTGGATATTGTCTTGCAAA
This sequence comes from uncultured Legionellaceae bacterium, assembly GCA_964572685.1. GTDB lineage: Bacteria > Pseudomonadota > Gammaproteobacteria > Legionellales > Legionellaceae > UBA2653. The sequence goes on from CAZNFJ010000020.1 coordinate 4,764, forward strand.
ACACGTCTCATTTTAGAATGAGCCAATATACTCGATAATAGATGCTTTAAGGCTCCTCTATCCTCACTTTTATTTAAGTCTTGTATCAATTTTGCGAAATCTTCTCCATCCTGAAAGATTTTAAAATAACGGTCCCAATCCTCAAAGCTTGTAGACTCTTCAAGCATCATCGAAAAAGTCAATCGTTGAAGCTCTTCGTTTTTTTGAATCATGGCTTTCAGTTGTGAAGGATAATCCCTTAATGCAAGTCTAATGGCTTTCTTCACTAAAATGACATCTCCACGAGCATAAGGAATTAAAAAAATAGCGATATGTTGAAGCGCTGCTTCATTTTCAGGATTTTTTAAATCTTCAAAAAATCTCGCATGATTGCCACTAGATGAAAATGGAATGTCGATAATATGAAAATACAAATCCCAGATTTTTGAAGTATGACATGCTGCAAGCATCACCTTAATCAGGTTGGATGAGATGAATACCCCAGACATATCCGGTTGATTCAATGCTTGAAGAATTTCAATCCCAAAATGTTGAAATGCAAACTTTAAAACCTCCTCATGAATGAAAATATCGCCAGCATCATTTTGTAGTATTTTCATTAAAATTAATTTTTGAGCTTCTTCATCTAACACTTGGAGTTCTTGTAAAACATTCGGTTGTTTGAAAAGTGATTTAATAACTACATCTTGAACAGGCAAATCATCACTTTGATGAAGAAGTTCTTCCCAAAATTTACTCATTTAAATCCACCAAAAACCATCACTTTATATTTATTATAGCTTATGTGCTTTATTTTTGCACTTTAATTTTAATGGTTTTAGGTGAGTACCGCCACTTGATAATAAACAGGGAGAAGTGGATAGTGATGTCTGGGATCATAGACCCATAAAATATGTTTCTTGGACTCTTTATGAAGTACATCTTCAGGATAGTTTAAATCCAAGTCACTTTCTTTCCAGGCAACTAAAATCACCGTTTCACCATGATGATTTTGGGCCTTATCCCAGAATTGATACATGAGGCTTGGATTATCCAATACATGTTGTCCAAGTATTGGATAAATTTTTTCGATTTGTTGTTTTTGTAAAGCTTTGTTTTGGTAAAAAGTCAATTCACTGGCCATATTGTATTTATCCATCGGCAAAATGGTCGGTGCAATCCCCTCTTTTATTTCATAATGTTTAGCGAGTTCATTCAAAGCCAAACTCATGCCCTGCCAATCTGGATAACGATGAAAAAGTAATTTGTACATCATTGCCGGTTTTGCCGATATCATCAACATCATCGAAACGAGGTAGACTGGAAGCAATGCCCATAAACTGGATAACAAACGTTTGGGGAATTGATTTTGTTCAAGTAATATGGCAAGCCATGGAATTAAAGACAAGCCAATCGGTCCTAACCAATTGAACTTAATTTGATTATGCAAACTAACTATTGCAAAAACACTCATAGGCAATAAGGTAAACATTTTAAAAAATAAAAATGTTGTATTTTGCCTCCTCGGCTTGAATAACTGCCATAGCCCCCAAATACCGGTGGGCATCAAGAAAAAAATTAAAAACAAAATCAACAGATGGGTGCTAAACTGACGAGTATCCTGAATTCTTTGACTTGATTGAAATACAAAGGATGCCCATTCATGTGTAGCATTCCAGTAGAGCACGGGAGAAAACAAAATCAATACGATGAATGCACCCAAATAAAGCTCTTTTCTTTTCCACCATATGCGGTACTCAGGTACAAAAGTAATAAAAATCAAAGTCACAGGAACTAGTAAAAAAATAGTATATTTAGACAATAAGCCCAAACCCAAACTGATTGATGCCAAGTAGAAAAAAGATTTTTTATTTAAAACAATGGCACTATAAAGATAATATAAAGTTGCTGACCAAGCGAACATTAAAGGTAAGTCTGGGGTCATAAACATGGATTGCAAGAAAAAATACGGTAAAATCGAAATGAACAACAGCGCATAGACGCCTGTATTTTTTTGTATAATTTCACTAAATCGATAAGCATAAAAAGCTGTACCCATCCAGCACAATACTGCCGGCAAACGAATGGCCCATTCATGGTCACCTAAAATCATTCTCGAAAGATGTATCAAGAATGCCACCATGGGAGGATGATCGAGATAGCTCCAATCCAAATGCATCGCATAATTCCAATAGTAGGCTTCCTCTACCAAGGCTTGGTGATAGCTCATTGAAATCAATCGAATCAATAATGAAAAAACAATCAGAGCATAAATTTTAGCAAGGCTGACATTCATGATTATTGATGAGCCAATCGAAAAACCACTCTCAATGAATCTTGAATACTACCTTTGGGTAATTTACTGTGTCCTTTGGTTCTATCTACGAACTCAATTGGATATTCTGTAATTCGATAACCCTTCTTAAATAATTGCCAATACAACTCAATTTTATAGGAAAATTGATTGGAGATGAATTGTTCTGGTAGGACTTTCAATAAGGCTTCTCGTCGAATCATTCGAAAACCACTGGTCAAATCATGATAGGGCAAATTCAACATTTTTTTAATAAAGATATTGCCCAATTTAGATAATAAGCAACGCTGCCAACCCCAATTATCAGGTAAACGGCCACCGGAAATATAACGACTTCCCACAACTACATCCTGATTTTTAAGCGCCTGTAACATGGGAGCCAAATATTTCGGTTGATGCGAAAGGTCTGCATCAAACTCAACAATGATATCAGCACCCAAAGTATTCAAAGCATATTGCATGGCTTGGTGATAAGCAGATCCAAGACCTGTCTTATGAGCTTCAGTTTGTAAATGCAGATGAGTATATTTTAATTGCAAACCTTGAATGAGTATTTGGGTATTGTCTGTGGAAGCGCTATCAAAGACTAAAATATGAATATCAAAAGAAGCAGACAACAAATCGGTTTCTTCAAAAATCAATTGAATCGTTTCACCAATGACCAACTCTTCATTATACGTTGGTATAATAATAACGACTTTTTCTTTCATCAACGTATTCAGTTTCAATCCTTAATATCCTATAAATGCAATATTTTAAAATAGAAAAAAATCGCTCGCAATATGTATTTATGGCTGTGGTAAAGATTGAACTTGATGTAATAATCTTGCTCCATCAAAGACCATAATCATGCCTAAAATAATACAAAAAACAGCTCCAAAAAACACCCTCCGAGGCGTCATACAACGATAATAAAGATCAATCATAAACTCAGGAAATAGAACAATGAGAAGTCCTTTTATTAAAATCCACCAAGATAAAAGTGTTAATAATAAGCGAGGTTTTATAATCCAGACATTATGGTGTTCAATTAAAAACAATCCAAAAAAAATAGTTAAAAATCCTGTTATCATCATATTAAATGGGGTAAGTTTCACACTTCTTAACAGGATAGTGTAATAATCACAACGCGTGATAAAAATCAGTCCCAGAATCAATAAATAAAGACCAAGAAAATTTGCGTAAACATAAGACTGAAAGACTGTCACATTCATAAGTTATCCTTAACAATTTAATGTGGATGAAGAATCCTGCTTTTCAATTGAAACAAATTTAGTATAATACTTTCATTCTCATAGATCTATGATTAAAGACATGAAAAAAAATACGGCAATTAAAGAATGTTTAGCATTTACAAGCGCACCCGCAGAAACCATTATGGTTCAGGGCTGGATTAAAACTCGTCGTGACTCTAAAGCAGGTTTTTCATTCATCCAATTAAATGACGGATCTTGTTTCAATAGCCTACAATTAGTGGTACCCCATACTTTAAGTAATTACGAAAGTGATGTACTTAAAGCCAATAGTGGCTGTTCTATTCAAGCAACTGGACACCTGGTCCCATCTCAAGGGAAAGGTCAGGCTTATGAAATGCAAGTTGATGCGATAGAAGTGATTGGTTTTGTCGATCAACCTGAAACCTATCCCATCCAGCCAAAAAAACACTCCTTAGAATTTTTAAGAGACATGGCCCACCTTCGTGCTCGAACCAATACATTCTCAGCCGTGACACGTATTCGAAATGAAGTATCATTTGCCATTCATCAATTTTTTCATGAACAAGGCTTTTACTGGATTCACACACCACTGATTACATCAAGCGATTGTGAAGGAGCCGGAGAACTTTTTCGTGTCACCACCTTGGATGCAAAGAATCCTCCACTCACAGCAGATGGTCAAGTCGATTTCACCCAAGATTTCTTTAAAAAATCCGCCTTTTTAACCGTTTCTGGTCAATTAAATGTGGAGGCTTATTGTATGGCGATGTCAAAAGTATACACTTTTGGCCCAACATTCCGAGCCGAAAACTCCAACACGAGCCGACATCTGGCAGAGTTTTGGATGATTGAACCAGAAATTGCATTTGCAAATCTTGAGGATGTTTGTCAACTCGCCAAGGACATGTTGAAATTTGTCTGCAAAGTCGTTTTAGAAAAATGCTTTGATGATTTAGTGTTCTTACAACAAAATGTTGATGAAACCTGTATTGAACGAGTTGAAAACATGGCCAATGCCAGTTTTATCACCATCGATTACCGCGAAGCCATTGAAATCCTCAAAAATTGCCAACACAAGTTCCAGTATCCCGTTGACTTTGGTTTGGATCTACAATCCGAACATGAGCGCTATCTCACCGAAGTGCATTTCAAAAAGCCTGTGATTGTACAAAACTATCCCGCAGCAATTAAAGCATTCTATATGCGCTTAAATGATGATGGACAAACGGTTGCCGCCATGGATATTTTAGCACCCGGTATTGGAGAAATCATTGGCGGTAGCCAAAGAGAAGATCGTCTAGATATATTGGATGCGCGTATTCGTTCAGTTGGATTAGACCCTGAGCATTATCAATGGTATCGAGATCTGCGTCGCTATGGTTCAGTACCACATGGTGGCTTTGGATTAGGATTAGAACGTTTGTTAAGCTATATCACAGGTTTGAGTAACGTACGAGACCTGATTCCTTTCCCAAGAACCACAGGGCATATACAATTTTGATCAAGATACCCCATTCAGTTCAATATCTCCCTGCGCTTTGGATAGCATCCATTCCTTATGGTCCAAGCGTAGCGAGTATTTTTTTTGTATTGGCACTGATTGGCATCCTCATTACCCCTCCTTCGGTCAAACAAATACGTGAGAGTATCCAAACAACCTGGTTTGTATGTCTGATGCTTTTAACAGCCTGGACGGTACTAAGCTTATTTTGGTCACCTGAATGGAATCATGAAACCTGGTCAAATTTAAAAAAAATCCTACGGTTTAGTCTCATACCGCTATTCATACCCGTTCTTCGTCAAGAATCATCACAAAAAATTGCCATCAACGGATTTATCATTGGCATGTGCATCACGTGTTTGCTGTCCGTCATCAAATGGTTTTTTGTTCTTAACTGGCACCAAGACATCGATGCCGGACATATTTTTTACAATCACATCATCACTGGATTTTTATGTGTATTTGCGGCTTTTTGCTGCTTAAATGGCTTTTACAAAACCCCAGAAAAGAGAAGGCTCTATGGTTTCGCCTTTCTCCTCTTATCCATAGAGATATTAATGCTAAACCCAGGGCGAGCCGCATACATTCTTTACGCTAGTTTATGGACTGGAGTCATTTGGCATAAAACACCATCAAAATTTCGACTACCTGCCTTGATACTTTGTAGCTTCGGCTTTGTATCTTTTTTCCATTTAAGTCCTATGTTACAAGAACGTCTTCACGATGTTTTTTCTGACATTCACAATCTCAAACAAGGTGTTCAATCTACTTCCTTGGGATTTCGATGGCAATTTTATCAATTCTCTTATCAATTGTTTCAAAAACACATTTGGATTGGAAATGGATTGGGTGCTTATGGTTTTTATTTCCAAATACTTAATCCTGTTGCCGATTGGCTAGGTCCCCCAAATCCTCATAACCAGTATGCATTAATCGCCGTTGAGCAAGGAATAATTGGACTGGGATTAACCTTCGTACTATTTTATCAATGGTGGAAAAATATGAGTATAACAGGACAATTTTTTATCGTCCTGCTGGCTATCAATGGTTTATCAGATGTGATATTGAATGCTTGCCCTGGGCAACTTTTTTTAGGCATTGCAGCCATAAGCCTTGCCCAACGACATAAAACTAGCGTCGTTGCTGAAAAAAATCCTGCAAAAGATTTTTCGCCTCTTCTTGAAAACAACCTTCATCAAACTTAACCCGGTGATTAAAAGCCGGATGATTTAAAATATTGACCACCGTCCCTGCTGCACCAGCCGACCAGTCTCGTGTTGCAAACACAAGCCTTTTAATCCTGGCTTGCACCATCGCACCCGCACACATCGCACAGGGTTCTAAAGTCACATAAATGGTTACATCGGTTAAACGATGATAACCAAGTTTTTGCGCAGCTTCTTTGATCACAAGCATTTCAGCATGCGCACAAGGATCACCTTGATTCAAGGTTTGATTATGCGCTCTTGCCAAAATTTCACCTCCAGAGGAGACCGCCAATGCACCCACAGGCACCTCGCCTTGAACAAAAGCTTTTTGCGCTTCGAAGATTGCTTCTTTCATCAAATCATGGTCAATTGATAACATTTTTTACTATTCTCATCTTGTAATATTTCTTATTATAGGTAAACTGATTCAATAATAAAAATATTATTAAAAATAAGGGGCATGCTTTGGCAACTACAATCGTAATTACCTCAGGTAAAGGCGGTGTTGGTAAAACGACCACATCTGCAGCAATATCTGCTGGATTGGCGTTAAAAGGTTTTAAAACAGTCGTGATTGACTTTGATATCGGACTGAGAAATCTGGATATCATCATGGGCTGTGAAAGACGTGTTGTGTATGATTTTGTGAATGTCATCAATCACGAAGCCAACCTCAATCAAGCGCTGATTAAAGATAAACGCGTTCCCAATTTGTATATTCTCCCTGCTTCACAAACTCGCGATAAAGATGCATTAAGCCTCGAGGGTGTCGAAGAAATTCTCAATGAATTATCAAAAGAATTTGATTATATTATTTGTGACTCACCTGCCGGTATTGAAACAGGTGCATTAATGGCTATGCACTTTGCAGATCACGCCATTATCGTCACCAACCCAGAAGTATCTTCAGTTCGAGACTCTGATCGTATTCTTGGAATTCTTGCCTCAAAGACCAAGCGAGCCATCGAAGGCCAAACACCTATTAAAGAACACTTATTAATTACTCGCTATGATCCTGAGCGTGTCGAACGTGGTGAAATGTTATCCATGCAAGATGTTCTTGATATTTTAGCTATTCCATTAATCGGCATCGTACCTGAATCTAAAGCCGTATTAAAAGCATCCAATACTGGAACCCCAGTTATTTTAGACGAAAATAGTGATGCCGGTGTTGCCTATCAAGATGCTATTGAACGTTTCTTAGGTGAAAATGTTCCATTCAAATTCATACAACAAGAGAAGAAAGGAATTCTTCGTCGTCTATTTGGTAAAACCAAGGAGGAGATGCCATCATGAGTATTTTTAATTATTTGAGGAAGCGTAATAATGCCACTGCCTCAGTCGCCAAAGAACGCTTACAAATCATCATTTCTCACGAACGAACACAGCGCAATACGCCAGATTATATTCCTAAATTACAGGAAGAAATTTTAGAAGTATTGGCAAAATATGTTCCCATTAATCGTGAAAAAGTATCGGTCAATGTTGAACGCATCGGGAATGGCTCGGTATTAGAACTGAATGTCACCATGCCCGATCACACCAGTTGTTTACCAGAAGCACTTGAAGAAATTTAATAACAAGAGGCTCTTCGAGCCTCTTTCTCATTTTAATGCAGATAACCATCTATTTGTACTTCTTGCTGAAATCACTCTCACCGAAAAATAGAAATTTAACATATAAATAGCTGAGTATATATATTTACTTTCTTCTTTAACCGGATGAAAATAAGAAATCATCGCAACCACAATCAAGGGGATAACGCCAGAAATACATAATAAACGACATGCCACCGCATAACTCAATTCTTCTCGCATAAACCATAAAACCATCTTACGAGCAATAAAAGCAAAAGAGCGTACAAATATCACGATATACAACAAATCAATCAAGTAAGACATCAACCAACTCCATACCAAAATCAAATGATATTGTTGATTTTTAAGATTAAAAGCCATATCAACGCCACTAATATATTCAAAATCTGATTGAGACCATAGATATAAGGGCAGATACAAAGGATTATGGGCTAGTTGTAATCCAAAGATATGCAAGTCAGGTAATTGATACAATAAACCAAAATTTGACAATAAATAGCCACCGTCTTCACTTATTTTTGGAGAATTATAACGTTGATGATTTTCAAACCACTGAATATGCTGCTGTTCAAGAATATGCATAGTAGCCGGAACCTGATCATTGACTTGTAATCGATGATTGACAAGATGCAAAGTTGGTAATGTTTGAATCTCTTGATGAACTTTATCTTGAAAGAGATGATAGGTCTTATTAGATAACTGTAGATAACTGGGTATCATGGTTATCAGCAAAATCAAAGCCAATAAGCGGATGCCATAACCTTTTTGCCGAAAAACATAATCCCTATAGGCATTCATATCGTAAAACATACGAATCAATTGCAAGAAATTGTTAAGTATTTTAGGCATGTTCAAGTCCTTTGTTTTCTAAAGCACGACGAATAAAAATGTATTGCGGAAATTGATTACTTAATTTTTCTAATATGAACCATGCGACGGGTAAAACCAATAAAGTCAAATAACAAGACAACAAAACATCAGATACATAATGTTTGAGATATACAACCCTAAACATGACGGTCAATACGCCTATAACAATCCACATCCCTCTTTTTTTTGGAAAAAAATAGCTCATGATGGCAACCAATACGGTGATATTGACGGTATGGCCTGATGGAAAGGATAAATAATTATCTGACAAATTAAAAAAATCAAAGCCAAAAATATCTTGTTGAGCATATAATATGGGACGTGCTCGACCTAAAGAGTATTTCAACACTCCTGTGATGATATTCATAACACTCATACACCAGGCCATAATAACCATCGCATTCAGTAGCTTGTTTTTTTGCCGATAATAGATAAGTGCTCCAATACTCACAAAAATCACAGGAAACAGAAAAGCCCCACTACCGACCCCCTGAACAATTTTTGATGTTACCAGCAATATCTTCGATAAAAGGTCAGATTGTTGACATAAGTGATAAAAATAAATAGCGATTTTCTTATCAACATAACAATAAGATATTAAAGCCAAACCCACAAAAATAATAAAATACTTGAACTGATAGATCTTTGCAAAAGGGTAATTTTTAATTGTATTCAACACCTTGTACTCCCAATCATAAATCATTAAAATAACATATTTACCAAGCAAATACATCATGCCCAAACTCCTGATTGATGCCACTATTCCTCAAATTAAGAATCACTTCTCCAAACATTTTGAAATCACCGAATATTCGAATGAAGATGAACTAAAATTACTGCTGCCAAATCAAGATGCTTTAGTCTGTAGAACCCATACGATTATCGACTCAAAAATACTGCAAAACAACCAGCTTTCTGTCATCGCCACGGCATCCAGTGGTCGTGATCATATCCTTCATTCTGATTCTCTGGGTATCCCTATTTTAGATGCAAGAGGCGCGAATGCTTGGGCAGTGAGTGACTATGTATTAAGTGTTTTAGCGCAATTAAAAGTTCTGCCCCATCAATCCATCGGCATCATCGGTTATGGTCCTGTTGGTCAAGCCGTTTCCAAACGATTGACTGCATTAAATTACAATATTAAAGTTTACGATCCATGGGTTAAGATCCACGTCGATTTACAAGCGAATGCTCAGGAAATCTTTGAATGCCAGGTGATTCTCATCCATTGCAATCACCACCACATGTCACCATACTCTTCTCACCATCTTCTCAATGCCGAATGCTTCAAAAAGCTCTCTTCAGATACCATTGTGATTAATGCCGCACGAGGCTCGATTGTTGATGAAGAAGCTTTATTAAATAGTCGCTGGGAAGGCCAATATTGCACAGATGTTTATCAACACGAACCCCATATCAATCCCGATATCATCCATCGTGCAAGCATTTGTACACCACACATTGCAGGCCATAGTATAGAAGCTAAAATCCGTATAACAGATATCATCGCCAATGAATTACATGCTTTTTTTGGTATCAACACATCATTTCAAAATACGGTAGAAAGAAAAATTATTCCAAAAGATAATTGGCAAACTGCCATACTCAATGAATACGACCCTATTTTTGAAACGAAACTAATCAAAGCCGATCTTCGTGCAGAAAACTTTGTATATTTGAGAAAAAAGCATTTACGCCATGAATTAGATTTGAAATAAACTCTTAGGAAGGCGTCTCCAAAACCATATAAAGCTCATCGAAACAAAGCTACTGAGTAAAAATAAACCTGACCAGCCATAATGTGGATAGATGAGCCCCACCAACGGTGCTGCAATAAACCGAGGGAATATGCCAACAATTATCCAGAATGAAAATTGCGAAGCCGTAAATGCTGGATTTACGATTCGCATAAGGAATGCAACCAAAGTTGTCACACAAAGACCCGATGAAATATTTTCAAATACCACGCTAAACCACAATAAGGGCTCTGATTGAGGATGCAGACTCAAATAATAAAAACTAAAATTACTTAAACTCAATAAGATTCCAAAGATAAGCAATAAGGGTTGCAAAGAAAATCGTAACAACAAAAATGCCCCCATTGCACCACCAAACAATTGAACGCCTAAACCCACGACTTTATTGAGCAAAGCAATTTTAGGAAGTGACAGTCCTAAACCTTTCATCAAAAAAGGTATGATCAAAACGCTAGAATGCGAAACAAATATTTGTCCGAAATGAAAACAAAAAGTCAATCCCATCACGGCATAACACCATGGTTGTTGAAAAATATTAATGTAAGCTTGCCAGAAATGTTCACGATCGCGCTTTTGAATTTCAACGTTTGGCTCAGGTGTCCAATAGATAAGAATAGCCCCAACCAGGAAAAAAATCCCCAATGCTGCATAAGTTTGAGCAAAACCAACATAATGAGCAAAAACCAAAGCCCCCCCACCCGCTACCAATAAAGCCAATCGATAGGCATAGACAGCAATGACGGCCCCTAATCCATATTCTGAAGACTGTAGATATTCAATTCGATGCGCATCAATCACTGCATCTTGCATGGAAGAAAACAAAGCCACCATACTGCCACATAAAATCAAAGCATTAAAATTTGTATTAGGCGAACACATCGCCATGCATTCTAAAAACACAAACAATAATATCTGAATCAAAAAAATCCAGGTCTTTCGACGTCCAAAAGATGGGATATAAAATCGATCACTTAAAGGGCCCCAAAAAATCCGCAATAAAAAAACAAGATATAATAAGCTTAGATTACTGACGGTAGCAACAGAGTACCCACTTTGGGTAAACCATGCTTGCAAAGTAGAGCTAAATAATGATTGAGGGAGACCTGATAAAAAGCCGAGTAGGAAGATGATACTAAAGTGATGAAAATTTTTCATAATGATGTTGCCGTTCGAGTTGTTCGAACGGCATACCTATTTAAAGGAATTATTTTTTCTGAATGGATAACAATTGAATCGAAAATATCAATGTTTCATTTGGACCAATCATTGGACCCACGGCTTGTTGTCCATAAGCTAAATCAGCAGGAATATAAACTTCCCAGGTTGAGCCAACAGGCATCAGTTGTAAAACTTCAGTCCATCCCTTGATCACTTGATTGACTTGGAAAGAAATAGGATGACCTTGTTTGTCGCTGCTATCAAAAACCTGACCATTAATGAGCTTTCCGGTATAGTTAACAGTCACGGTATCGTTTGGACCAGGTTTTGCACCTTTACCAGCAGTGATAATTTTATATTGTAAGCCATCAGCTAAAGTAACAATGCCTGACTGTTTTTTATTGTTTTCAAGAAAAGCTTTACCGGTATCTAAATTTTTCTTAGCCATAGCTTCCATTTCCGCATTTTTTTTCGCAATGAATTGTTTTTGAAAGTTGGTTAAAACTTCTTTCATTTGGTCGTCAGATAGTAAAGTTGCACCACCAGCATAACCTTCTTGCAAACCTTTCACAAGAACAGACATATCCAAATCCAGATTTTGTTTTTTGATACTACGACCTAAGTCCACACCGATACTGTAAGATACTTTTTTCATGTCAGTATCTAAAACAGGCGCTTGTGCACAAACGCTAGCACTTATCAAAACGCTTAAACTCAACCATAATGGTTTTAAATTCATTCTATTCTCTCCCTAGTCACCTCTAATGAGGATTAAAACTTTTCCAATGAATAATTAGTTTATCAACAATTAATATCTGCCTCATTATAGAGGAACTCTCTTAGTGCTGCAATACAAACGCTAGATATGATTTCTCAATTGATCTGTCGAATCAACACGTTGATTTTTGACATTTTCTAAATCATTCCTTTCACCTCGCTCTCTTTTTCTCGTGCTAGAATCATGTATCGTTTGAATTAAATAAAACAAGTAACACTCATTGATTGCTTAACAATGAATATTCATAGGCACTCTAATCCAATACGGTGGTTCAACAAACAACTGATGTACCCATGGAGAAAAATATGCAAGCACATAGACCCCAACACCTGCAATCAAACCCATTAAATGCCCTTCCCAAGACACTCTATCTTTAGTTGGAAAAATGCCTAAAAAAATACCAAAAAAATAATAAACACAAATAAATCCAATTGCGATATTTAATATACTATTGGTATGAAAAAATGCATCGATAACTAAAAATCCCCAATAGGCGGTAATCAACGCACTCGCCCCAACATGAATCCCCGGACGACCAAAAAGCCAAATCAAAGCCCCACTAACAATAATCAAAATCCAGGTTATTTGCCAATAAAAAGCAAAGCCATAAAACATCAACATGACACTTAAAATAAGTAAAGGAATTAAATTAAAAAACAAATGATTAAAGTTGGCATGTATAAAAGGCGAAAAAAAAATCCCAGGCAAGCCCAAAACATGGCGCGGAATGATGCCCAATACCCCCACGTATCCATGTGTGACTCGAAACAACAACCAAACTATAAAGAGTAAAACACTCAAATCAATTAAATAACACAAGGAACTTTGTATGGTCATTTGAATCATTTGTAGAAGGCTTGCCAAATTACTCATGAATAGCTTGGACCTCCGTTTCTAAAAGACCATGCGCTAGCTTCAATTGAATTTTGTCTCCCACATGAGCATTTTTTGCAGATGTCATCACTTGATTTCCCATCATGGCAATAGCATAACCTCTTTCTAAAGTGGCATAAGGACTTAAGGTTTCAAGCTTAACTTGCAGCTGAGCAACTACAGTAAGTTTTCGCTCAAGTTGTGCCATCAGGGATTTTCCTAATGAGTGTTTGGCGTAATCCAGTCGATTTTTTTGAGAATGTAATCGCATGGTTGGTTTTTGCGCCGCTAAGTGAACCTGTAATAAATTCAGCAGATGATGTTTTGTTTGAAAATTTTGAGAGACCAGCGTTTGTAAAGAACGCATGGCTTCATCCAATCGTTGCCAATGCTGCATTAAAACTTTATCCGCCGAACGCCATCCTTTATCTAATAATTGCAATTTCAAAAATTGATGTTGTAACACATTTTGTATCAAGTTCTTCAAACGAGTTTGCCACTGAGCTATCATGAGAAAAAGATCACGTTGATGAGGTGTCGCTTTTTCTGCAGCACCTGTTGGTGTGGCCGCACGAAAATCCGCAACAAAATCAGCAATAGTAAAATCTGTTTCATGCCCAATTCCTGCAATAATGGGAATAGGACAAGATGCAATGGCATATGCCAAGTCTTCATGATTAAAAGCCCATAAATCCTCCAGACTTCCACCTCCTCGAGCTAAAATAATACAATCAATCCCTGGCGTTTCCATGGCATTTTTCAAAGCAGCAATCAATTGCAAGTGCGCTTGTGAACCTTGTACTTCAGAGGGAAATAATGTGGTTTTAGCAATAGGGTAACGTCTTTGCAAGGTACTCAGAATGTCTTGAAGGGCAGCCCCTTTTGGCGAGCTGATAATAGCAATATGCTGAGGGTATAAGGGAATTTTTTTCTTTCTTGCTTCATCAAATAACCCAAGAGCTGCCAATTTGTTTTTCAACTCTTGAAATTGTTGGTATAAAAGCCCAATACCCGTATCTTGGATTTGTGAAACAATCAACTGATAATCACCTCTTGGTTCATATAAGCTGATTTTTCCATAAACAATGACTTCTTGACCATTTTTTAAAATGGGCGCAGCCATTCGTGCCCCACGACTAAAAAAAGCACACCGAACTTGGGCTAGCTTGTCTTTCAAACTAAAATAATAATGTCCTGAACTGGCTAAAGTTAAATTGGATATTTCACCAGATACCACCACGAGTCCTACCTGAGATTCGAGTGTTCGTTTCACTTGAGCATTCAGTTGACTAACAGTCAAAATAACAGTTTCAGACATAAAACCTCATCTATTTATTTAGATCATAGATGCTGTATTTTACAAAACAGCATCTATAAAAGCTTTTTAAATCAATAATTATATAAAATCACCAATCCATTTCGCACCAAAATAAAGACCTTGAATACCAAAAGAATTATTATCAGAGCCTGACATATCGCTTTGCGCAGATAAAGCATTTAAATAATTAACCCACATCCAACCAGCATCTAGCATCAATTTACCATACCTTAAATCATGGAAATAATTCACACCTAATTTCGCATCTGTGGAAGTGGTCACTTTGACAACATTATAATACAAATTAGATGTTATATTGGTGGTATTGGTTTGAGTATAATTGGTTTTAGCAGTCCCCGCCAACAATCCAAAAGCGCCTTTTCCGTAGAAGCCAAGCCCTGATTGCGTTTCATAAACCAAATCAACGCCAAGACGAGGTCCAAAACCATTATAGACGCTATCTATTGATGTCTCGATTGAATATAAAGTGGAATTTATACCTCTGGTTCCTGAATTGGCTATATCCACATTTTGAGCGACACGAGAATACTCGCCACCGAAATGAACACGAGCATAGAATTCTTCATCAAAATTAATCTGACGGCCATGTTCAATATTCACCATATCCCAGCCGGTATTGACATTGCTGTCAAATTTTTCAACAATCACATTTGTACTACTTACTGGAGAGCTAATACCTGTGGGTGTTTCCGGTAAATACACAGAACCCAGCGCTACAGGCGCAGGTAATGAGCCTCCTCTTGAACCTCTTAAATGATACCAGTTTAAATCAATATCTTTTCCATTGGAAAAATGATAAGCGCCTTCAAGCTGAAAACCCCAATTCCATCCAGGCTCCCCACCTTTGGTTACTGAACCCAGCGAGCCCGTTAAAGTTGTTCTCGACAAGTTATTTCCTGTCGGCATTTGCATATATATAGCCTGACCACTCAAAGACCACTTTTTCATGTCACAAGGCACCGTCAAAGGACTTTCCTTACAAACAGGACCCATGGTGCCAGCAAATACACATCCTCCAGACAATAACAACATTGAGGATAAAATCTTATTTATTTTCAACATATTTTTCCTTAAATTTAAGATAATAAACGTCATAATATCGACGAATCATCCATATTAAACCATGAGATATCTTTCCTCAATTATTAATTATTTTTCACTATAGTCATTAAAAAAACATTAAATTGCATTTTCATATCAAATCAGTAAAATAGACAAAAATCCTAAAATTCTATGCCATGCACAACATTCTTGGTCATTTTTTTTTAAATGTTGCCTTTGGGCTCTATCTCATACTTTATTTGCCGCAGCTTTATCATAATGCCCGTCATCAAGCTTTTCATCAAATGAGTTTTATGATGCATATGATGATTCTGCAAGCATACAGTTGTGATTTATTCTATGGTTTATCTAAACACATGCCCTGGCAATATTTATGTGTATCGATGGTTGGACTTTTGTGTTTATTGACTCAACATTTACAGTGGTTTTTCTTTCGATGGAAAAAACATAAGAACCTCGATTGGATGATGTTACTCATGGGAGTTTTATGTATACTTTGGCCGATGCTTCTTTGGTATTACTTTGCTCAGGATACATTGCAATACAAACTTCAAGCCTGGTGCTCTCGAGTTCTATTCATTATTCACTTTCTACCTCAGATCATCAAATATCGCCGTAATGAAGATAGACAAGCCATCAGCTTACTCTACCTGAGCTTAAGTATTACTTTAAGCCTTTGTGATTTAATTGCAGCAGTCTGTTTAAATTGGGAAATGGCCAATCAAATAGGTTCTTTAATTAGCCTTGGACTCAAATCTTACTTAAGCTTTCAAATATTTTCTTGCAGGTTTAATCCAAGATTGTCTTTTTTGAAAACACGATCTGCTCGATAACTAGAACGAACCATCGGTCCTGCTGCCACCTCAAAGAAACCCTTACTCAAGCCTAATTCTCGAAGTGCATTGAACTCTTCTGGAGAAACAAAACGCTGAATTGGCAAATGATTGCTGGTAGGTTGTAAATATTGTCCTAGCGTTAAAATATCAACTTTTTGTGCCCTGAGATCATCCATTGTTTTTTCAATTTCTTCTCGAGTTTCACCTAAGCCCAACATTAAACTGGTTTTGGTAAGAACATCAGGCCGATATTTTTTTGCATAACCCAGCACTTGTATAGTTTGCCAATACCCCGCACGAATATCTCGTACAGGATGCGTCAAACGTTCAACTGTTTCTACATTTTGTGCAAAAACGTCAACCCCACTATCCAAGAGAATGCGTATCGCTTGTTCTAGACCTTGAAAATCAGGTGTGAGTGCTTCTACTTTAGTTTGAGGAGAGATGGTTTTAATCAATTGAATGGTTTTGGCGTAGTGTTGTGCCCCTCCATCCGGCAAATCATCACGATTAACCGACGTCAGAACCACATAATCCAAATTCATCAAAGAAACTGTTTTGGCAGTATTTTCAGGTTCTAAAGGATCCAACCATCCATTCGGATTGCCTGTATCTACAGAACAAAATCGACAAGCCCTGGTACAAACAGCTCCCATCAACATGATGGTTGCAGTACCATGAGACCAGCATTCACTGATATTGGGACACTTGGCTTCTTCACAAACGGTAGACAATCGATGTTCCCGTACTTTATCTTTAACCTTTTGGTATTCTGGTGACGATGAAATCTGAACACGCAACCATTTGGGTTTCGTTAAACGCTCTGAAGGCATTTCATGACTAGATTTAATACCATCTTTAATCGCGTTAAATCCCTGTTCGGTTTTGTATTTCTCACCGCTTTGAACTTTAATTGGAATGTCTTGTAGTTTTCGCATAGCTGCTCCTAAAAACAACTATGCGATCTTCCCAAATATTTCTATAAATAGCAAGTCTAAGATGAATATGGTTTAACAATAACAGTGGTGCCGATATTCATAAACTCTTGGTTAAGCCATCGAGCCGCATCTGGAAGAACTCGTATACAACCATGAGAAGCATTCCATTTAGGGACTTCATATGCAGCATGAATCGAATAACCTTGATAAAAGTGCATACAATAAGGCATTTTTGCACCACCATTGGTTTCAATGGGATATACGCTTGACGTACATTCAGGTCCTTTTTTAGAATACACATGGTAAGTACCCGTTACCGTTCGACATTCATGATTCACATCCGGACAAAAGTCTCGTCCACCCGAAGCACTCCCTGTTTTAATCAGTTGGCCATTGGCATCATAAGCAGCCCAGGCTGGAATATTGGGGTCAAACACAAATACTTTATGACCGGTTGCAGTTTGTGAAGATGGGAATGCAAAACTTCCTCGACTATCAGAATCCATCGATGCTGTATAGTGAACATTTCCAGCATCATCAACAACGGGGACGCTATTGTTTTGACATCCTGCCAATACTAAAGGTAATGCAGCCATTATGACTTTGATACGCATTTGATATCCTCCAATCAATTGCTATATCAGTAATATCGGGCATTGTGATCAAAACTTTAGCTTTAGTTAAAAAAAATATACTCAGTGATTTTTGATTTGCTTTTCATTCTTAAATTTAAGCATGTAAACAATGACTTCCTGAAGACTTTCATCACTGCATTCAAAACAACCGCCACGGGCAGGCATCATGCCTTTACCTAAAAGAGTGCTGTTCAACAAATCCTTTCGACCTTGCCAATCTTTCACAACACCAACTCTAGGTGCACCTAATGGGATGACCGGTTTAGAATCATGACAATTTTTACAATATGCTTGATAAATCTGTTGTGATTTATCCGCTCGCCCTTCTAAACTTTTAATCCAATCCAAAGGATGATGACTGGCAGCATAAATACTACTAAAACAAAATAAGAGAATGATGATCGCATATTTCATCAAGACACCTTGTAACCTAAATCAAAATAAGACATGACAAAATCACGATTAACACCAGCGAAGAACGCTTGCCCAAACGAACCAGAAATACGCTCAAGCTCTTCTTGTTGTATTCGAACATTTGCATATCGACCTTGAATACAATCTTGATTTTTTTTATTTTCATTAATAGCAAGATGTCTTTTAATGGTTCTACAAAATTCGTCCAAAGAAGCCGAATCTGTTGAAAAAGAATCAATCAAATGCTGATAAAAATCGATGGTAATTGAAGACTTTGGCATTTCCATCCATAATTGAAAAATTTCATAATACTGATAGCAATCATGATGAAAATGGCTTAAGATGCGAACTATTTGTTCAATTCTCGCCGGATCTTCAAATAAGTTTAAATGATTAAACTTAGATAAAACCAAAGCCCAAAAAAACCCCATGGGGTGTTCAGTAACATGCTGGGTTAGAGGATGTTCAATCCAAACAGTACCTTGAATCGGTATTTTTTTCTGCAAAATCAAATGGCGAAGAATTTCTTCACGCTGGTTTTCTAAATAACTCATATCTAATGCATGTTCAAGTGTCCATGGCAAACTATCGTTCCTACCTTCGATATTATAACATAGGTGATTATCCGCATCTGTGTATAACAAAACCGAATTTAACGGGCGAACTGTGGTATCTATGCAAAATTCAATATGTTGACGAAACAAGGTTTTCAGAAGGTATAAGGTAGCCGCCATTTTAAAAGGTCTAACTGATTGAATAATTTTAGAATACAAAGCAAATAAAAAAGATGGCTCACTAACTTCATCTACTGCTTGCATATGATTAAAGAAAGCCAAAGCCAATGCCAACTCCTTCGGCTGAGTATGTTCATTAATTTGTTTAATTAATAAATCAAAAAGCGGTAATTGTAACAAGTTAGCATCGCGTAAAACTTTCAATGCCTTTTTTCTTTCTTCTATTTCGAGTAAATATTTCACAAAACATCTCCAATCAATTTACACATAGGCATCTACATGCTCTTGCATATTTTGAATGATTAATTGTAAGCGTTGTCGCCCCTGATATTCATTGATATCCAATTGATAAACAGCATGAATAAATTCGGCTCGGTGCTTGGGCCATTCTTCCAAATCCACATTGAAAGCTATTGCATCCAAACATAAGTCAGAGTCCCGCAACTGTAAAGACAGTTTCAAATGATTTTGACCTACAATTCGCTGATCAATGACTTTAAATATATTATCAAATATCGGCTCTGGAAAATGTTGCCCCCATGGGCCAGCTTGCTCTATCAGCTGAGCGGTTTGTAAACTAAAATCTTGATGTTTTAGGGGGCCATCACTCCAAATATGTTCAGTTGTTTCATATCCCTGTAAAACAATCTCTGTTTCATACGCATTCACAAAAAACGCATAATCTTTGGGAGCAATGCTTAAACCTGCCGCCATCGCATGACCACCAAATTTTTTCATCAGCATTGGATTTTTCAAAGCCATAGAAGCCAATACATCACGAATATTCAAACCCGGTACCGAACGAAGAGAAGCTTTTAATTCCTCATCAGAGGCTTTGGAGAAAATACACGTCGGCTTTGAAAACCGATCTTTAATACGGCTTGCCAAAATACCGATAACCCCTTGGTGCCAATCAGGGTGATACAAACAAATACTTTTTTTCTCACTAAAATCCTCATACAAATCATCAATGATTTTCAAAGCCTCTAATTGCATTTGTGATTCAATTTGACGTCGCTCACGATTCAAAGAATCCAAATCTCTAGCCATAGGCAAGGCTGCCTGCAAATTAGGGGATAATAAACAATTAATACCCAAAGACATGTCTTCCAATCGCCCTGCTGCATTTAATCGAGGACCAACAGCAAAACCAAAGTCACTGGCTTTTAATCGCGATAATGAACGTCCAGCGACTTCTAACAGGGCCATAATACCAGGACGACCTAAACCTTTTTTTAGTCGATTTAATCCTTGTCTAACCATGATTCGATTATTTCGATCCAGCGGCACCACATCTGCAACTGTACCCAAAGCAACCAAATCTAAAAATTGAGCCATATTGGGTATATCTCGGCCCTGGAACCAATCTCTTTCCATCAAGACTTTACGTAGTGCACACATCACATAAAAAATGACTCCAACCCCTGCTATTGCTTTGGATGGAAATGCGCAATGAGCCTGATTAGGGTTAACAATTGCATCCGCATCAGGAAGAACATCGCCTGCGATATGATGATCGGTAATCAAGACACGCATACCCAGTTCTTTGGCACGAGCAACGCCTTCAATATTGGATATCCCGTTATCAACCGTCACAATCAAATCCGGATGAAGACTTTCAGCATATTCAACAATACCGACACTTAAACCATATCCAAAATTAAAACGATTGGGGACCAAAAAATCAACATGCAATGCGCCCATCGCTTTTAATGCGCTCAGCGCCAAAGCAGTAGCTGTTGCCCCATCAGCATCAAAATCGCCAATGATTAAAATCTTTTTTTGTTGAAGAATCATATCAGCCAGAATATTGGCTGCTTTATCCATATTTAAAAAAGTTTCATAAGGCAAAAGAGCCGATAATTCAATTTGATGTTCTTCAAATTGCACCCCTCGTGCTTGATAAAGCTTCTGAATCAAAGGATGAATCTCAGGCCATGTTGAGCTATTGTCTTGCGTACGATATTTAATTTCCAAAAGTCACCCATTGTTTAATGCGATTCCAAAAAGAAGGCGGTTGTTGAATAAATTCAGAATCTTGCCACCACCAGTGTATTTGACAATGCGATGTCAACCAAACTGGCGTATCGCAAGCATCCATCATGACTATGTCGCGGTCTATTAAAGACATCTGGCTTTTATAGGTCAAAACAGCAGATGGATATTGATACTCTCCCGCACCCCATACCCAAACACCATTGACCTCTTTTATCTTTTGAGATTCAAATAACATTTGAATCTCTGTAAACCATGTTTTCCATTCTTTAGGCCAAGCATCTAAAAAAGGCTTTAAAGATTGATGGACTATGTTAAATAAAGGGGAAGAATCTAGCTTGGGCATGTTCCTTGCTTTGATAAGCCAAAGATGAGGCAAGGCACGATGTAAAACCCAGCCATCGGCACTGATAAACTCAGAAAATATTTGATAATAATCATCCAATGCTTTAGAAAAACCATCTGTAATCATCAAGACATCACGATGGGTAGTATGAAAATAGACTGGACTCACCAATAACCACTCGCCCTCTTCTAAACCACATTCCATTGCATAAGCCTTGGCAAAACCCATTTGATTAGAAGCAGCAACAAGATTCATCAAGGGCGTGCGATGGACCATCGGCGCTTCTGTTCCATAAGGCGCATCAACAATGATTTGCAACATACCTACCCCAATAAGAAAACACCTAATACCCCTCGCCCTTCACTGAGCAGGATATTAAAAGTACGACACGCCGCTCCTAGAGGCATGACTTCTATCCCAATTTGACGTTCAGAAAACCATTGACGAAGTTCAAAGACTACATCAGAAAAAGTTTCTTGATGTCCAATAATCATCACATCAATCCCTTCTAAATCAATGGATTGTAGATGTAAAAGTGTCAATTCTTGAATCGAAATAACTTCATCCAGAACACTTATCGCTTTTGCGCTCACCACTGTCAAAGTCTGATATGGTTGATCTTGAATTTGAATAGCGTTTTTAGAATATGATAAAATTGCGTGTGGCGGTAATCGTTCTTTTTGAATGTCCACTACATCTCTCCTAATTGACCATCAACCAACTGATAGATTTTATCCATTTTTTTAGCCAACTCTATATCATGCGTTACAATAACCATCGCAGTTTGGGCTTGATGATTTAAATCATTCCATAAGTTTAATACATGATGTGCTGTTGCATTATCTAAATTACCCGTGGGTTCATCCGCTAAAATACAGCGAGGGGCTGTGACCATGGCACGCGCAATCGCAACACGTTGTCGTTCACCGCCTGATAATTGATGGGGACGATGAGTTAAGCGTTCATAAAGCCCCATTTTGCTTAATAACGCTAGGGCTCTTGATTCGACCTCTTGTTGTGGGAGTTTTTGCAGCATCAGAGGAAGCATGGTATTTTCCAATGCAGTTAATTCTGGCAACAAATGATGGAACTGATAAACAAAGCCCAAGACTTGATTTCGCGTCAAACATCGTTTTTTCTCTGATAAATTTTTCCAATTTTCCCCGTTGACTTCAATAACACCCTCGGAGGCAAAATCAAGACCTCCTAATAAATGTAATAAAGTACTTTTTCCAGAACCAGAGGGGCCAACAATCGCCACTCTCTCAGCAGGCTCAAGTTTAAAATCTATCGCTTTTAAAACATGAATGGTTTGCGAGCCATCATCAAATTTTTTAGAGACTTGTTGTGCATGGATTAAGGTTTGAGTTTTATTCATGATGAAGTGCCTCTGTGATGATAATACGACCCGCTCGCCAGGATGGATAAATTGTGGCCAGCCAACTCAAACCCAAGGCCGTCAAGACTACTTTAATAATATCATGACTATCAATATGCACAGGTAAATGGTCAACAAAATAAATATTCGATGATAACCACTGCACCCCCAGATATGACTGAAGAAAATCAACAATGTGCGTGGCATTCATAGCTAAAAGCAGTCCAGCAATCACTCCCAAAAGCGTGCCACCTAAGCCCAGTAACATTCCCTGAATCATAAAGATCATCATAATTAAACGTGGTGTTCCACCTAAAGTACGAAGAATAGCAATTTCGGCCTGCTTATCCGTGACGACCATCACCAAGGAAGACACCAAATTAAATGCAGCAACAGCAATAATCAATAATAGAATAAAAAACATCATGGTTTTTTCCATTTTGACAGCTTGAAAAAATGGTCCATAAGTCAAAGTCCAATCACCCACCACGTAACCACTCCCCAATTCATTGGCAATTTTTTGAGCCAATTGCGGTGCATGATAAACATTTTGAATCTTAAGTTTTAATCCAGTAACGGCCTCATCCATTTGCAAAAGTGCTTGAGCATCTTTGATGTCAATAAAGGCCAGTTTGGTATCAAAGTTAAAACCATGTCCAGCTGAAAAAACGCCTTGAACTTTAAAACGTTTAAATCTTGGAATCATGCCTAAAGGAGTAGGCGTTGCCTGCGGTAGCATAATCGTCATTTGATCACCAACCATCAACCCCAAACTTTCAGCCAAGTTTTGACCTACTGCAATTCCAAAAGGTTCAAGTTTAAGCTTTGAGCCACTGATGAGTTTTTGAGAAAAATGAGAAAATTGTTCCTCGAGTTTAAAATCAACTCCGGTTACCACCAATGGCTGTACTTGCCCCATAAATGAAACAAGTCCTTGCGTACCAATAAAAGGTGCCACAACCTCAACTTCTGGTATTTTGGCTAGTTTTTTGCTCAAGTCCTGCCAATCATCCAAATGACCATCTCGATGATTGATGGTAATAGATGGCGCCATATCAAAAAAACGTTTGTGAATTTCCACATCAAAACCATTCATCACAGATAGTACAGTAATTAATACAGCAACCCCTAGCGCAATACCTAACATAGATGTTAAAGATATGAATGAAACAAAATGGCTTTTACTTTTAGAACGAGTGTAACGCCATCCCAAAGCCAAAGATAAAGGTTTTTTTATGGTACGCATGTCCATCCATTAAAAAAAATAATATTTCATTGTACACAATATTTTCGCATCAAGGTATCCATCATGACTTCTTTCATCCAAAAAAAGTGACTATAGTGTTCAAAAAAACTCAAAAGAGTCTATAATAAGGTATATAATTTTGTTTTGAGCGTAACATGCCCATTCAATTAAAAAAAGAGGACTATTACCAATATAATTATCATGCCAACATCGTTGCTATTTGTGAACATTGGCAAAATAGTAAAAATTTTGATGTCAGCAAACAAAAACATCGTCAAATTCTTGCAATGTACCATCATAGTCTACACATTAAAGATATCATTGATAAAAACATGTGGAGGAGACACCTCAAATCTAAAGACAATCAAGAAAAAATTGCATCATTAGAAAAGCCAATGTCTGAAATATCTGAGTATTTCAAATTAGAAGGATTAGCCGCCCTATTTGCACAAGATGAAGTCAGAGATTTTGAATCCCAATTCCCCTTTTATACAGCAGACATCAACACAAACAAAATCCATGAAAAAAAATCTGAATTATCTGAAAATGCCATACAATACATTACATTAGTGAATGCTGAACGGGTCTTCCTGGGTGTCGTCAGAAATTTCTTTTCTTTTATGCTCAGAAACTCCTGGTATTTTGATGTGGTCAAACAACTGAATGTTTTTAGTGTTCTTCTGGCCAATTATTTATATATATTTCGTTTGAATTTAAATCTATACGTTATGTTCACTGTTCAACAAAGTGAGCATTTCAAAGAACTCTCATATTGGGAAAAATCATACGGTTACCTTGTTGCCAATCAAAGACAAATATTGAATGATATTTTTTGGAATATTATTCTTTTTGGAATATCAATTAACTATTATATTAAAAGCTTTCAGGTCGAGAAGTTCTTTGCTCAAGAAACCACAGGTCTGGGTATTAATATATTTATTGGCATTGCCTTAATGTTTGATGTCTGGAATAGCTATCAATCGGTTATTGAACTCGAAAACGATTGGCAAACATTTAAAAAGGAATACCCTAACCTTGAAGATGAATTGAAAGATTCCTTTGAAAAAATACGTCGTGAAAAAATGTCGCTTGTGTATTTTATGAGCGGAATCTGCATTGTGAGTCTTTTTTCTGGGATACTTGAAATTGGGGATTACATCGCCAAAAACAACCCCTCACAAATTAGTACGTCAGTCACACATGTGCTCCCTTTTGTAAATATTGCTTTAATTGGCGTCATGTTTTTAGCTCAATTGATTTATTTAACTCGTGATTATTGGGATGCAGATTACCAGAATCTTTCACCAGAAGAACAACTAGTTATTCAACAAAAAGCCCTCAATCAAGCGATTGAAGAATTTCTGAAGATTTTCATCATCGCAATCGTTATATTTGTGATTGCCTCTCAAATTCCTCTGGGTGGTATACCTCAAATGATAGTATTGGCTCTCATCACTGTTGCCATGATTGCCATAGTCAAAATGATCAAAGACTACATTGAAAAATATTATCTACCCACATCTACATCTGATCAAGGCGAGATTTTGAAAGCTGCCAGTACTCAATAAGTTCTGAAAAACTTTTATCTTTCATATGTTCTAAACCCTGTTCTTTAGCAATGGTTTTCATCATTTGTAAGCGAGTATCAAATTTATCGCAGCTTTGCTTTAAAACATCATGTGAATCAAAGCCACAAAACCAACTCAGAGACATGACTGCATGCATCAAATCTCCAATTTCAGCAGAAAGTAAAACAGAATCTTGATTGGTCTCATTCAATTGTTCTCTAATTTCACGACATTCACTCTCAATTTGTTGCATTATAGTTATGGCATTAGGCCATGTTAAACCAAAATCCGCTGCTTTATGCTCTAAATCAATTAATCTATGCCAAATGTCCACTTCCACCCCTTGCCTTATCTAAAAACCCATGCCACTCTAGTATTTTAGAATATAACAAATTTCAAAGGTTTTTTCATGAGTCAAGATGTAGAAATAATGGAATATGATGTGCTCATTATTGGTGCAGGCCCTGCCGGTTTAACCACAGCAATTCGATTAAAACAATTAGCAAAAGCGCAAAAAAAGAATCTTAAAATTTGTATCCTTGAAAAAGGTGCGCAAATTGGCGCACATTTATTATCCGGTGCGGTTTTAAATCCAGGGGTACTGAAAGAATTATTACCCGATGAATGGCATAAAGCCCCCTTATTAACTCCTGTAAAAAAAGATAAATTCTATCTGCTCACGGAAAAACAAGCCCTACGACTACCAACGCCTCCACAAATGAAAAATGATGGAAATTATATCATTAGCTTGGGTGAATTTTGTCAGTTCCTGGGTAAAATTGCTGAAGAAATGGGCATTGAAATTTATCCCGGATTTGCAGCAGCTAAAGTCATTTATAATAAAGCAGGCCATGTACTTGGCGTCACCACAGGTGATATGGGTATAGATAAGAATGGGAAAAAAACGGACAAGTATCAACCCGGCATGCATATTCATGCTAAGCAAACAATCTTTGCCGAAGGTTGCCGTGGCAGTCTGAGTAATCAAATCATACAACGCTTTCAACTGAGAATGAACAAGTCCCCACAAACCTATGGACTAGGCATCAAAGAGATCTGGAAAGTTCCCAAAGAACAACATCAGGAAGGTTTAGTGATTCATACTGTGGGCTGGCCTCTTAATCATGACACCTATGGTGGTTCATTTATTTATCATTTATCACAGAATCGAATTGCTTTGGGATTTGTTACCGGTTTAGATTATACCAACCCCTATCTGAGTCCTTTTGGTGAAATGCAAAAATTTAAAACCCATCCCATGGTTAAAAACATGCTTCAAGGCGGTGAGCGCATCTCATATGGCGCCAAATCTTTGATTGAAGGAGGATGGCAGTCTTTACCTAAGATCACCTTTCCTGGTGGTTTGCTAGTAGGTGATGCTGCAGGCTTTTTAAATGTCTCTCAAATCAAAGGCATTCATTGCGCCATGCAATCTGGAATGATTGCCGCCGATGCATGTTTTAGTTATCTGAGTGAGCATAATAGTAAAGGTCAGGAAATTAGGTCTTATCAACACATGGCTGAAGATAACTGGCTTATCAAAAGTTTATACAAAGTCAGAAACATTCGTCCAGGATTTCATTGGGGCTTGATACCAGGTTTAATCAATGCTGCTTGGGAGACTTATATCTCGTACGGTCGAAGTCCTTGGACCTTAAAAAATCATGCGGATAATGCCCAATTAAAAAAAGCAAGGTTTTGTAAAGAAATCCATTATCCAAAACCGGATAATGTTTTGACTTTTGATAGACTGACTTCTGTTTTTTTAACCAATACTTTTCATACCGAAAATCAACCGATACATCTTTATTTAAGAGACCCAACGGTTGCAATCAATGTCAATTATAATATGTATGCTTCTCCAGAAACCCGCTATTGTCCAGCGGCTGTTTATGAAATCATTCAATCCAACTACGGTCCAAAATTACAAATTAATGCACAAAACTGTATTCATTGCAAAGCTTGTGATATAAAGGATCCCAAACAAAATATCATTTGGAACTCACCTGAAGGTGGAGGCGGTCCAAATTATATCGGAATGTAAAAGTCTCAGTGGCGCAGCTGGATAGCGCGGCCCCCTCCTAAGGGGCAGGTCGCAGGTTCAAATCCTGCCTGGGACACCAATGAATCAATGGGTTATGAATTTACTCACTATTAAGTGTAGTTATGATATTAGAACAGGTGCCTATATGGGTGCCTAATAAATTATTTGCACTGTTTTGATAGCGAGTTAATAGCTTGGTAAATATCATAAAGAACACTTTACCAACTCCTACATTGCACCAACATGCAAAACTCTTATAGGCTTTGTTGTATAGTTAATGTAATTCGTGGATTTAAAACCTAATTAAAGGTTAGGTGTTTTTATTGGGTATTTCACCCTTACCGTTCCTAATTAGAGATTGATTCAAAGCGTATGCAATTTCATCGCTTATTTCTGATGCCCCTAGCTCTCCTAGAATATCATCTAAGTTATGCAGGAAAAAATGAGGGGGACTGCATTCAAGCAAATAAATGAGTAGTTTTGCTGTAGCCTCAGGATACTTCTTTGGTAAATCGTCTAAATGCAAAAAACTACCACTTATATTTAATTTAAATTGTCTCATTTTTATAGCAATCTCTACTCCATCAGTAAATTTTTCACCTAGATGTGGTAGCCAGTTCAACATAGATTGCATTTCAGAGTCGGTAAGTTTTTTAGGTATGTCTTTGATACGATTTTGCCAATATAACTTAAGCCATGTATCCCAGTTCGAATTGATATTATCTTTGCTCAAGTTTTGAAGAAAATAGCGTATTCTTTCAGTAAACACGCGTCTTTCTTGCTCTTCAAGCACATTAAATAATTTTGGTATCCATAATTCATTAGGATCACTAATGTACCAAAATATTATAGCAACATAAAACTCAAGAAAACGATCTATTTTTGTTGGTAGGTTAGTGTCTCAAAGTTTCTGTAAATTCAGGAAGGCCTAGAAAAGAAGAAAGC
>CAZNFJ010000021.1:0-29471 GCA_964572685.1 uncultured Legionellaceae bacterium
GGTTACCTTTAATATGAGTCAACGATTGTTTTTTTCGCTACCTTCGGTGACATTTTATGTGAATCAATTCGTCAACTAAAAATTCAGTATCCAATTCCATTGGTTTACGATAAACTTGTCATTATTTTTTTTTTGATTTTTCGTATGAAAATTGTATTCAATGCCTCATGTATTCAGCAACCTTTGACAGGGATTGGTCATTTCGCCTATCAAAACCTTTTAGAGCTTCAGAAGTTTTTAAATGACGAGATTGTCGCTTTTCAGTTTAGCAATCCCGATAAACCTCAAACCACCCTAGCCAGTAAACCATCCTCTCTCAAAAAATTCTTAATAAAATTACCCATGGTTTATTCCCTGAAACGTTTTTTAACAAACCAAAAATTTAAAAAATTCGTTCAAGATCAAGGTTGCGATATCTATCTAGAACCCAACTTTATTTCTTACAATACCCATATCCCAAGTATTCCGGTCATTTATGATTTATCCTTCATTCGACTCCCGGAAACCCACCCTAAATTTCGACGAAAAATATTTAAAAAATATTTAAAAAAAACCATTCAATCTGCAAAGGCGATTGTCACCATTTCAGCATTTAGTAAAGCTGAAATCATGGATATTTTTAAAGTTCCTGACGAAAAGATTCATGTGGCTTATTGTGGAGCTTCTCATGAGTTTAAGCCCAGAAGCGCATCAGAGGTTCAAGCAACACTTTCTAAATATCAATTGAATTATCGACAATTTATTTTAGGTATAGGCACATTTGAGCCGAGAAAAAACCTGATTCGCACTTGTGAAGCATATGCCAATTTATCTGCTTTGCTTCGTCAAACCTACCCCTTGGTTCTTTGTGGTGCCTCCGGATGGGGTGATATTCAATTATCAGATAAAGTTAAAAAGCTTATTGAAAACCAAGAAATACACGTTTTAAACTATGTCTCTAATCAAGAATTATATGAACTCACTGCTTCTGCTCGTTGTGCTTGCTATGCATCGATTTATGAAGGATTTGGATTGCCCGTATTGGAAGCCATGCAAAGTGCGACACCTGTCATCACTTCCAATGTAAGCTCCATGCCTGAAGTTGCAGGAGATGCCGGCATTCTTGTCAATCCTTATGAGATTTCAGACATCCAACATGGCCTGGAACAATTACTTAGCAATGATAAACTTTGTGAAGAACTCTCTGAAAAAGGGTTAGTGCAAGCCCAAAAATTCAGCTGGGAAAAAACAGCGAAAATCATTCTTCAGGCTTGCCGAGCTTAAAAAATGGCCACTTATGCCATTTTTTGCCTTCCCCACCATTTTTGAATCGTCAATTTAACATCTTGATGAATCGCTTTATTCCAATGATAACTGGCCCAAAGCGACAGTACGGTCAAATTCAATTTAAACCAACGAGGATATTGCTGTTGGTTAATTTTATTTTCCAACAACACATGTGCATAATTAAAAAGCCATCTCGTTGGAACCATCCCAAATTTTTCTTTCATCATATCATTGATTTCATAATGTACTTTTTTGCGAGCACCCATGGTTTTTGTATCTAGATAAAAACGAGAACCAGCTATTTTTTCTTTGATTAAAGCAAAATTCACGCCTTTTTGTCCCAATCTTAGCCAATACTCATAATCCATACAGTAATTGAGATCTTCACGAAGAAGTCCATACTCTTGAAAAACTTTTTTTCTAAAAAAGACCGATGGCTGACAAATAAAACAAATATCTTTTAATCTCTCAAAATTCCAGCTCTCCGTTGGATACTCTTCAAAAGCTTTATCATCTAAACCAATATGATCGGCTAAACCATAAACGATATCAACCTCAGGATGCTCTTCAAAAAAATCTATGACTTTTTGAAAAGCACCTGGATAATACACATCATCAGAATTCAACCAACCAATAATATCCCCAGAACTCGCCAAAATACCTTTATTAACTGCATCTGCTTGTCCATTGTCTTTTTCTGAAACCCATTGTAAAGAAGACTGATATTTTTTTAAAACTTGAACAGTTTCATCCGTACTACCACCATCAAATATCAGATACTCTAAATCAGGATATTGTTGATTCAATACACTTTGTATGGTTCTTTCAATAAAAGGTCCTTGCTGATAAGATGGGGTGATAATGCTTAATTTCATGCTGTTTCCTTAATAAGCTGTTTGAATAACTCTAAATACTCATAAGCCATCCTTTCAACATTAGAAAATTGATGCGCTTGTTGATAACCTTTTTCTATCATGGATGTGCGTAAAGATGTGTCACGTAACATCGATAGAAAAGCATTGACTATACTGTCTAGGTCTTTGGGATCAAACAATAAAGCAGCACTTCCTGCCACTTCTGGTAAGGAGGTCGTATTGCTCGATAATACAGGTACACCCAAAGCCATGGCCTCAACCACAGGCATTCCAAATCCCTCATAAAGTGATGGAAACACTAATGCCAGACTATTTTTCATCAAGAGGGCCAATTCATCATTCGAAACATAATCTAAAAACAAAATCGATGATTCCAAATTTTTTCTATAGACAACTTCTTTTAAAAAACCTTGACGTTCGCAAGGCGCACCAGTCAGCACTAATTTAAAATCTTCATCAACTTTTTCTAAAAACAACTGAAAAGCCAATATCAGCATCTCATGATTTTTATGTTTCCAGAAATTAGCTGGATAAATAAAATATTTTTGAGATTGTAAATGATATTTTTTAAAAATATTGTCCGACATCAAACAATTATCAAGTCGTTGACTCAAACAAATGGGTATTGTTTTAATTTTTTCTTCAGAAATATTTTGTGTTTCTAGGGTACGTTTTCTAGAATACTCTGATATCGCCACAAGCGCTGTTGATTTTTGACAGGCATGCTGCATAGTGTATTTTCTATTTAATAAATCCTCAAACTCAAAAAAACTTGGGTAGGTGAGATACTGTAAATCATAAATAATGGCAACTGTTGGGATATTTTTTTGATGGAAAACCGGTTCTGTAAAAGGGCAAAATAATAAATCAAATTGCAATTGATGAGGGAGTTTAACTTTATAAAAACACCTTGAATTTAGTATAGCCAAAAATACTCTATAAAGATAATTGGATATATACGAGCGCTTTCTTAATATTGATAATATCGCTCTCCCCACTTTAAAGGGAAATTGAAAAGGGATCGAATCCATGACAAAAGAATGAACATTCGGATGTTTTAAGATAGAAAGTTCCTGTTCTACCCCCGACCGCACACAAAAATACCATTCATATTCATCTGTTAAATCAATCATAGACTTTAGTAAATCCATGATCATCAGTTTTGCGCCACCATTTAAACCACCTGGTAATACAGGCAATAAATCAACTAAAATAATTTTTCTTTGCATTTTCTAACATGCGCTCTTAATTTGTGAACCAAACCATTATCTGAAGAAGGAATCATCTGTGTTTTCAAAGCATAATAATGATTGGCAAAATTTTGTTCTCGTTCACGTAAATCTAACATGGCCTGAATCATGCGTGTCGTCATATTTGATTGTAAACATTGCTCAATTTCTTCCGCAGAATTTTTCTTTAATGGAACACGACTGGCAATTAAAAACATATCATAATGTGAAAAAATCGCCGGTAAAAACTCTATATAATGAAAATCCAATGATTGAAATAACTTTTGTATGCTCTCTTGGCTAAACAAATACAAATGCTCATGAGGAATCATCATTTGTTCAAAGGGATGCGCCTTATTTAATATTTGTTGAGGATTAAGATGAGAGGGGAAACATGGTAATTGAATGAGCAATTGCCCTTCATCTGTTAAATATTGCAGACATTTTTTTAAAGTTTCCACAGGTTGACTTAAATGTTCAACAACATCCATCATCACCATCATATCAAATTTGACATCACCCAAATTCGCAGTTTCGATAGGACCTTGATATAAAACGGCATCAAAGGTTTTTTTAGCATAATCAATGACCCAAGGACTCATCTCCATACCAAAAGCGGTAAAACCCATATGTTGTAATAATCCAACAAAGCTACCATGCGCACATCCAATTTCCAATATTTTGGCTGGTGGCAATTGATATTGCAGCAGATATTTTAACCAATGCAAATTACGTTCACTCAAATCATTTCTTGAGCGAATATGAATATCAGGAAATTCTAAACTTCCCTCTAACCAATAATTTTTACCATAAAAATCATTCTCATCATCTTTTACAGTTTCTAAAGACTGTAAATCTTCAAATTTAGACACCAGTGTTTGACAAGAACGGCACACGAAATAATCTTGAGAGAAGTCATCAAGAATTTGATTTTCACACCAACAAACTTTCATTTTTTTCATAGACCTTACTTTCATTAAGAATCATCTCTGCAAATGCAAAAGAACTAGTAAATGCTGGAGAAATTGCATTCAAAATATGAATAGATGAATCAGTTTTTTCAAAAATATAATCCATCTCCAACGACATATTTTTTTTATTCATTAATTGCGGCCTAATTCCGGCTTTTGTACTTGGCACTAAATCATCAATTTTTAAAGAAGGCACTAACTTTTTAGCATTTTTAAAAAAGACTTGTTTGCTATATTTCATAATTTCAGATTGAGCAAGCATTCGAAAATTATTTTGATTACTCCACAATAATTTCATCAATTGAAATAGCAACTCTGATGTTTCGTGAAGTTTTATACCTTGAAGTCGACGGTAATTCTCACGTCCAAATACAGGAATAGCTGTAGGACCAACATAGACATCACCTGATATTGAGCGTGTAAAATGAACACCTAGAAATGGCGTGGAAATATCAGGAACAGGGTAGATATTTGAACGAATTTGAGGTGCTATTTCATGAGATAATTTATAATAAATTCCTTTGAATGGAAGAAGCGTATAATCATTTGCCAATCCCTCCATTTTAGCTATTTGATCAGCATATGCACCTGCACAATTAAATAAAAAATGATAATAAAAATGACCTTTGGTTGTAATTAACTTTCTATTTTGAATATTCAAAATACAACATTGATGTATGAATTGCACACCTTTTTCAATGAGTTGCTTTTTTAGTGCCACTAAAACTGCTTTATTATCAATAACTGATGTTTGTGGGCAATAAATCGCTTTTTCGACCGGTCGAGCATAAGGTTCTAATTTTAATAATTCCTTTTCATTAATCCAATATGCTTCAACACCATTTTTTTGAGCATTATTCATTAATGAGTCCAAAGTACTTACTTGCTGTTCCGATGAAGGCACAATCACCTTGCCTCCATTAAAAAGAGGAACCGCATTAGCTTTAGCAAAAGACTTCATCATCTCTGAGCCCTTGGCACAAACTTTGGCTTTTAGGCTATCTTCTCGATAATAGATACCGCAATGCAATACGCCACTATTTCTACCACTGGCATGAATACCAATATCAGACTCTTTTTCAAATATAGCAATCTTTAAGGATGAATCTCGTTGAGTTAACTCATAAGCTACACTCATCCCAACAATTCCTGCTCCAATAATAGCAATATCAAAGTTTCTATTTAATTTATCCATCTCGTTCTAGTGGTTGATTTATTTTTACACAAACATGATATCTAACCGTATAAGAAAAATTTACGGTAAAATAGTCAAGCATCCTTAATCTTGCATAATCAAATTTATAAACAATTATAATTAATATAAAAAATGATACCCTAGTTATTTATAAACTAAGGTATCATTATGTTAATCAATAATTAAACATTACTGTAGGATGAATTCTTAATCATCGTATACCCTTTGATCAATTCAGCGATTCCAGCATCAATCGATACAGACGGTTTAAACCCTGTCTTTTCCAATTTTTCATTTGAAACAATATAATTTCTTTGATCAGGATCTTGTCCAACAGGCGCATCAATAACAACAAATTGAGGAATTTGTTGTTGAATGCGTTCACATAATTCACGCTTAGATAAATTTGCTTCTGTTAAACCGACATTAAAAATATTATTTTTCATGGTTTCAAAATTTAAAATTCCGTGCTGAAAAGCTCTAGCAACATCTCTAACATGAATATAATTTCTTTTAAAATTACTTTCGAATAAAACAATAAATCTGTCATGTACTGCGCGATAGGTAAAATCATTTACCAATAAATCAATTCGCATTCTTGGCGACATACCAAATACAGTCGCTAAACGAAAACTAATTGCATTTCCATGTGCCATAAGTTCTTCTTCAACTTTTACTTTTTCTTTTGCATATAACGACATAGGATACAAAGGAGATTCTTCTGTACAATAGTTATGTTCATCTCCTGAACCATAAGCACTATTAGTAGTTGGCATAATAATACGCTGTTCTTTAGATAATAAAGACAACATCATACTGATAGCCTGATGGTTAATTGTAGTTGCGCCAATAGGATCTTGATTACATAATGGCGCACCAACTAATGCTGCCAAAGGAATAACAATATCAGCATCTTTCAAAACATTTTGCATTACTTCTTTAACACGAATATCAGCTTTAATAATATTAAAATTTGGATGATAACAAACATGTTGCAAACTGGTTTGTTTGTATAAAAAATTATCTACAACAGTTACTTTATGTCCTGCATTTAATAATTCAGGTACCAAAATAGATCCTATATATCCCGCCCCACCCGTCACCACAATATGATAATTCATCTTTTTTATCCTTATTCAACTAAATTAATACTTTCATGAAAAGTCACTTCTTGTTTATCAAAAAGTGCTGCCTCCACCGCCTCACATAAAGTGTGATAAATAATAATATGCATTTCTTGGATGGTGCTCGTGTATTTTCCTGGAACAATCAAACAATAATCAGCTAAATCTCTGACCTTACCACCCTGATAACCGGTTAAAACAATACTTGGTATATTTTTTCTTTTACAGGTCACGAGAGCTTCAATAATATTTAATGAGTTTCCTGACGTAGTAATTCCTAAAAATATATCATGACACCCAGCTTTAGCATCTAATTGTCTAGAAAAAATTTTTTCATACCCATAATCATTACCTATTGCTGTTAAGATAGAACTATCAACAGTTAAAGCTTCTGCAGGTAAAGGAGATCTATCACGAGCTAACTTACTGACAAATTCAGCTGCAAGATGTTGAGCATCGGCAGCTGAACCACCATTGCCAGCAATATATAGCCGCCCACCCTTTCGATATTGATCCACAATCAAGTGACAAATATCTTGTAGCATCTCAGAAAAATATTTACTATCTAAAAGGATATTAGCTGCCTCAATTGAATTCATTAAATTTCGATTTAAAAGTCCTTTTAAAAACATCTATGTTTTACTCCTAAAAAATTATAATTTCCATAATTTAAACTTTTGATAATCTTCTGGAATACCAATGTCAATGAATCGAGACTGAAAAGATTTCGCCTTAAAACCAAATTGTTTATTTAGTTCACCAAAAATTTCGTTCTCTAGGGAAATTTTATGCAATGGTTTTTGAGCATATTGCTCAAAAATAGACGGTTTAATTAAATAAACCCCCCCATTAACAAAAAAAGGAAATTCACTCATATTAATATAATTTAAATCTACCAACCCATTTTCGTGAACAGATATAGGCATATAACGTTGATTATCATCAGATTCAAAAACAGAAAATACAATATCTGCTTTAATTTGCTGTAAGCTTTTCAAATCAACTTCAAAATAAGTATCTCCATTTAATAATAAAATTCTATTTTGAGTATCTATCTTACTTAGAGCATTGAGCAGACCTCCTCCAGTTCCTAAAGGCTGGCTCTCATGAGAATAAATAATTTCAGCATCTAAAAATTGATTTCCAAAATACTGAATAATTTTTTCACTTAAATAGCCGGTTGATAACACAAATCTTCGAATACCTTGCTGGTACCAATAAGTCATTAAATAATGCAAAAAAGGTTTATTACCAACGGGCGCCATGGGTTTAGGAACATCAGATACAACACTTCTAAGTCGTGTACCTAAGCCTCCAGCAAGAATTATTGCTGTATCAACCTTCATCTTTATGCTTCACTCATCTCAAATACTTTTACGGAATTTAATACTTCACAAATTCTATCAATTTCATGATCTTTTAAATCTGGGAAATTTCCAATATAAAATCCAAAAAAATGAATATGTTCAGTTTGAGGAAACTGCAAATGATAATCTTTCGGAATTATGTTCTGTAAATAGGGTTGTCTCAATTGATTTCCACCACCAGCACTTCCTCGACGAAACTCAATACCATTTTCACGCATTACTTTCATTAAGTGCTCTGCAAAACGCATATCTGGATTTTTTAAAACCAAATTAAATGCATAATTACTTGAGCCCTCTAATTTAAAATCTGTTCGGTAGAGGTTCTGATTAATTTGAGATAAAAATCGTTTTAAATTAGCTGTTCTACGTTTGACATTATCATCAAGACGTTTTAACTGAGAACGTCCTAAAATACCACCTAATTCAGTATTCCTCATATTGTACGCTGAGTATGCAAAAATAAAATCAGGGTTTAAAGCCGGATAATTATCTTTATATGCTTGTTTCAATTGCTCATCATTAGCTTCGCGCACCATTCCATGAGAACGAAGCATTCGTGCCTGTTGATAAATAACAGGATCATTTGTACAAACCATACCACCTTCAATCGTACTCATATGGTGAGCATAATAAAAAGAAAAATTAGATATCCAACCGATACTTCCAAGTTTTTTTCCATGGTGTGTTGCACCATGAGATTCACAAACATCTTCTATTAATGGAATATTTCTTCTTTTTAACTCATCAATGAGTTCATCAATCAAGCCATCGAAACCTTGAACATGCGTTAAAAATACTGCTCTCGTTTTATCAGTAATTTTTGCTAAAATTTGCTTAGGATCCATCGCAAGAGTTTGAGGATCAATATCAACAAATACTGGCGTAAATCCATTTTGTAAAACAGATGCCACATCTGAAATCCAAGTTAAAGGAGGTGTAATGACCTCCCCCCCCTCGGGATGTTTAATTTTCAACAACGTCATCGTTAATAAATTAGCAGAAGCTCCTGAATTCACAAAAACACTATATTTTACACCAAGCCAATCAGACCATTCCTGTTCAAAAGCTCTTACGTTAGCACCATGTGTTAAGATAGGATCATCTTTTTTTAAATATTCAATCAATAAATCCAAATCTTCACGTAAAATATTATTTCTCATCAATGGAAACTGCATTTCTCATCCTTTTTATTCAACAAAACAA
This sequence comes from uncultured Legionellaceae bacterium, assembly GCA_964572685.1. GTDB lineage: Bacteria > Pseudomonadota > Gammaproteobacteria > Legionellales > Legionellaceae > UBA2653. The sequence continues at coordinate 9,231 of CAZNFJ010000021.1, forward strand.
GCCTGTTTAATTCGAAGTATACTTTGATAAATTTCATCAAAACCCAAACCAATTTTTTGATGAAGCTCTAGTCGATTTCCCAACTCAAATTGGTAAGATCCTTTTACACCAAAGTTATGTAAATTTTTGCTTAAATGATTCTTATTTAGCCAATTAAGAATCATCATATCCATCCCGCCTTTTCCAACAAATCCTTCTTCAAGCGAAATAATATGCTTATAGCTTTGTAATTCATATTTAAAAGCTTCATCTGAAAAATGAGTCACATTAAATAAGTCAATCACACCGATCTCAATATCATTTTTTTGTAATTGTTGAGCCAATTGCAAAGCCGTATGAACCATATACCCTGTAGCAATGATACAAATATCTTTACCTTTTTTAAGATGATTAAATCCCGCAGGCAAACTCCACTCATGATGTTCATAAACAGGTGGCAGAATTTGCGCATCCAATCGAATATATTTAGGCCCATCTAGTAAATGACAACGTTCAAACAAATTCGCGGCAGATATCGAATCACAAGGAGATAAGACCTCAAATGTTGGTAAAGCGCGCATAATCGATATATCTTCATAGCACTGATGCGTTGGTCCTGACACCACATAACTATAACCAGCTCCTACTCCGATTAAGTTCACATTCATTTTACGAACAGTAGAAAGCAATGCAAGATTTACTCGAATTTGCTCATAGCAACGCATAGTAATAAAAGGAGCAATTGCGTAAGCAAACACTTTATACCCCTCTAATCCCAGCCCTGCAGAAACATTTATCAAATTTTGCTCAGCTATGCCAACATTTACAAAACGATTAGAAAAATCAGCACGAATACTATCCAAAACCGGAGAACCAAAATCAGCACTTACAAAAAATATATTTTCATCTTGATACATTTCCTGATGAATTCTCTTTAAAAATGCATCACGCATAGCAATAGGTCGTTGTATAGTCATCAATTATTCTCCTTAGCTAAAAGTACATCAATATCTTCCGGCTTAGGATTCATAATATGGCATAAAGGTTTATTTTCTATAGAAGGAACACCATGACCTTTCAAAGTATTTGCAATCAATACCTTTGGTTTACTATTTTTAATGTTCTTTAAGTATAATAAAGATTCTGTTACTTGATGAACATCATTTCCATCCGCAACAGCACATTCCCAACCAAAAACCTCAAATTTTTTATATAAATCACGATGATCAATAATGTTTTCAGTTCGATCAAGCATACTAATTTGATTATTATCAACAATAAGAATTAAATTATCCAATCCTTGATGTGCTGCAAACATAATAGCTTCCCAACATGCTCCTTCATGAAGCTCACCATCACCAGTAACAACAAAAACTTGCTCCTTTGCACCTCGGACTTTTAAACCAAGAGCCATCCCACTGGCTACGCCTAAACCATGTCCTAAAGAACCATTAACCGTTTCATAACCAGGAATAATTGGGTCAGGGATCCCTCCTAGAAAACTACCAGTCTGGCAAACTTTATTTAATTCTTCAATATCATAAAAACCTAAATCAGCTAGAATAGGATACATACAAATCGAACCATGTCCCTTACTAATAATACATCTGTCTCTATCTGAGCTGTAAGGTTGTTGAGAATTAAAGTTTAATACACCTCCATAATACAAAGAAACAAAAATCTCAACAGCTGACAAAGAAGAAGCTATTCTTGTTTCAGGCGCTCTTCGGTGAATCTTCAATGTTTCTAGCCAAACCCAATAGGCTTTAGTTTTCAAACCATGCATATCCATACATCCCCTCTCTACAATCCATTTGGCTGATATAAAACGACCTTACTGCCTGAGTCTTCAAAACGAAAAGGAACATGAATCAAATGTTTTAAAGTCAATTTAACTCGCTCCTGATGCTCTGGTGGCACAAAAAATAATAAAAAACCTCCTCCCCCAGCACCAAGTATCTTGCCACCTACAGCCCCTGATTTAAATCCTGCCTCATATATCGCATCAATTTCTGGGGTAGATATTTTTTCTGATAACTCACGTTTTAACAGCCAACTATCATGTAATAGTTTGCCAAATTCCAGAATTGATGTATTTGAATTGACTAATATCTGAATAGACTCATCCACCATCTGGTACATGGTTTTTAATTCCAATTCTCTATTTTTTAAGTTTTGAATTTTAGAATGGGCGATTTCTGAAGCAATTCTTGAAAATCCAGTAAAAAACAACATCATATGACTTTGTAATTCTTGCAAACGCTCATGAGGTAATATCATGGGAGAAACATTAATAGCGCCATTGGTTTTAAAATCAATACGATTGAATCCACCAAATGCTGCAGAAACCTGATCTTGAGATCCTACATTTTCACCGACAACATTTTGTTCAACATAAATGGCATCATACATCAATTGCTCTTTAGAGATATATTTTCCTTTCAAAGCATTTAATGCATTAATTAAGCTAACTGTAAAAGAGGAACTTGAGCCTAAGCCAGAACGGGCAGGCAAATCACCATCATGATGAATCTCCAAGCCCTCTTGCCAATCCATCCAATTTAACACTCCTTTCACTGCAGGATGATTAATCTGGTGTGGCTCATTAACCGTTTCAATAACAGAATAAGCTAAACGATATTTATGTTCAAAAAAAGGAGGTAAATAACGGCAAGTTAAATAACAATACTTATCAATAGAAGTGGCCAGTACTGCCCCACTATGTTGTTGATACCAGGCTGGGTAGTCTGTACCACCACCAAAAAAAGACACCCGAAATGGTGTCCGAACAATTATCATCCTTGACCTCTCTAAACTAAAAACCAAATAAAGAATATCAAAATTCAAGCTTTATACAAGCCATTTTAGATTATTTTTCAAGAATTAAATTCATCACAAAATCCAAAAGAGATGAAAAATCACCAGAAATTGAATTTAAATATATAGGAGTAACCTTTGCTGCCAATGCTGCTTCGACATCACTAGGTTTATCCCCAACAAAATATGCATCTTTTAAGTTAAATTTCATTTTATCAGCAAGTTTAAATAACATACCTGGCTTTGGTTTTCGACAATTACATCCCTGCTCTGGTAAATGAGGACAGTATTCAATACAATCAATTTTTCCACCTTGAATTTCAATATTCATTTCCATCTTTTGATGAATCTTATTTAAAGTATCTAAATCGAAATATCCTCGTGACAAAGCAGATTGATTAGTCGCTACACCAATTTTATATCCCGCTTGTGTTAATCTTTGAATAGCTTCTAAACTTCCCGGAATAAAATGAAACTCATCAGGGGATTTAATATAATTTGGGGAGTCATGATTAATGACTCCATCCCTATCAAGCAAAACAACTTTGTCCATGTTAAGCGTGTTCTAAATTTTTTTCACACTGACTAAGAAAGAATTCATAAGTCAACCGAAATCCAATATCCAGTGATACCTTAGGCAACCACCCTTTTAATATTATTTTTTGACTATCTAAAAGCTTTTTAGGCATACCATCTGGATATGATATATCAAATTTAATTTGACCTTGATAGCCAATTACACCAGCAATACTATGAGCCAATTCTGCAATCGTGTAATCATGTCCCGTCCCCAAATTGATGTAATAATCCTCGCAGCCTTTTTGCATTAAAAAAACCAACCCTTCTGCTGCATCATCTACATACATTAATTCTCTTTGCGGTTTACCCGTGCCCCATAATATCATTTCATCCTGATTTTGTAATTTTGCCTCATGAAGTTTTCGAATTAAACCCGGAACAACGTGACTATTCATGAGATCAAAATTATCATATGGGCCATATAAACTACAAGGAATAGCACTAAAAAAATTTACCCCATACTGACGTCGATAATTCTCACACATTTTAATACCAGCAATTTTCGCAATTGCATAAGCTTCATTCGTTGGTTCTAAAAATCCTGTTAAAAGATATTCTTCTTTCATAGGTTGTTGACAATTTACTGGGTAAGCACAATTTGAACCAACAAAAATAAGGTTTTTAACATTACTTTGCCATGCTGCATGAATGATATTATTTTGTATCATTAAATTTTCATAAATAAAGTCAGCGGGATAAGTTTTATTGGCATGAATACCTCCAACTTTTGCTGCTGCAATGATCACTTGATGAGGCTTATGATAATCTAAAAAGTTCACAACATCATTTTGATTAGTTAAATCCAATTCATGACGTGTGGCTGTAATAATTGAAGAATAACCATGTTTTTTCAAAGCTCTCAATAAAGCAGAACCCAACATTCCTTGATGCCCTGCAATATAAATTTTTTTATCCTTTTCCATAAATCAACCTATTTTCTCAAAACTTCTTTAATTAAATACTGAGGTCTTTCTTTAACCTCTCGAAAAATGGCACCTACATATAAGCCTATGAATCCCATCATCATGATTTGCACCCCGCCTAACAATAAAATTGCAGACATGGTTGCAGGCCATCCAGGGGTGTACCAACCCATTAATTTTTGAAATAGGACCACAAAAATATATAACAAAGACAAACTTGATAATGCAATACCAGACAATAAAATAATTTTTAATGGCGCATCTGAGAAAGAAATCAATGCTCTATCTAACCAATAGTAAATTACTCTTTTACTCAACACAGGCATTTTAGTATTCAAACGCCCATCAAAACGCTCATCTCTTTCATAAAAAACCTGAGCTTGATGAAATCCAACCCAACTAACCAATCCCCTCATATAAGGCTTTTCTTCTTTAAATGAAATCAGATAATTCACAACCTTTCTAGATAATAATTTAAAATCACCTGAGTCCACAGGTAAATCAATATCAGATATTAAATTGATTAGACGATATCCCCATTTTGTAACCCACATCTTTAAAGGATGTTCGCCATTTCTTTTTATTCGCGTGGTATAAACCACTTCAACTGAATCTGTTTCTTGCCATTTTTCTATCATTTGGGGAATAACTTCAGGTGGATCTTGCAAATCTGCATCCATATAAATAACAGCATCACCAGTTGATTCACGAAGTCCTGCTAAAACACACTCTGACACACCAAAATTACGAGACATATTCACAAGAACAATATCTCCTTCATCAAAATGTTCTTTAATAACCTTTTCTGAATTATCTTTTGAATAATCATTAACAAAAACTAATTCATAACTCATAATCTTTTGCTGTTCAATAAGCCTTTTAAATACATTTCGCAATCTTGAAATTAATTCAGGAAGAACTTTCTCTTCATTATAAAAAGATAATACTACAGAAATTTTAGCGTTCGTTTTATTCATTTTTTATCCATTATTTATTAAAAATTTTAAACTAAAAATTCATATACCTCTTTGGTTTTTTTCGCGCAATTTTCCCATGACATACTCATTGCCAATTTTAAACCTTTTTTTTGTAAATCCTTTCGTAAATTAACCGAATCAATTAATCCTTTCATGGCCTCTTTAATCTGATAAATATTACGCGGATTGACCATGATTGCGGCATCACCAGCGACCTCTGGGATAGAAGTAACATTCGAGGTAATCACAGGACAACCACTGGCAAAAGCCTCCAAGATGGGCAAACCAAAACCTTCATATAAAGAGACATAAACCAATGCAAGTGCTGATTGCAATAAACATTTGACCTCATGATTAGGTAAGAATTTCAACCATTTCACAACTCCTTGTTCTTCCCCTTTTTGAATTTTTTGCAAAAGATTCGTACTTGCCCAGCCGGCATTTCCAACGATTACAAATGGACATGCGCATTGCTCTTCAAAAGATAAAAGTGCATGTGCATCAAGAGCGGCTTCTAGATTTTTTCGAGCTTGTAGGGTACCAACAAAAAGAAAAAAATCTGAATGTATATTTAATTTTTGCAATACTTTTTGTTTATCTTTTTCAGAAATTTTATCATAAAATGCAGGATTAACACCCAAGTAAGTCACTGAAATTTTTTCTTCAGGTATATCCAAATACTGCATCAGGTCCTTTTTACTGTACTCAGATATCGTAATAATGTGATCTGCACTTAAAATGGTTTTTCTAAATAAATAATTCTTAAGTGTTCTTAAACGACTGTTTGTCCATTCAGGATGGATAAAAGGAATTAAATCCATCACCGTTGCAACAACTGGAATGTTTTTTACTCGAGGAATCAAATGATCTGTGGCATGTATCAATTGTGGTTTAAAATCTGTATTCAAACATTCAATCTTTTTTTTTAAAACTTCACATTCAAAAATATGTTTTAAAAAAGATGGATGCAATGAATACGCATCAGGAAAATCTTTTAGATCATTTTGTCCATAGATATAGGGTAGTAATTGCAGATTTTCAGACAACAATGCTCTATAGAGCTCTTGGCTATAAACCCCAATCCCATCAACGTGATTTCTTTGTAGGCCCTTGGCTAAAAAACCAAGGCCAAAACCCACTTTCAACATTAAAATGACATATCCAATTTGTTGCGACGAATATCGGCTTTAACCATCATCATGCACAATTCATCCAGGGAGGTTTTTGCTTCCCAACCCATCTTTTCCTTAGCGCGCTCTGGATTTCCAATCAACAAATCCACCTCTGCAGGACGATAGAACTTCGGATCAATTTTCACAACAGGTTTTCCAGTTTTAACATTAATTCCGACTTCGTTTTGATCGGCACCATTCCACTCCACTTGAATATCCACAGCAGAAAAGGCCAAACGTACAAAATCACGAACTAAATGTGTTTCATTGGTCGCTAATACATAAGTATCGGGTTCTGGTTGTTGCAACATCATCCACATCCCTTCTACATACTCTCTTGCATAACCCCAATCACGCTTGGCATCCAAATTTCCTAAAAATAAAGTCTCAGCTTGTCCCAGATGAATCTTGGCGACCGTATCGGTAATCTTACGTGTCACAAATTCTTTACCTCGCAAAGGAGACTCATGATTAAATAAAATACCGCTTGAGGCAAAAATACCATAAGATTCACGATAATTAATCGTCATCCAATGAGCAAATAATTTAGAAACACCATAGGGGCTTCTTGGGTAAAAAGGCGTAGACTCTGTTTGAGGAATCTCTTGGACTTTACCAAACATTTCAGATGTAGAGGCTTGATAAAATTTAATTTTAGGATTCACAATGCGTATGGCTTCCAATAAGTTTAATGGGCCGATACCTGAGATTTCTGCTGTGGTAATGGGTTGTTCGAATGAAACGCCCACAAAGCTTTGTGCGGCAAGATTATAGACTTCATCAGGTTTTGCACACTCTAACAAACGCACACAAGAAGAAACATCAGTTAAATCAAATTCTACCAAATGTAGATTCGGATGTTCTTGAATATTCAGTTCTTTAATACGCCAAAAATTAACAGAAGAAGAACGACGATAAGTACCAAAAACTTTGTACCCTTTATTTAATAATACTTCTGCTAAATAGGCTCCATCCTGACCAGAAATCCCTGTGACAATTGCAACTTTCACGCTTTATACTCCAAGCTAAAATTTAAAAAAATATTCATCATAGATTACACGAACTTAAATCATAAATCTAAGATTATTCGAATGAATCATATAATTTCATATAAGCATCAACCATTTTTGATGCCTGAAATAAATCCAAAAATTGTTTTCGAGCATTTTTCCCTAATTCTTTTGATTTTTCTGCCTCTTGCTCCCAGGACACTAGCGCTTTTCGCAAAGAATAATGATCGTTGGGATTCACTACCCACCCTGTCAATTCATCTTGATTGATAAAGCTCGTCCCGGTTTGAATTTCACAAGATATCAATGGCTTTTCAAACATAGCCCCTTCCAACAAAGATAAACCGAAGGCCTCACTACGCAAATGTGACGGTAAAATAACACCGTGACTCAATGACAAAACAGCATATTTATCTTCATCATCGAGAGAACCCAAAAAATATATATTTTTTAGTTTTAATTTTTTCTGTAATGCTAATAAATTTTCTTTTTCTGGTCCATCTCCGATTAAAACCAAAGGATAATCCAATCCTTCTAAAGATTCGAATAAATATTGTAAACCTTTGTAATATCGAAATACCCCGATAAACAATAAAAAACGCTTGGGCAACTTCTCTTGCCAATCCTTCAGCTTTTCTTGAGCAATCGTCTGATTTTTTTTATCTTCCATTCCCAAAGGAATACAAGACACTTTAGATAAAAATTTTTTTAAAACTTCGCTACTTTTAATATAATTAGGAGAAGTCGCAACAATATGGTTCATACGCTTTAAAAAGTAATTCTGTAGCGGCTTATAAATTTTTAATAAATGCTTTTGTTTCACAATATCCGAATGGTAAGTCATCACACAGGGTTTATCATGCGGATAAAAAAGATGCATTAAATCCATCAACGGGAATGGATAGTGATAATGCACAACATCAGCTTCTAGACATAATTCCTTAAAAACACCAAAACCTTTCCAAGACAATGGCATGCTAGCAATTTCTTTGGTTGCAGGAGCAACGACCACTCGATAGCCATTATAATCGATTTCTTGCACTTCTTTTTGATTAGAAAAAGTCAGAATTGTCGATTGATGCCCTCTTTCAACAAGACCTGAAGCAATATGATGCATGACTTGTTCAACACCGCCCATCGTTAACGGACGAGCGGTTTTATAACATTGAAGAATATGCATTGTAATCAAGCACGCCCGTAAATATCTTCAAAACGAACTATATCGTCTTCACCTAAATAAGCACCACTTTGCACTTCAATCATGACCAAAGGCAATTTACCAGGATTGGTTAAACGATGTTTATGTCCTGCTGGAATATAAGTTGATTCATTGGTTTGAATGAAAAATTCCTTTTCACCATTGACAACCTGTGCCATACCACTGACCACTATCCAATGTTCACTCCGATGATAATGCATCTGTAAACTCAAAGACTCACCAGGCTTTACTTCAATACGCTTAATTTTAAAACACTCACCCTCTTCCAGCACGGTGTATGAACCCCAAGGTCGATAAACTGTACGATGCATTTTGTAAGCATCATGAGCTTTTTCTTTTAGTGTGGCATAAATATTTTTTACTGACTGGGCATGATCTTGATGAGCCACTAATAAAGCATCTGGGGTATCGACAACAATCAAATCCTCCACGCCCACAACACCGACAATACGACCTTGGCTTTGAACATAATTATTGAAAGAATCTTTCAAATAGACATCCCCTAAAATACGATTTTGATTTTCATCAGGCGTGACCAACTGACTCAATGCATTCCAGGAACCGATATCACTCCATCCCAATTCACAAGGAACAACAGCGATTAAATTTTTCTCGGTTTGCATACTCAAAGGCTCCATTAAAGCATAATCAATAGAGTCATCTTTGACATTAGAAAAATCTTGCAAAAGTTCAATTTGAGTAAACTGCGAACCTTTGGCCACACGCGCTTGTTGAAAACTCTTCAAACAAGCATCATAAATCTCTCCTGCATGAGTTTTTATTTGTTCTAGGAATACGCCGACAGGAAAACAGAACATACCACTATTCCAATAGAAATTCCCTTTACGAATATATTCTTCAGCCACATCATGAGAAGGTTTTTCCACAAACCGCAAAACATCGTTACCATTGGCTTCAATATAACCAAAACCTGTTTCAGGGTAAGTGGGATTCATACCAAATGTGACTAATTTTCCAGATTTGGCCAATTGATACGCTTGGGAAACAGCCTCTTCAAATGCTTGTTCTTCTTGAATCAAATGATCAGCAGGCAAAATTAAAATACATGCATCAGGGCCGATTAACTCTTGAGCTTGCAATGCAGCCATCACAACGGCTGGAGCAGTATTTCGCCCAACAGGCTCTAAAATATATGACTGATAAATAGAATCTTTATGATAAGCACTATATTCATCTTCAACTTTAAAAAAAAGCTCACGATTGGTAATCGTTGTTATATGTTGCACGCCTATTAATTGCTCTGCCCTTCGATATGCTTTTTGAAGTAAACTCTCACCATCAGCCAACTGAATAAAAGGTTTAGGGTGTTGCTCACGAGAAAGTGGCCACAAACGAGAACCTGCTCCACCACATAAAATAACAGGGATTAAAGATGAAAAATTAAAATTTGATTTTTCACAAACTCTGTGTTTTTTTTCTAACTCACTCAGATTCATTAAAGTCATGACTATCCTTTATTATATTTTCTTGAAACATATCTTAAATTAGAGTTCACATCAATATTCAATTTGTCGGCATTTTAAATGCCGACAAATTTGCTATGACAAATCGTGATAATCTTTGATCATCTCTCGATAATGGATAAGCATGACCATCCGCTTCAACTGTAATAGTAAACTCTCCTGATTCTAAATTAATATTAGAGATATTAATTATGCCCTGGATAAAATGATGCAATTCTTTTAAATAAATAATCTTGTCGGTTCGATTTTTTATTATAATTTTAAAATTTCTTGGGTGTTTGTGACTTTCAATTTTAAATTTAAAATTTACTCTCTTCATATTATTCGATGATTTATATCTCAAAACAATCTTTTCTTGCACCCAGTTCCAGGTTTCTCCTATTTGATTAGACTCTTGATTATATCCACCTGTTTGGCCTTCAAGTAAAATAAAATTAAAAGGTTTTTTTAATATTTCAAAAGGACCTATTTTTATATTACTATCCTCATTAATAAGGTTATCATGAGACATAATAATTTTAAAATTAGATTGTTCATCTAACATGTTCACATATTCACCTGGAAGCTGTCCAAATATGTAGCCATCATCAGAATAATCACTGGCTAATTTAATATCATTCAACACATAAATGAGCATCTGTCTTAATTTATGATTTTCGGGGTACAACTCTAAATAAATGGGGTTTTTATCTTTTAATTGTAATACTTGGTTTCGTAATTTTAAGTAAATATTAAAATCAGAATTTTTAGTTTGCATTTGCAATAAATTCGGATAATGAAGATTTTTTACAGAATATTTCATATGAAAATAAAATCCAAACACCATCCAAATACTAAAGATTATCCAAAATTCTTTCTTAAATCTTTTGAACTGTATTAACACTGAGCCCAAAGCAATTGCCAATAATGCCAAGGAAAAGGGGGCGGCATATTTAGAAATTTTATATTGTAAAAATGTATATCCTTGCTCTTGAGGGGAGGCTCCAACATCAAGATACCTAAATTTTAAAAAACAAATCAGAAAAACAAATTCTAAACTTAATAGCAATACAATCACATGATGTGATTTTAATTCATGTTTCCAATGGGAATAAACAAAATAAATGATAAATACAATCAATGGAATAATTCCAAAAACACTAAATACTTCATCAAATTTAAAACCATTAAAAGGTGTTTTAATTCCAAATGCATGTGCCAAAAAAGTTAAGGGATGCCATAATACAGGCCAACCAATTGAAGCTTTATGATGGGCTATGGACAAAGTTTGATAAACATTATGAATAATACGAATAATTTCATAATTGGTAAATAACAATAATTCAATGAAATAAACTGTAATAAAATACAATATAAATTTTCTCTTTAAAGGATATTGCCAAAGACTCCACAAAAAATAAATACCGATTGCAGCAAAAAATATTGGAAAAGGCTCATTATACGATAGCAAAAAACAAGATGAAACCAGAGATAATGGCCATAAACAAATAAAAAATCTTCTATTATCTATATCATTTTTTAATGATTCAGACAAGGTAAAAGCTAATAAACCAACTAGCCCAATTGCAAAACTTAAACCAATGGTTTGCGGATAAAATCCCCACTGTGCTCCAAATAAATATCCATTAAAACTCATAGCAGGTAAAAGTGATAATAATAAAAGAATATTTTTAGATAAATTTATAGCTTGTTTAAGAACTCCCCCAAAAGCAAAACAACCGCAAGTAAAAGCAAGAGCAACAGTCGGAATATAGACGTAATAAGACCACTTTATATGAAAAATTGATTGAATAAATCCTAGCAAAAAACTTCCCCCCATTCGAGAACCGGTTTCTTGATAAAGAGATATTTGTGACAAATAAGGGAAATATCCCGAAGTGTTTGCAGGTGTTCTAAATGCGTGAGTTTGCAACCATTGTGATTGCGATATATAGGTAAAAATATCCGTACCAGGGTTATAACTATTATATAAATAAATACTAGCCATAATCGGCAAACTGAAAAAAAAGGAAAATAAGCAAATTTTTAATAAATCTAGACAGATAGATTTATAATCATTTTCTAGAAAAAAGCAAACAGCTGTCAACAATAAAATAATTGATAAACTCAAAAAAGGATATTGGTAAAAAGGTAATATCCAACCATAACCAATGGCAATCAACATCATCATTGATAAGCCTAAAATTGGCGAAAAATAAAAAACCAATTCTTTTTTTACATCAAAAACCAATAAATCTGCAACTTTTTTACCTATGATAAAACAAGAAACAATAAGTGAGTAAAATACAAATACAATTCTAAATATATCTAAAAACATCCCAAACACTCCATTTGATAATTACTTACTCCAATCATACTTACAAAACAGCCTAATTGGCTTTAATTTTATTTAAAAAATAATCAGAAAATCCATAACTTAATCGGCTAGAAAGATTATAATCAACAGCCTCTAAAATAATAATATCTGCGCCCATAATATCTTTAAATATTTCTTCTTGATTTTTCATAGAATCACTATTTGAGTAATCAAAATGTTCATTCAAATGATTATAGATTTCTCTTGTTTGAAAATAACTTGAAAAAATCAAACTTGAATAAGCATGTGAAAAATTAATTGAATAGATTAATTGATTAGAAAAACTATCACCTATAATTACTATTTTTGGCTTTTTTTCACTATATTGTATTAACTTGACTTCTTGAGGATGATTTGAATTTTTAATAAGGCTTTCATTTTTCCATAAATTCAACAATGAAAGACCATCAAAATCAACATCATTTAAGGGTGGAATAAAATCTGTAAATTTATTACATCTTATTTCGGGTAATTCATAAAAAGCTTGATGAGCTTTTTGAAATGCTTTTTCCATTGTTTTACAACCAGCTGTGAGGTTCCAATGTAAACCTGAATAAGGATGGGTAATAATACCTTTCTTATTCAACAATAAGAGCTCATCTTTTGCATCAATAAAGTTTCCATGAAAAAAATTTCCAAATTTGGCTTGCTTCTTATCTAAAAGAGAAGGATTTAATATTAAATATTTATCTGCAATATCATCAGGATACATATAAGCTTTACTTGTACTCTCTATAACCAAAAAATATTTTCCCATTTTTGATAAGATATCTTGTACTTTTTGAAGTTTCTGAGCTTCCTCAATAAATCTTTCTCTCTGACTTTCATAATATTGCACATCAGCATTTAACTGATTGATTGATAAATTCGAATATAAACCTTTTTCCGGTGTCATATAAATTTGTAGAAATTTATTATGTACCTCTTTAAATAAACTAAAACTAATTTGATTAAATGTTTTAATAATTTCGGCTCTAAATCCAAAATTCTCATACAAATATTTTTCAGTCCAATTTTGTAAATCTTTATTAAAATAGGAAATAATATTTAAAGCTGGCATTTTAGGCAAAGGTTCAACATACCCATTTAAGGTTGTTACTTCAAATGGCTTAAAAATCATTTCTAAAAATGGGACACATAGAAACCATATCATTAAGATTGACAACACAACATGTTTTTTTTCAAAATGTATTTTCATATTTCAAAATCTAAAATAAAGAAAAGGAGAAAAACTATTAACTAGCATCCCAGAAATCACTAACAGTAGCAATATCAACATCGTTATTAATTTTACGAAATTAAATTCCAAAAGTTGAGTTTTAGCTAACATGAACATTCTAAATTTTTGTTTCGAAATAAATGCAAAAAAAGATGCCAAAATCAAAATAAAGATTAATTCATTCGTAAAATATATATATGTTGGCAAATAAATACTCTGAGAATCTAAAGTGAATAACTTTTTAATAAAATTAAAGGCGAAATTTAAATTAGGTGATCTAAAAAACACCCATCCAAACATAATGATCAAAAATGTAAGTACCTGATTAATCCAAGTTGGTAATTTTAAAATTTTTGCTACTTCTTTAAATATCATCGTTTTTTCTAAACTTAGAAAAAATCCGTGATAAGCCCCCCATAGAACAAAATTCCAACTAGCGCCGTGCCACAAACCTGAAATGATAAATACGATCCACAAATTTATATACCCTCTTATTTTCCCTAATTTATTTCCACCCAACGGTATATATAAATATTGTTTCATCCATCCTGATAAACTCATATGCCAACGCTGCCAAAAATCCGTAATACTTTTTGCTAAATAAGGTTGATTAAAATTCTCAGGAAAAGTGAATCCCATAGTTTTTGCCAAACCACATGCCATATCAGAATATCCAGAAAAATCATAATAAATCTGTAAGCTATAAGATAAAATAGCTATCCAACAACTGAAAGTTGAAAAATCATTTAAATTGTGATTAAAAACTTGATCAACATAAACGCCTAAAAGATCAGCCACCACGACCTTCTTAAACATACCTATTAAAAATCGTTCAAAACCATTAATAAAATCATTATACGACTTCTCCCTTTTTTGAATTTGCTCACCTATCAAATGATATCTAACTATTGGGCCCGCAATTAACTGTGGGAACAAAAAAATATACAATAAAAAATCAACAAAAGAAGGCAAACGATTTTTAAATCCATTCGTATACATGTCAACAAAAAAACTAATTTTATGAAAAGTAATAAATGAAACCCCTAGTACTAATGGTAAATCACTAAATTGTGTCACATCAAAAGAAAACAATGCATTTAAATGAAAACAATCAACAATCAAAAATTTCAGATATTTAGAAAAAATCAAAATTAATAAATTATAACTAATCCCTATAATTAAGAAGATTTGTTTTTGCGTGAGGGAAACTTGTGAATCCTGACAAATTTTTTTTCCTATCTGCCAATCAATAAAAGAAGTACCTAATAAAATAAAAACATAAATCGGTTCACCCCAAGAAAAAAAAATAATGCTCGCAACTAATGCAACTATATTTTTATATCTTTGACGATTAGGAACCAAATAATAAGTTATAAAAAATATAGGCAAAAAGAAAAATAAAAATAATGGCGATGAAAATAACATTCGATATTCCCAATTGATTCAGATACTTATTTCAGTATTTCTTAATTTGTTTTTAGATTGGTATAAAAAATCTTGGTAAGCAAGTTCTAATCCAATTTCTAAACTCGTTTCAGGAAACCAACCTAATTTTTTAATTCTATCAATATTTAGAAGTTTACGTGGTGGTCCATCGGGTTTTTCTGTATTAAACTTTAATACCCCTTTATATTCAACAACGTTAGCGACTTGCTCTGCCAGCTCTCGTATTGTTAAATCCTCTCCTGCCCCAACATTATAAATACCATTCGCACCGGGGTCTTGCATAAGTCTCACACAAGCTTTTGCTAAATCATCAACGTATAAAAACTCGCGACGAGGATTACCTGTCCCCCATATTTCAACTTCTGGTTCATTATTAATTTTGGCTTCATGACATTTACGAATCAAAGCTGGAATAACATGAGAATTATGTAAATGATAATTATCATTTACACCATACAAATTTGTTGGCATTGCACATATATAATGAGTCCCATACTGACGATTAAAGCTTTCACATAACTTAATTGAAGCAATTTTAGCAATAGCGTAAGGTTCATTCGTAGGTTCCAATGAACTGCTCAAAAGATATTCTTCTAATATAGGTTGAGGGCATGCTCGTGGATAAATACAACTTGAACCTAAAAATAATAAATCTGAAATTCCAAGTTGATAAGCAGAATGAATAATATTTAACCCAATCATTAGATTTTGATAAATAAATTCAGCTCGATAAGTATTATTAGCATGTATACCTCCTACCTTTGCTGCGGCTATAAAAATATATGAAGGTTGATGTTTTCTTAAAAAATCAAATACATCAGATTGTTTTGTAAGATCAAGCTCGCTACGAGATGCAACAATTATATTGTGATAACCTTCATTTTTTAGAAGACGATAAATTGCAGATCCCACCATGCCATTATGTCCAGCAATAAAAATTTTTTTATTTTTCACATTCACACCCTTGAAGATACAAGTAAAACAATAAATTACTTTATTAAAGCATCCAGTTACGTTTCAAATATATAGTAATTAATAAAAAACCGAGTCAAAAACCATTAAATATTCTTCAGCCATTTGATTTAAATCAGAAAATAAAAGCCTTCTTTTTTTACCTTTTTCTACTAATTGATTTCTTAAATCTTCGCTTTTAAAAATCTCAACAAATTTTTGTGCCATATCGAGAGGATCTTTTGGATTAAACATCAATACCGCATCTCCGCCAATTTCAGGCAGTGAAGTCACATTACTGCATAACACAGGCACTTCAAGCGCCATCGCCTCTACCAAAGGAATACCAAACCCCTCATAGAGTGAGGGAAAAACAAGAGCCAAACTATTTTTCATGAGCACAGCCAATTCCTCATTACTTACATAGTCCAAAAAAATAATCGTATCTTGCAAACCCATTTTTATAATCATTTCTTTCAATAATTTTTGGCGCTCACATGGTGCTCCAGTCAGTACTAATTTAATTTCCTTCGTGATGCCTTGAGTTCTGGCAATTTGAAACGCAGTTATTAAAAACTCATGATTTTTATGCTTCCAAAAATTGGCCGGATAGATAAAATATTCATTTTGTTTTAAATGATGTTGTTTTAAAAGAGATTTATTTTTAATATGGGTTTCAAATCGTTGTGCGAGTGAAATATGAATGGTTTGTACTTTTTCATCATGCAAATTTCCGTGTTCAATCGCCTTCTGCCGTGAATACTCTGAAATAGCAATTAAACGAGTCGCTTTCTCACAGGCATTTATAAACGTAGCATTTCGACCTGCAACGTCTTCTGAAGAAAAAAAGCTTGGATAAGTTTTATATTGTAAATCATAAATAATACTCACCGTCGGCACGTTTTTTTGATGATAAATGGGTGCTGTAAACGGACAAAATAACAAATCATAATGATTTAAAAACAATGCCTTAAAACGTTTCTTTTCAATCCAATGTCTATATATTTTTCCTGATAATAAAATAATGCCTAAAGGTAAAAATGGATTATTTTTGATAAATACTCTTCCAAACTTTTGCAGACGTTTAGGCTCAAATATTTTGTTTAAATTTTGCTCTGAAACCAATTTAGTATTTTTGTTTTTTAAAAAGGCCAATTCTTTCTCAAGACCCGGTCGTATAATAAACGACCAGAAATAATTTGATTTTAACTCAATTAGTTTTTTTAATAATTCAATAACAAAAACTTTTGCGCCACCATTTACGCCCCCGGGTAATATGGGGGTTAAATCAACAACAATCTTTTTAGTATAACGATTCACAACACATCCTCATATCAAGCTTTCAAATTTAAATCGGGCATTGAATTAATTTTATGATAAAAACTTTCTAACTTTTGTGCACTTTTTTCCCAAGAAAATTTTTGTCCAGCAAGATAACCTTTTTCAATCAGGTTATTTCTCCATTGGGAGTCTATTTGCAATTTCAACATGGCATCAACCCAAATATTTTTATCATAAGGAGACAGCAAAACACCATCCTGCAGAATTTCTGGCATCGATGATTCATTTGAGGCAATTGTTGGCGCACCTAATTGAATGCCTTCTAGTACAGGAAGACCAAATCCTTCAAAAAGTGAGGGATATAAATTAGCAAAACAATGTTGATATAACCATCCCAATTCATCATCACTCACATAACCAAGGAGCAATACGTGTTTATCTAATCCCAATTCTTGAATTTGTAACTCAAAATCATCCATCAGCCAACCTTTTTGCCCTGCAAAAACCAAAGGATAAGGGGATTTAGTTTTAGATAAATAATCAGCATACACATGAAGTAAAAATTTCTGATTTTTTCGAGGCTCAATTGTTCCTACCGATAACCAAAATGCATGATCTTTGAGAGCCTTCAAACGATTGGGTATCTCTTTAGAAAGATCAATGCCTTCAAATCTTGAGCAAGGATATATAACTTCTATTCTATCTTCAGGATACTGTGGAAAAATTTCCAAAAAATGATTTTTAGAATATTTTGAAATTGAAACCAGCCCATCTGCAAAGGCTGCGGCTTTGAAAACGCCATCAAAACAACCCATTCGATTTTCTTCTGTGGTCCAGTGATGATTTTTTATAAAACCTAAATCATAAAGCGTATAAATCAGTTTGGTATTTTTTAAAAGTGTAGGACACCAAAAATTATTGGAGTGAACAATATCCACATCTGATATTTTCAGTTCTAGTTTGGGATGATTCCAAAAATTTTTTGCAAGATCGATGGATTTTAAATGAGGCCCATAACTTCCTTGTTTATAAGTATTCGTTACAGGCATCAAACCATCAAAATAAAAATCACCAAAATGCGGAAACAAATGCCAATCCAATGCCGAGCTATGTTTTTGGGCTGCACTCAACAATGAGTGAGAAAAATACCCGCAACCAGCCTTGTTTTTTCCGGTTTGAGAAATATCAAAACCCACTTTTAATTTTTGCGGTTTAACTACCATAAAAAATCCCTTTTTAGGCTAAACAAAAAAACCAACTTACAACGTTATAACACATATATCAATAAAAACAAGCAGGAAAATAGACTATCTCAAATTATTAAAGGAAAAGTTAAAATTCATAACTCATCTGCTCTTTTCGCCCTGCTCTTGAATGCCATACCAGAAAAAATAAAGGCAAATAACTAATGACGAGACCCCAAAATCCTGAAAATAATCCATTAGAAACTACCCACGCCCAAGGCATTAACCAAAAGATATTCAACAGAAAGATAAAAAGTGTCACCATGGCATGGTTACCATTCCACTTTTTCCAAAATAATTGATAAGCATGTGTTCGATGTGGCTCTAAAAATGAAAACTTATTCCAGACTCTAACAATCAGCGTCAATGTTGCGTCCGTCACAAAATAGCCCAGAACGATTAAACCTCCCCAAAACCAATGGATGTTAATCGTCGCTACTTTGAGTAACAAAATACTAAAGGTAAAGCCAAAAAAATGCGAACCAGTATCACCCAAGAAGATTTTAGCATGAGGAAAATTCCATATTAAAAAACCCATGGATGAAAAGGTTAAATAAAACCATAAACAACTCAACTGTATTTGCCCTGCATTATAAGCCAAAACTCCCATAAAACCACTCAAACATAAAGCCTCCATAGCCGCCAAGCCATTGATTCCATCCATAAAATTATAAAGATTGGTAGACCAGACAATAAATAAAACAATTAAAATGAAACAAGCCAGCGTGGGCAATGGTATTCTCAAAATCTGCTCGACGATTTTCAAGTTTCCTAAAATTAAAATACTGGCCATTGCACAAATCAATTGCATACTTAAGCGAAAACGAGCAGACAGCGACTTCACATCATCCCAAAATCCCATTATAGCAATGATAAGTCCAGGCAAAAGTGCCACATAATAATCAACCGGCAAATGAAAGTAGAATATAAAAGCAAAAAATGTCAGTACAATAGCAAGGCCGCCACCACGTGGGGTAATTTTAGAATGCGTACGTCGTTCACAAGGATGATCAACAATATCAAACTTCACGCAAAAATGTCGAATTAATCCAGTTAGAGCAAAGGAACACAAAAAGATGATGAAGAATGATAGCCAACTCATGTATATTCATCCTTGCGAAATTAAAACAAGTTTATAATATTCGAATTCCTCATTATTTTTTAAAAAACAAGGATTACCACCCAAGGAAGATTCGTGCTACTGACCACTTTGCTGCGTCTCACGGTATATCCGATTGGGTAGCAAGATCATACAGCAGCAATCTTAATTAAACAAGCACCTATAATGACTTCGAATTGCATCAAAAAAAATGTTACCCAAAACATGAAAAAGTTGATTCGTTGCATCATAAATAATGTTACCAAAGGAAAAAAAGGGGCATATTTATGGGGAAGTTATCGATGGACCTGTATTTAGACAATGTGCGGAAAAAATATAAAAACTCTCGCAGAAAAGAAAAAAGTGAAATTATTGCAGAAGTATGTGCCATTAGTGGTTTTCATAAAAAGCATGCAATACGTTTATTAAACCGACATTCCGCACCCTAGTTTAGGAATAAATTTTCATGAAGGGTTTTCCAATGG
>CAZNFJ010000022.1:0-13276 GCA_964572685.1 uncultured Legionellaceae bacterium
AGCGATAATTTAAACTGAAAAGCGAATTAACAATAGTAGTTAATTTTTTAACCAACAATCGTCGAACATTCATGAAGTAAAACAGTTTTTACAGAAGAAACGTAGCTCTATCGAGATATTGGTGCATTACAAATTTTTATTCTGTAAAGATCCAGAAAAAATTGAAATCTCTTCTATACTTAAAATTACATAGGGATATGTAACTGAGGTTCAGGATGAACAATCAATTCAATCGTTTGAAATTTGAGCAAAATAAACAGACATGGTTAAAAATGTACACCATGAGTTTGATGCAAAATACGATTTTCTTATTGCATTTGTCCGTTATTCTGGAAAAGGAATTGCAAAAACAACAGATGATGAAAAAAATTAAAAAATTTAAAAAACGAGTTCATCAGCATCGTAAACGACTTGCAAATAAAAAAAGACATCAACAAAATTGTGAATTAGCGGTCAGTTATTTACATGAACACGGTCTTTTTTCGACACAAAAATCTAATTTTGCATGCAATATGAACTACACTTTTTAGAGAAATATTAAAAGGATGACATCATGAAAGATTTACAGAAATCCATGAATAAACTTTTGGCTAATTTTTATTCCTTGTTGCTCAAGACTCAAAATTATCATTGGCATGTGAAAGGTCTTAATTTCAAAGAGTTACATTTGTTTTTTGAAGAACAATATAATCAGCTTTTTGGTTTTGTTGATTCGGTAGCTGAGCGTATAGTCACGATTGGATTCAATGCGCCCGCAACTTTAAAGGAAATTCAGGAGCATCGCACTTTAAGCGATGGTCAGTATGACATCTCTTCATTTGAAATGGTTTCTGAATTGCACAAGGATGTTGAGCATCTGATTGATAATCTCGGTGAAGCCATTGAGATCTCCAAAAAGAATGAAGATGAAGGAACTGTTACTTTTTTAACAGACTTATTGGTTCAAATGGAAAAAATGGCATGGATGTTAAGAGCCACTAGTAGTGGCTTTTAATCAGAGAGAAGGGGATTTCCCTTCTCTAGCCATTGTTTTCGATCCGATGCTCGTTTTTTCGCTAGCATCATGTCAAGTTGACTCAAAGTATCTTGTTCATTATCCAAAGTCAGTTGTACCAGTAACCGCGTTTTGGGGTCCATGGTCGTTTCTCTTAACTGCAATGGATTCATCTCACCAAGTCCTTTAAAACGTTGCACCTGCAATTTTGAATTTTTTTTGGTAAATTTTTGCATGATCTTGTCTTTTTCTGCATCATTTTGCGCATAAAAAACTTGTTGACCAACGTCTATTCGATAAAGCGGTGGCATGGATACATAGACATGCCCATGACGAATCAAGGGATGAAAATGTTTATAGAATAGCGCACACAACAATGTTGCAATGTGAGCGCCATCGGAATCCGCATCGGCTAAAATGCAGATTTTTCCATAGCGTAAGCCCTCAATATTTTTGGCTGCAGGATCAATTCCAATGGCAACTGATATATCACGAATTTCTTGAGAAGAAAGAATTTGATGGCTATCGACTTCCCAACAATTGAGAATTTTCCCACGCAAAGGTAATATGGCTTGAAAGTTTTTAAAGCGCGCTTGTTTGGCAGAACCACCCGCAGAATCACCTTCAACAAGAAACAACTCTGTTTCATCGACATTTTGAGAAATACAGTCGGCTAATTTTCCGGGAAGGGCTGGGCCTTGTACGATACGCTTTCTTGAGACGGTTTTTGACTGTTTTAATCTTTTTTGTGCTTGCTCAATGCATAGTTGTGCAATGAGCTCACCTGGTTGACGGTGCTGATTAAGCCAAAGACCAAAGGCATCTTTAATGAGGTTTTGTACCATACTGGTGACATGACGACTACTGAGTCTCTCTTTGGTTTGGCCGGCAAATTGTGGATCATGACATTTGATAGACAAAATAAAATGACAACTCTCCCAAATATCATCAGCGGTGAGTTTAATACCTCTGGGGATTAAATTACGTAACTGACAAAACTCATGCAAAGCATCAAAAAGACCTGCTTTTAATCCATTGACATGAGTACCACCTAAAATGGTTGGAATTAAGTTGACATAACTTTCTTGTAAAATGGGTTCATGCAAGGGTTGCCAGGCAACGGCCCAACTGACACTGCCTTCTTGTGTTTCTAAATCGCCACAAAAGGGTGGATTTGGTAGTAGTGGTTGCGGGACATTTTGTTGTAAATAGTTTTCAAGACCTGCTTGATAGCACCAAACTTGTTTGGTTTGATGAACTTCATCTTGCAGTTCAATGGTGAGCCCAGGACATAATACTGCTTTTGCGCGTAATAAGTGTTCTAGTGGTTTAATTGCAATATGAGGGTGATCAAAGTATTTATGCTCTGGCCAAAAACGAACTGTTGTTCCAGTTTTTCGCGCAGGTCCTGGTGATTCCTGTAAATCACTGACGCGTGTACCGTGTTCAAAAGCCATCTGATAGGTTTTTTTATTACGAAGAATGGTGACATCTAATCTCTTGGATAGTGCGTTGACTACCGATACACCGACCCCATGTAGACCACCTGCATATTTATAGTTTTGTTGTGAAAACTTACCGCCCGCATGAAGACGAGTGAGAATAACTTCGACACCACTAATACCCAGTTGTGGGTGAATATCCACCGGCATTCCGCGTCCATCATCGGACACAGACAGCGAACCATCATTATGAATCATCACTTGAATGAATTTTGCATGTCCTGCCAATGCTTCATCGACACTGTTATCAATAACTTCTTGGAGTAAGTGATTGGGTCGAGTGGTATCGGTATACATTCCCGGACGACGTTGCACCGGTTCCAAACCACTTAAAACTTCAATATGTTCCGCAGTATAGTTGGTTGAGCTCATGGTTTTTAAATCAAATTGTTTTTTGTCTATCTTAACATGATAGTGCTGAGTATTCTATTGAGAAAGTCAGTATAAAATTTAATTTATTGGATATATTAATATCTATATTGGTGATTATTCGTTTCATCAAGGGCTCTGATACCGATGAGTTGATGTAGGCAAAGATTTCATTTTTCATTTGCTTGGTCGGGATGATGCGCTAGATGATTCGGATATAATGCGTGACTTCCAGAAAGAGTGTAAATTATCAATACATTTTAGAATGTCTTGATGTTTGTATTCTTTAAATAATGCTGGTTGAGAAAGAGGTTTGAATAATGCTTGTATAGAATTCTCAATATCTTCATTTTGAATTATAGAATGTATAAAGACGTAAATAGACTCTGGATTTGCTAATCCCTTCATATTATTCATAAACTTTTCAATAGAAGCGGCATATTCAAGAACATTCTTATCTTGTTGGAGTGTTCTAATAGTCAAAGAAATTTCTTCAGGGAGAAGTTCTAGAGTCATTTTAAGGGATTGTGGATTTGTTTCGATATAAAATAATAGGGGTAGGCCGTCTTTGTCTTTATTTGTTAGAGCTTGAAGACGCTGTTCAGGAGGAAGAAGCTCAAGAATATTCTTGAGAGACTCAGGATTTTTTAATGAATAAAATAATACGGGATTACTATTTTCCCTCTTTTTTAACACAGCCGCGAGTCGTTCTTCGGGTGGATAATGTTCAAGAATGATTTTAAGCGATTCAGGATTATTTGCGGTCCACAATAATAGAGCTTGACGAATGATTAGAAATCGTTTTAATGGCAGAAGGGTGGGAAGTATTTCAAGGATAATTTTGAGATCTTTGAGCTTTGAAATCATTTTAAATAATAAAGGAGTGTTATAAATTTTTTCTTGAAGCGCTTGTTCACGGTGATCTATTGGAAGCGATTCAAGAATAACTTTGAGTATTTCTGTTGATGCAATAGCCTTAGATAATAAAGGCTTTTCAGCATATTTCTCCTTTACTGCGGCAAGACGATCTTCGGGTGGATAAAGTTCAAGAATTATTTTAAGGGATTCCGGGGTTGAACTGGCATAAAATAATAAAGGAAGATCCGCAATATTTTTTTCATTGAGTACCTCAATTTTTTGTTCAGGCGTAAGATATCCGAGAATAATTTTGAGCGATTCTGGAATTAAAATGGCATGAAATAATAAAGATTCGCCAAATCTATCCTTATCTGTAATTAATTGAAGTCTCTGTTCATGGGAAAGAAGTTCAAAAATAACTTGAAGAGATTTGGGAATGTTTGTCATATTGTATATGACAGAGTAGCCAGAGGCTGTTGATTCTTTGATGGCCGTAAGACGCTCTTCGGGTGGATAAAGCTCAAGAATTATTTTAAGGGATTCGGGATTGAATTTCGCATTGTATAATACAGACTTTCCATAAGCATTATTTTCTTTGACGGCCGCAAGACGTTCTTCGTGTGGATAAAGGTCAAGAATCATTTGTAGAGACTGAGGGTTTCTTGCTGAGTTGTATAATAATATAGCAGATTCGGTTGTTTCTTTGATGGCGGTAAGTCGTTCTTCGAATGGATAAAGATCAAGAATTATTTTTAGAGACTCAGGGTTTTCCTTATAGCATAACCATTTAAGTATATTTTTTTCTTTGACGGTTGCAAGACGTTCTTCGGATGGATAAAGGTCAAGAATTATTTTTAGAGATTCGGGGCTTTTAAGAGCTGAGATTAATAGTGTTTCTGTTTCTTTGACGACCGTTAGAAATTTTTCAGGCGAATAAATTTCAAGAATTATTCTAATAAATTGGGGGTTTTCAGATGCTCTTGATAACAAAGACCAATTCAGTTTATCTTTTTCTTTTAAGGCAAAAAGAACCTGTTCGGGCGAGAGAATCTCAAGGATCATTTTTAGTAATTCGAGATTTTTTATTGAGTAAAATAATAAGGGCAGCTCATCAGCATCCTCTTCTTTTAGAATATCTAGACATTTATCGGATGGAAAAAGTTCAAGAAATTTTTTGAGAGATTTAGGTTGATTAAGATTTTTTTCGATGATAGAAACATGATTGTTGTCTGATTCAAGTATCTTTTTGATACGAATTTCTTCAGGTAGGCGCCTAAGTACTTCGATTTGTAGTTCTACGGAATAATCATTGTTGATGATGGAAATGAAAGTGAGTTCTTCATCAGGAATGGTGGGTAACCATTGGATGAGTTTTTCTTCTGTTGGACTGTTGAATATTTTGCAAGCAGTTGAAATTTTCGATTGCTCAGATGCATCCATTCTTTGATAGTCTTCAAAAGAGATATCTCTGAAATCCTCTATAGTAAGTTGAGGTGGTAAGTTGATACGCTCCAGGAATGATGCGAGGGTATCTGTAACCTTAGAATTGATACTAACTAAAGCATCAGGTATGGTTTCAATATTCTCAAAATAGGGCGCTAAATATAACAACGAATTTTTAAAATTTTCAGCAAAAGTTTGTAGACGTTCTTGTAAGTTCTTTTGAAATTTAGGATGTATATGAGAGGCAATACAGTATTGCTCTTTTGCATCGCCATACATATATCCTTGTTTCATGGTTTCATGTATGGTGCATTTTGGATAAATGTCTTTTGGCGTTTGCCCACCTGTTCCTAGATTAATATATTTAATTTCAGGATGAACTTGAAAGACACGATTAGTGAATTTTGACATGAGATCTTGTATGACAGGTAAGGTGACCCGTGAGCGATTCCATTCTAAAGAATCCAGACAAAGATTTCCCTGCTTACTGATCCAGGCATAAGATTGAGCGACGATAGTATAGTCTTTATTATTAATTTCATGATTTATCATTCTTTGTGACGTAGTATTGGTTTTTTTAGCTTTGAGTAAAACATAAAAGCCATTGTCTGAAAGTCGAATGCCATCTTTAACACACTGACTGGAGTGGCCATTGATAAATTGACAACAACCTGGGATAAAATTTCCTAAATAGAATGCACTAAGGTCTTGTGGTGGTAGTTTCACCCAAAAGTATTGTCCACTATCATCTGCGATATCAACGATGGGGAGATTATCCCTCTCTTTTTTAGGCCAGCCGCTTGAGACTTCTTTAAGACCTGCTTCAAAACCTTCATTTGAAATCAGCATGCTTTTACAAAGTTTGGCTAATTTAGGGTGTTCTTCAGCACCCGAATAGGTTTGTTTTAATAAGAAGTTTTGTGCTTCTTTCATATTTTTAAATGCCGGTTGCAAGTGAGCACATTGTGAAAAGATAGAGAGCGCTTTAAAGCCTTCTTGGGTGATAAAGGATTGCCAGCTTGAGACATTTTTGATGTCTGCATATTTTGGAAAATGATTGAGTGCTGTGACGAAGGCGTCATGAAGTGGCGTTTTAATGGTTTTATCTTGTTTGGTGCTAATGAGCTTATCAAATTTTCTAGCAATGATTTCAAAATTTTGTTCAGGAGATTTTTGGGGATCATAGAATAAAGCCATGAGTTTATAAGGCATTTCATCATTGTATGCCTGATTTTCAATCAGTCGGGTCATTTTATAACAGGCCACAGCCAATTTATTAAAAAGTGGTGATAAATCCTCATTGAAATAAGCATATTTCTCATTGATAGTCGTAAAGAATAAAGTAGGCTGCCAGTCATAGAGGTCTGCAGGTATTTGAGTCTCTATCATTTCTTTTTGAGATTTCAAGGGTTCTATCTGAGTGATGACTGAAGAGGACTGAGCGGGTGGTCCATTTTGAGGTGCTATCGTGGACGATGGAAAGAGTTTAGAGAGTACATATTTTAAACGAGGAAATTCATCAAAGTAAGCGCTTTCAAGCGCTGTTTTAATTTCATCATTATCTGTGGCATTTTTAAAATAAAAAGCTTTTAATTGACGCCGAGTTTTTTCAAGAGCTGTGATGCCATGCGTCGATGGTTGATTGATTCTTTGTAATATTTCATCTGCATCAAAAAGCAGGTTATTTAAAAGCATGCCACGGTTTCCTAGTTATCTTTATAGCTTGATTATAGAACAATTTTATTGGGGGTTGATGCTTTGGGTTTTTAGAAAGGGTATAAATCTTTAATGCATTTTAGAATGGGACCGGTATTAAATTCCTGTTTTTGTTAGTATTCTATCCAGATGATTAGAAAATACTTGGATTTCTTGTGATGATAACTTGCTGGTTTGACTATGTATCATACCAGAGCTTCTTAAAGACTCATTAAGATTTCGCATGGCCAATACGTGTTTGATATTGTCTTTATCATATAAAGTGCCCTTGGGATTTAAAGCAAGAGCTTTTTTACTGATAATTTTATCTGCCAGGATGATATCTGCGGTAATGACCAAGTCATGGATTTGTACGTGCTCGACAATATATTCATCGGCGACATCAAACCCAGCACTTACGATGACTCTTTTGATGTAAGGAGAGGGAGGTAATTGTACAAAATGATTGGCAACAAGATACAACGTTACCTTGCGTTTGATGGCGGCACGAAATAAAACTTCTTTAATGGCTTTGGGACAGGCATCCCCATCAATCCAAATATGCATGTGATCTTGGCTCTTTCAAAAACTTCACTATCATGGATTTATGCTTCATTGTCAACCACCAACAGTCGGTAATTCATCCCAGCGTGTGGTATAAGAAGGCGAGCGTTGTAAAGATTTCATTTTCCATTGCATGTTTTTGCCTTCAGAAGCAAGTCGAATACTATGGCGACCATATTTTTTTTTGATATCATCAAAAACTTTCATAAAAGCCAATGTGTTATCTGGATCATCATGTTCAAACAATGATTGCTGACGTTGATAGATAATGCATGGAAAGGCAATGCCTGCTTTATGATAATGATAATGGTTTTTAAAAATACGCGCTAAGCCCTGTCTAGCGGCGCGGGTGATGATACGAATATCATCAGTGGGTTCAGGTAGTTTGATTTGGCAATGATTACTATATTGTGGGCGGTTTTCTTGAAATGGATTGGTGCGAATAAAAACATCAATGATATCGATAAAGCCCTTTTGTTGGCGAAGTTTTTCTGTCGCACGCGCGCAATGATGACTAATCGCTTCAGACAATATCGCTTGTTCGGTTTGACAACGCCCAAAACTTTTACTGGCAACAATCGATTTTTTGGCAATGGGCGAATTTAAATTCAGGCAACTGGTGCCTTGTAATTCGAGCGTTGTTTGCATCAATGGCAAGCTAAACTGTTGTCGAATCCAATGTGGGGACTGAGCGCTTAAGTCCAATGCGGTATAAATATGTAAATCATTGAGTTTTTTAGCCCAGCGGCGACCAATCCCCCATACTTCCTCAACAGGGATTTGTTCAAGCCAGTGTTTTTCCTGCACAATCTTAAACACCGTTTTTTGGCGGCTTTTTTTCGCTAAATAATTGGCGGCTTTGGCCAGTGTTTTACTGGGTCCTATGCCAATGGAGGTCGGGATGCCGACATTTTTTAGAATTTTTTCGCGAAGTTGAAGGCAAAAAGATTCCTGTGTATCGGTGGGTAAGCTGCTCAAGTCCAAAAAAGCTTCATCAATGGAATAAATTTCAATGTCGGGCCACTCGGATTCAATGGTTTGCATGACACGAGCAGATAAATCACCATAAAGCGTATAATTGGATGAAAACACATGAACATTGTGTTTTTCACACCATTCTTGAATCTGGAAATACGGTTGCCCCATTTTAATATGGAGATCTTTGGCTTCATTAGAGCGCGCAATCACACAGCCGTCATTATTCGATAGCACCACAATGGGTTTTTGGTTTAAGTCCGGTCGAAACAAGCGCTCGCAACTGGCATAGAAATTATTACAATCAACAATGGCAAACATGTTAAGTGATTCCAGCACTATGAATGATATGGGTGACCACACCCCAAATGACCAAATCTGAGTTCTCCGTGATATCGATGACTGGGTAGTTTGGGTTTTCGGGAATGAGTTGCACCTTGCCTTGATGATGGTATAAGCGTTTGACCGTGAGTTCGCCTTGAATAGCGGCAATCACAATTTTGCCATGTGTTGGAGTAAGACTTCTATCTACAATTAATAAATCACCAGATTGGATATGCGCGCCTATCATGGAATCACCTTCTGCTTTGACAAAAAAAGTTGCGGCAGGATGTTTAATTAAATGTTCATTTAAATCCAGATGCGCTTCAATGTAATCATCGGCAGGTGAGGGGAAGCCTGCTTGCACCCGGCTACTGTATAAGGGGCAATACTGAATGCCTTGAGCCAGGAAGTGTTTGACCGACTCCAGTTGAGATACCGGTATGCGAAGCGGTTGTGTGGGTTCTCCCCATTGGTTGCGTCCTTTAGGACGACCGGCACCTGTTCTTTTGCCACCATGACTCATATGATTACTTTTTGATAAATGTACATAAATCAAATATAGCTCAAAAAAAATCAAAAGCCAATGTTTTGTGCTTGCAATTGGTGAGTAATCACCATAAAATCACCCTCACTCAGGTGATTCATCTTGTCCGGCTGATAAGCATATCATCGGAGGTCAGATGCGAGTATGGTGTGCATGCATGAATTTTGCGAGCCTAAAGTACGAGCGAGACCGCCACTTTATTTTTCCGAGCCCGGGACAAGTCGAATCATCTGGGTTTTTTATCGACTTTCCCCAGCAATAAACTCTATTTTGGTTTTCTTCCGATATTTTGATTCATCCCTATTCATACAATTCTTTTTAAATTGATAATATACTCTAAACACATGAATTTTCGGTTTTTAGGCGATTTGCTTCTCCAATAAAAGACTGTATGATCTGCATTCCGTTCTATTTTATTCACCAGTCTATCATGCTAACTCTTCCTGCACACGAGCTTAACAATCTTCAAAAATATATCTCAGCACTTCAAACGGAAAGAGATAAACCCTTTTTTTCCTCGTCACCTAATTTTATTTCATTCGTTTTGGAAACCTCCAAACTCAATTTGACTTATAAAAGTAAGCCGTTGAAACGGCTGCGATGTTTTCTAGAAAGAAATCCTACTACTATTTTTTTCGTTCTAAGCTTGGAAAATGGGACTAAAATAATAACCACAGATCCGAATGACTATAAACTACTTATGTTTTGCATGAAATATGGTCGATTGGACAACTCCACTACTGAAGATGATCTATTAAAGCCAGAGTGGGATAAACAATCATTGGAATCGATCTATCAAACAGTTAGGGCCACGGACCACTATAACTGTCTTTATGATCTCTATTCTACTAACATTCTTAATGAAATTAACAAAGAAGTTGCAACAAACCGTCCCGTTTTTCTTATAGAAGCCGGCTGTGGAGATGGTCGCTGTTCTGAATTCATCATGAAACGAATTACCGCTGATACTTCTAGAAAAGTTTACGCAGCGGGCTTTGATATTAATGCTCACAACATAGTACAAGCCCAAGCAAAATTTCCCGTAACGCAACAATTTTTTATACAAAAAGATTTTTCAGAAATAGATGATTTTCTTCAAGAAATGAAGCCCTTTTTTGAAAGCGTTGATAACCCCATTATAATCGTCGTTTTTTCGGGCGTTTTATGTACTCGTGTCGCCAGTGGTTCTCGTCAAACTTTAAGAATAATGCAGACCATTTTTCGTAGCTACTCTCCTGATTTAACTATTGTTGGAAATCATGTTGAAGCATTAGTCAATAAACACCTCTTTTCTCGCACTGGAATGATAATAAGTGATTATTATAAATTACCCGAAAACATGGATAATTTAGGACAGGTAGAGATAACTCAACCTATCTATTATTTAAAACCACGGCCCTTGCAAGATCATATGTTAAAGCAAATTGTCTGGAGTAATCGACGTTCATCGACTGGCTTGGAAAATAATTTAGATTTGGCAATGAGCGTGAACCCGCTCAAGGATTTAAGAAATTTTGCAGAATACTATCAAGGACGTCTGGATAAAGTCGAACAGTTGGATTTAAGTGATGCGTTGGTCCAATCTAATGAGCTGTTAGATTTATCTTTAACCATTCGGCAGATATTACCCAAATTAAAACGTGTTATGTTTACAAAAACAGATTCGTGGTGTCTTAATTTAATTGAATTACTTACCGCGGATGTGGACTTCCGGGAACTACGATTTCTTTATCGCACCGATTCTCCTAACGTTACTCATCTACCTCCACTTTCGATCCCTATGGCGCGACGTCTCCAATTATTTAAGACGACACCTTTTGAAAACATTCCAAATCACGAATTCAAGGCGGAGATGCTTCAACATAAGTAACGCTAAGGATGTCTGCTTAGGGCCGTGCACAAATGTTAACGACCCTATTGAACTCACGTTAAAATAATTATTCTTCAATAAACCGGAAACGCCATCTGCTTTATAGCGCTTTCGATAATTACCTATCGTGTCCATGTCAAGCATCAATACTTCAGCTATTTCTTGAGGAGTTTTTCCACGCGAGAGTAAATAAACCGCTTTAATTTTATCAGCATCTTTTTTATTTTTAGCAGCACGATGGGCTCGTCTGAGTTCATTCGTTTATGCTTCTGTAAGAATCATTGTTTTCATTCCTCATAGCATGATCCCATTGAAAATATTTTCAAGTACTTTTTTGGATATTTACCGAATACTCATTGGCGAGACGTATAACATCTTTATTATCAAAACATTATGATTATATTTTATTCATGTTATAATAGTATTAAACTAGTGTGGGGGCTACAATGTTCAATGAATCAGACGACAATTTTGAGTCTTTAGAGGTGTCATCAGAAGAAAAAGAACAAGCCCGAGCGTTTGAAATTCAAGAAATGAGAGGTCGGTATTCCTCTTCAGTGATGAGTAAGATTTTGGAATCATCATATGCAAAAGTATCTGGTTTGAGTCACAATGTATATTTTACAAAAAAGGCATTTATTTTTTCGCCATCAACGGACAATCCTGCTTATGGGCTACCCTTGGTTGAAGAATTAATTAGTGCTATTAAAGGACAAGATGTTTCATGTGATATTTTGTTATTTCCTATTGTAGAACAACGACCTTCTATTAATATTCCTTTCTTTAGTCAATTTAGTTCACCACGCAATCACTGGGTAACATTACACTATAATACAAAAACACAAATCGCGACGGTGATTGATTCTCGACCCTTTTTAAATTCTTTTATGTATTCTTATGGTGAGCTCAAAAAATCTATCGAAATGGGACTGTTAAATTTGCAACTATCAATAAAAGAATTTAATGTTATTTACCAAGAACTCCAACCTGACGATATTTTTTGTGGAGCTTGGACCGCCATCAACATCGAGTCATTGGCATATGGCGCGACTATCCCTAGCTTAACCAGCTCATTTACAAGAGAGAGTATTGACTCAATCGTTCAACATCACATCGACAAGGTTTTTCATGATAAAAATGGTGGTTTAAGAAAAGATTTGACTTATACCGACTTTATTAATGAACATAAAATCATGCCACCTGAGATTCAGCCTATCATCAAGTCACTATTAAGCCATACGGATGTTGCTTCTATGGTTAAATTAATCAATCATCGTGAAAATATTGTTTTTAATGAAAAACCTTTATCCATTTCGAACCCGCTTTTACCGGACAATCTTAAGGATGTAATAAAAGATCTTAGAAGAAAATATCATGGTTTATCAGCAACTCAAATAGCAAGTTTTTCACCTTCAAAACAAGGTTATTCAATAAAAGATCCGGCGCGTTTATTAAATAACCTCATCAATATTGGATTAAATAAAAAAGAAATTAATGCATTTTCGTTGATAGAGATTTTATTTTATGATGCAGTGATTTTCTATGCAACGTCTGAAAGGGAAACGCAAATTCAAAAGCAAATTGATGAAATGATGTCGATATTTCACGAAGTGAATGAGCCAACTTATTTTCAAGGTTCGGAATATCTTATTCAACAAAATCATGAGATTAGAAATAAAGCATTACCTATTTTAAAAAAGGAAATATTAGAGCATCATCAACATCAAATGCATTCACGAATGATGCAAAGATTATCTGTCAAATTTTTTATGCCATTAAAGGCAAATGGCTCATTTTTTCAAGAATGTCAGAAGCCTACAAAATTAGATCCTTTGGTCGTTGTAAATAGTAATATAAGTTCTATTCTGGGTAAATCATTGTTAATGCCAGGTCAATTTACAGATTTAATTTTTACCAATCATGTAAATGGAAATCCACAATTGATTAAATTAAACTATCAAGCTTTTCTTCAAGATCCTCGCAGTATCAGCCAATGTTTAATAGATATGATGACAAAATTTGGCTGGGACTTATCAAAGATGAAAATGACTCCTTATGTGGAAAATAGAGTGGGGCGAGTAACGAATGAAACAACACATTATCTTTCGGATGTAACTGAAGTTCTAAAAGAGTCAGAG
>CAZNFJ010000022.1:13376-28995 GCA_964572685.1 uncultured Legionellaceae bacterium
CCTGAAGTATTAAGAGAGTCAGAGCCTGAAGTATTAAGAGAGTCAGAGCCTGAAGTATTAAGAGAGTCAGAGCCTGAAGATTTAAATAAATATCAAGCTGAAAGCTCAGACGTCCCTCATGGTTGTTTTGATTACCTGTGGGCCATTATTGTTTATATATATCAATATTTTATCCAGATGTTTGAAATGATGTCTGCTTATATATCAAATGGGAATGATAGCGCTTTTCAGAAAAAATAAATGGCCTTATGGGTGCTTTGCTTAAAAGATAACCATAGTGGCTAATTTAAGCAATGCCTTCTATAAAGTTATCTTGTCTTTCAATGGACGCAAGCCAATAACTTGGCGACCAAAATGGTTTTCTACGCAATAACTACTGAGCTAAACTAAAAACAGGCCCTTGATATTTGAAGGCTGCTTAACGTATAATAGCGGCTTCTTTACAAATTGTTGTAAAGTTTTTAACTTCACACATATTTCGTCACATGCTATGGGGTCCCTTTTGGGGTATGGCATGGGAGATATGGAGGAATAACCCTGGAGATATTATGTCATCTGTTAGTATGAAAGAATTATTAGAAGCTGGTGCTCATTTCGGTCACCGTACACGCTTCTGGAATCCTAAAATGGCTCCTTACATTTTTGGAACCCGTAACAAGATTCATATTATTGATCTTGAACAAACACTGCCTTTATTAAAAGATGCATCAAACTTCTTAGGTCGTTTGGCAAGCCATAAAGCTAAAATTTTATTTGTTGGTACCAAACGTGCAGCGCAAGATGTGATCAAAGAACAAGCAGAACGTTGTGGTATGCCATATGTTAACCATCGTTGGTTAGGTGGTATGTTGACCAACTACAAAACAGTTCGTCAATCTATCAATCGTTTGAAAGAATTGAAAAAAATGAAGCAAGAAGGCGCTTTCGAAAATATGATTAAGAAAGAAGGCTTGATGCTAGAGAGAGAATTAGAAAAATTAGAAAGAAGTCTTGGCGGTATCCAGGATATGGGTGGTTTGCCAGATGCTTTATTCGTAGTGGATGTCGGCTATGAAAATATTGCGCTTGAAGAAGCTCGTCGTTTACGCATTCCTGTTGTTGGCATCGTTGATACCAATAACGATCCGGATGGCTTGGATTATATGATTCCTGCGAATGATGACTCTATGCGTGCTGTTCATTTGTACGTTCGTTGCATGGCAGATGCTATTTTAAATGCTAAACAGAGCCAAACAACAGCCAGCGCTAAATCAGACAGCGAATTTGTTGAAGCACAAGCTGATGATAAAGCTGCTGAATAATTATCATCATTCATATTTTTAGATGGCATGTCGTTTGGCATGCCATTTTTTCTATCAAGTTTTAACTATTTTTAAGGGGAGAATCCCATGAGCATTTCTGCTGCTATGGTATCTGAATTACGTCAACGCACAGGCGCTGGCATGATGGAATGTAAAAAATTTTTGCAAATGACCAATGGTGACATTGAACAAGCTATTTTGGAAATGCGTAAAGCAGGTCAAGCCAAAGCGGATAAAAAAGCTGATCGAGTAGCAGCCGAAGGCGTGATTGTTATTGCACGTGATGCTTCTGCAAAACATGCGGTCATGGTTGAAATCAACAGTGAAACCGATTTCGTGGCACGTGATGCGAACTTTTTGGCATTTTCCAATGCTGCAGCTCACGCAGCTTTGGCTTCTAAAGCAAAAGATGTTGATGCATTAATGGCAACCAAAATTGAGAACTCTAATGACACAGTAGAAGAAGCGCGTCAACAATTAGTTGCTAAAATTGGTGAGAACATCAAAGTACGTCGTTTGGTACATTTAGATACCACAGGACATGTGGCAAGCTACCTACATGGTTCACGAATTGGTGTTATGGTTTCGATGCAAGGTGGCGATGAATCTTTAGCTAAAGATATTGCTATGCAAGTCGCAGCAAACCGTCCACAAGTTGTAAATCCTGATGAAGTTAGTCAAGAAGCTTTGGCTGTTGAACGTGAAGTATTCATGGCACAAGCTAGTGAAAGTGGTAAACCACAAGAAATTATTGAAAAAATGATTGCTGGTCGTCTAAGTAAATTTGTTGAAGAAGTAAGCCTTGTTGGACAACCTTTTGTGAAAGACCCTTCAATGAAAATTGCTGATTTATTGAAAAAGCATAATGCAAGTGTTGAAAAATTCATATGTTTCCAAGTCGGTGAAGGAATTGAGAAACGTGAAGATAATTTCGTTGCAGAAGTGATGGCACAGGTTAAACAATAATGACATCGCCTGCATTAACTTATCGTCGCATATTATTAAAGTATAGCGGCGAGGTTTTACGCGGTACAGCGCCTTTTGGTGTAGAGCTAGAGGCGCTAGATTATGTGGTACAATCTATTCAAAAACTGCGTCAGCTTGGTGTTGAAGTCGCTATTGTGCTTGGTGGTGGTAATTTTTTTCGAGGAAAAAATCTTCTATCTTCTGGTTTTGATCAAGTTAAAGCGGATCAAATGGGGATGTGTGCAACCATCATGAATGCAATTGCGCTGGAGCATGCTTTATCCAAACATCAAATTAAAACCACAGTTTTTTCTGCTATCCCAATGTTAGGGTTTTTACCAACCTATGATATTCAAATGGCACGAGATGCTTTGGCTCAAGGTGAAGTGGTGATTTGTGCGGGTGGTACTGGTTCTCCTTATTTTACAACTGATTCAGCTGCATCCTTGAGAGCCATTGAATTGCAAGCCGATGTAGTGCTAAAAGCCACAAAAGTTGATGGTATATATACAGATGATCCGTTGAAAAATCCTCAAGCGAAGCGTTATGAACGTCTGAGCTTTGATGAGGTCATTCAAAATAAGTTAGAGGTTATGGATACCACCGCGATTTGTTTATGTGCACAAAATCAGATGCCGATTCAAGTTTTTGATATGAATGATGACACCGCATTATCACGTATTGTTTTAGGTGAACACGTTGGAACGCTCGTTGGAGTAAAATCATGATTACAGAAATCAAGCAACAAGTAGAAAAGAAAATGCAAAAGGCGGTCGAAGCGCTGCATCATGAAATGGCAAAAATTAGAACTGGCCGTGCCAATGCATCTTTATTAGATCATGTGATGGTCGATTACTATGGCAGTGCAACACATTTGACCCAAATTGCCAATATTAGTGCAGGAGATGCGCGTACTTTATTGGTAACGCCTTGGGAAAAGAACATGATTCCAGTCATTGAAAAAGCTATTTTAACCTCTGATTTGGGTTTGAATCCTGTGACTGTTGGACAAGTGATTCGTGTACCTTTACCTGCATTGAACGAAGAGCGTCGTAAAGAACTCATTAAAGTTGTTCGTGGAGAAGCTGAGTTAGGACGCGTGGCCATCCGAAATGTTCGTCGTGATGCAAATGCGCAGTTAAAAGATCTTGTGAAAGCTAAAACCATTTCAGAAGACGATGAAAGACGTGGCAATGATTTGGTGCAAAAATTAACTGATCAGTATATTGCTGCGATCGATAAAGAATTAGCTGAAAAAGAAAAAGATCTGTTAACGCTATAAATATTATTTCTATGAAGAATGAAAATTAAAATTTCATTCTTCGTAGGCTTCCTTTCATTAAAATCCCTTTCTTATGGCGAGATGTTGCCAACTTGTACCACTGTTACATTCCGAAAGTTTTAAATAGGCCTCAATAAAATAGGGATGCTGGCTTAAAATTTCATGGAATTGTAATTGGGCAAGAGTGAGTTCACCGACCTTCATCAGTTCAACACCTTGTTGATATTGGCTCCAAAGCGCAAGGAAGACTGATGAATCTACGGTTGCTGGATGACTATTTTTAAACACTTCGAGGTCTTGTAACTCCGGAATAAGTGCCATGATTTGATGCATCTGTTCTGGATGTATTATCTCTTTTTTTGAAAATGCCTCTTTGATTTTTTTAATAGGTAAACAAGATTTAGCCGGCCGCACATCTAAACTTCGAATTTTTTCAATCAATATATAGGCTTGTAGCCAAAATTGTTGATCAAGATAAAATTGTAATAAACTCAAATAAGGGGGTTGATTCACTTCCTGATGTTCGTTACTGGCTTGTATTGATAGGATTAAAAATATTTCTCGTTCTAGATCATTAACTGGGAGTGAGGCTCGATTAAATAATAGGCGCGATGAGTAGGGTAGTAAATACTGCGTTAGAATTAAGAGTTTGTTTTTTTCATAAATATGATGAACTTGATACCATTGTAAAAGAGAAGGGGGTAAATAACTGAGATATTTGAATGCTTTTTGATTTTGTTTTTGAAAGTCATAGATGATACCTAAACGAAGACTTACAGCGTAGAATAAATCGAGTTGAGTTGTTTGTTGTTGTATATTTTTGAGATCTATCAGATCTAAGCATAAAAAATTTTCAAGGGTTTGTGTTTGAAATGTTTTGGTAATATTGGCTTCTTGTATCGACAATGCTTCACAAATGTTGGCGTATTGATCCTCTAAGTCTTGATTCTCTTGTACCTGTTCTTGATAGATGATTTCACTTTCTTTAATTTGAGTCGATAGACTGATGTTTTCAGCTACTGTTGCTTCAATTTTTTCTGTAATTTCATTCGTTTTATGGATAAAGGTTTGTGACATGGATTGCCGAAGCTCTTTGATCAATGAACGATTTTTCAAAATGTTGCTTTTTTCAGTGAGCAGGGCGATAAGTTCGTTTTCGATAAGGAGTTCTGTTGCTAATTCTTCTTCTAGCTGTTTAATCTTATGGTCAAAATCTTCATCAGACACTGGGATGCTATTGATTTGTTGTTGTAAACGATGATAGGTTTTTTGATGTTTTTTTTGTTGCCCTTCAAGCGTCGCATTCATCATACTGATGGTTGAAAACTCATGGATAAGTTCTTGGCGTCTAGACTCCAGTTTATCAATATTTTCTTGTGTTTTTTTGATTTTAATAGTGTTGGGATTATTCATGATTTACACCAATTTCATTTGATTATCTTTAATTTCAAAACCTGCACCGAGAAACTCGCTCAATTGATTAACTTTATGAATATAAAATGTATAAATTTTTAAATGTTTAAATTGTTCGATATACTCAGACCATTCAACCCATAATTGTTTAAGAAAATCATTCATACCTGCTTCAGTCAGAGGAAATGAAAATAGACGTGGTTGGTAAATGGATGGATGAGTATTTGGGGCTTGATGTAATATGCATTGGGCTTCTGCATACTCACCCAATAGAATTTTAGCCTCAATTTGTTGAACAAGGTTTAATGTTTCTAATGCTAAAAATGCTTGAATATGTTTTTCTTCTAGCAAATGTAACCAGTGTGTATCTAGAAGAAATTTAAAATGCTCAAGGTAAAAACGTGGATTTTGATTTTCAGGTTTCTCGAGTGCCAGAGCAATTTCCTGGTGGTAAATCATGAAACATCGTCTTGTTTTCAATAAATTCAAACTATAGGCATTGGTTAAAATAGGGATATCCACGCTCATAAATAATAGCCCCCACCAGGTGGCTATGGCTTCTTGCAAGTGGTAATGTGCAAGTAAGGTGTCTGTGGTACTGATGAGCCGCGCCAATTCAAAATGTGCAATACAATACTCATCATCATTGGTGATGCTCAGTATAATGACTTGTTGCAGGATCACTTGGTAGATAGGACTGTCGTTGGCGGTTGAATGATAAAATCTCCATAAAATCGTTTTGGTGAGATTGAATTTTTTTAAATTAAATGGCTGATTTTTAGGGGAATCTTCAGGAATTAAATTTTTGAGTATTTGATGTTCAGCATTAATTTTTTTAATGATTAATTGAATTTCTTTGCGAATTTCTGGATACTGACCGTTTTCATATACAGACAAATTCGCATGTAAAGTATCACAATAAGTGAGAACATGCTGAACCAGCGAGATGGTTTTAAAAGCCATTTTAAAGTTTTTTTGGGTTTGATAAAGATGTAATAGATCATTTAATGCTCTAACATGATAAGGGTTAAAGAGCAGTGATTGATAATAACAAAACATTACCAAAAGTTGATTGTCTAGATGTTTTTTTGCATAAGCATACCAAGCTTGTGCATCACAGCAATCCCATGAGAGTGAAGGCAGTAGCGAATTGGCTTCTTCTATTTTTATCTTATAATCATAACTTGGACTATGGGCATGGCTTTTTTTCTGTAAATAAAATTGTGCTTCCCAGACGCAGGCTTTTTTTAAATACTCTAAAGCCAGGCTAAAACAAACATAATCAAAAATTCGGGGCGACAGCTTAAAGTGATACAATTTTTGAAGTGTGGATAAATCAAAGGGATCATAATCATGATGAATGAGATAATTTTCAGTGAGACTGGCATCAGAGACTCTTCTTCTAAAACTCAGTAATCGACTTTTATCTTCACAAAAATACTGGAAATCGGTTGGAATACCTTGGAATCTTGCATACTCTTGTAATAACTCAATATCTGGATTTTGAGAATGAAATGCTGTGATGAGCTTCCATTGCATTTGAGCAGCGGGCGTTGGTAATAAGAGCGCATATTCCATTTGGGCAAGCAAAAACTCTTCTTCATATATACAATTGCTTATAATATCTTCATAAATATGTTTCTTTAAATTTAATGGTATATTAATGTTGGTCAGTTTATGTAATTCATTTAAATTGGAGAGGCTTGCTGGCCAAAAATCCAGAAATCCTTGAAGGGTGTATTCCCGTTTGGCAAGGGGGTTCAATTCTTGAAATGCGGTCTGAATCGAGTGGTAAATATCTTGAATTTGAGATTGAATTTGGCTGGGTAAATTTCTAATTCGTTGCAGTCGCTGTAAAATTTTCTCTAGTTGTAAGAAATCATGTTGCCTTTCATATAATTTTGCAAGTTGAATATAGGCATCATAATAGAGTTTATCATTATTTTGAGAGGCATAAAATGTAAGTGCTTGATGATAGTAATAAATGGCTTCTTCAATTTGGAGTTCTAGGTACGCTTCTTGGGCTTTAGCAAGGTAAGCTTTAGGTGAGATGCTATTATCGATGTTTGGTAAAGACAGCTCGTCTAAAATAGGGTCAATAAGGACTTGGTAAATGGTTTTGAGATCTTGGGGTAAAAAAGACAGGAAACTTTTGAAATGGTAATCTATTTTAAATGGATTACGATATTCAGGGGCCATTTGTAATCCACGAATGGCAACATGGACATGCAAATAAGCTTTTAAAGTTGCAGAAGAAACCACCCGAGTCATTTGTTCTAATGCATGTGGATTGGGATATTCTTGGTATCGAGATTGGTGTACTGGGCCAGGGGCTTCTGACACTTCAATGGTTGGTTCTATGGGATTTAACACATCTTGCACTTGTTGAATAAGATTTTGTTTTTCTAATTGTATCTTCAATTGCTCTTTATTTTTTGCCAGGCAACTTTGTTGTGTTTGTATATTTTTTTTGATGGTTTGGAGTTGGTGAGTATATTTTTGATTTTGAAGACTCACTTGACGCCATTTTTGACGATTTTTTGTTAGTAAGCTATCCTGCTCATTGGAGTGTTTTTCAAATTCTTCTTGGTATTGTGCAATAATTTTTTCTTCAAGTTTGACAATTTTTTCTTGTTTTTTTGCATTTTTTTGTTTCTTTTCAAGAATTTGTTGTTGAAGAATATGAATGCGGTTTAATTTTGCTTGCTGTTGTTGGTTTTGACTATTAATGAGTGAAATTTGTGCTTGATGCTTAAGAATTTTTTGTTGAAGATGACGATTACTTTGGCATAATTGGGCGTGGGTTTGTTTTAATTCACATACTTTTTCCGCTTGATTTTCGATATTTTCTTGTAATGTATTTTGAAGTATTTCGAGTTCATGAAGGGCATTGGTGTATTTGACATGCAAGGATAAGGCCTGTTTATGTTTCATGAGGCCTTTTATTAAGTGTTGGCAAATCGGGGATGCAAGTCGATTTTCAAGTGCTTTTTCAGGAATATGGCAATAAGCAAGATATTTAAAAAAGTCATATTGAAGCATGATTTGAATGAATTCGATATTCTTATAAGATAGACATTCTTTCAGTAAAACTTGATTAAAATGCTGATGATTTGTGAAATCAACGGAATGCATATCTCTTAAAGCCGTCTCAAGTTCTGGACTGGGTATAAAACCACGAGCGATGTATTTAAACGCACGTAAAATTCGAACGGGATCCTGAGATAATGTACTCTTGGCATCTGAGATGGTATTTAAGAGTTTATGTTTAAAGTCATCAAGAGCGAGACCTGTTGGATCAAATAGAACGCCTTTGCGGTTACAAAAAAGTGCGCAAATGGTAAAATCTCTATAGATAGCATTCTCAGAAAGAAAATCTTCTTCACTTTTACTGGGAGAAATCACTTTTAGGTCAACTGCATGACCGCCAAGCCTATTGGTATCACGTACAAATAAATTTTCAATATATCGAGAGGGAACATAGTTTTCAAACGTTTTTCTCTCGCTTATACAAATGAAATCTAAGTCTGATTGTTGAGATAGAGGGATATTTTTAAGTAGTTGTAAGACAGCCCCGCCCACTAAAAAAATTTCTTCATGCGGGTGTTCTGAATGGTGCAATTCTTGAAAAATATCATGAATAAAATCGGGTAAAGAAATTGGAGGATAGTTGTGTTGAGCATGTAAGTATTGTTTACGCGAAACATGTTGTTGTGTTAAAACTTGTAATGAATAAGGCATCTCTTGCGTTTGATTCAGTGATTTTAATAGCTGAAAATAATGGGGCGTATCTTGATATTGATGATAAAACTCAATAAATTCAATCAGGATGGTGATGATTGACGCTGGTGCATGGTGTATTTGCAATAGTTCATCAAACAGAGCTTTTCCTTCAAAATAGTTGTTATGGTAGAAGGTTCTACAAATTTGAACAGATTGAATTTCATCTTTTTTGGTAGATTGCTGTATTCTTTCTTCTGCAAGATGAAGTGCTTCATGATAACGATGAGGTTGTTGAAAAAGGTATTTTAAGTAAAATATAAAGCAATCTGTATCTTCTAGACATGTTATTAATAGGGATTCACCTTCAGTGATTTGATTATGTTGAAGATAGTATTGGGCAAGATGAAATTTAAATGGTATGTGGTTCGGGTCGTGTCTGAATAAGCGTTCAAGGATAACAAGTGCTTGGGTATATTGGGCTTCGAGTTGAAAAATTTTTGCTATTTGTAAATCGACTTCGAGCTGTTCTTTGGAAGTTAGCATGGATAAAATGCTATGCGCTTCGGGAAATCGTTGTAGATGCGCTAAAATTTGGGCATGAGTGATCATCAACGAAGTTTGAGATTGTAGAATAGGTATTTTATTAAAAAAATGTAAAAGGGTTTTTAGCGCTTGTGTATAAGCCTGATTTTTAATAAATTTTTGACATACGATATTTAGAATTTCAGAGTTTTTCTCGTGAGCTTCTTTTTCGAGTAAATGTAAACCCAATTCAATACACAGACTATCATCATGATTTTGAATATGAGATAAACAGAAAAAAAACTCTCTTAGAATTAAATCAGAAGTGCTGATGAAATGATGACATATCCAGTCTAAATACAGTTCAGCGGCTTCTAACCATTGATCATTTTTGCAATAATGACGAGCTTGAGCCAATTCTTGTAAAGCAGTGCCGTGGGCAAACTGTTGAGTACGATGATTTAGCAATAACCGTTTAAATTGATTTATTTTTCGTGTAAGTTCAAACATTTTTAACCTATTGCGCCTAGGCGTGATAAATAAATAGAAAATTACGAGATAAAAGAAGCATATATTACACTAAAAACAATAAATAGACAAAATATAAACACTTATGAGATGGATGAAATCATGACACGAGACAGAGTTTGCTGAATGAACCTCTGAAATTTTTGAGAAAAAGGACTTCGAAGAATGGCTAAATCACCATAATGAGGGTGCCAAATAAAATTTTTGAGATAGTATTTGTTTTGTAGCATCATGATGAAATCAGTTTGAGTATGTTGTTTACTCGCCATTAGCACCCAGTTGCCATTTTGACTAATGATAAGTGGGGATTTGCCAAATATCGATTTCAAAAGTGGTTTGAAAAATGCCAGATCACTAAAAGAAGGTAAATTAATTGCTAAGAAACCATCCGGTGAAAGATGGGCATAGATATTTTGAAAAAATTCATTGGACTTACAAGCGAGAGGAAACCCCTCCTCGTCACCTAAATCCATGATAATGTGCTTAAACATTGCCGTGGTATTTTTAAAATAGGCCATGGCACATATATTTTGGATTTGAATAGAATCAACATTCGGCAGAAAAAAATAATGTCGAGCAATATCAATCACATCAGCCAAATGTTCCACAACTGTCAATGGGTAATCAGGATGCTGTAAATGATGCACCAAAGAGCCGGAGCCTAGACCCAAAAGGCAAGTGGGTCCTGGGTTTTCTTGGTGAAATATGCATAAAGTTTTTAAGTAGGGGATGATGAGTTTTTTGGGATTTTTCTTATCCATGATGCTTTGAATAAAGTTTTCATTGAATGTTAGCCAACGATAACGTTTATTTTCAAAGACAAAAACTTTATTTTTTCTTTGATGGATACATTTTTTAGTTTTAATTTTTTTTAACCAGTTTCCCAAAATTGAAGGCCTTTGCTGTTTATCATTGAATATTTATCATAGAGAAGTTTTACAGTGATTCCAAGTGAAAAGATGTTGTTTCAATGTTTTTGATGTTATAGTTTTTTTAATAGAGGATATCTCAATTTTAAGGATGAATATGAAGTTGGTAGATGTCAATGGTGTTCGAAAACTCATTGCCGTAATGGGATTTCCAGATTTTTTTCAAAAATTGTTGGCTTATACTCGAGAGGATTTGAGTCATTGGTCAAATTTTTCTAAAAAAGAAAGGATTGGTTTTTATTTAAAAGATGGCATCATCGAACTTATGCCTATAGCAGGCGTAGATTTTTTTGCTAATAAATTTGTTTGCACGCATCCGTTTAATCATCGACAAAGCAAATATGGTGTTATGGGACAAGGCATATGGGTGGATACTCATAGCGGAGAACCTTTGATGCTTGCTGAAATGACTTTTTTAACTGCTTTAAGAACCGCTGCTGTTTCTGTTTTAGCCAGCCTAGAAATGGCGCCTTGGCCCTCAAATCGTATGGCGATGATTGGTTGTGGAGCTCAAAGTCATTTTCAAGTAATGGCTCATCATATCTTTTTTAATTGTCGAGATATTAGATGTTATGATGTCAATGATCAGGCAATGAAGCGTTTGATCGATGAGATGGCGGCGTTTGGTATCACAGTGAAAGCATGCCATTCGGTTGCACAAGCGGTCAATAATTCTGATATTATTATCACCACGACCAATGCTTTGCGCTTGCATCCGGTAATAGAGGCGTCAATGCTCCATCCTAAACTTCATATCAATGCGATGGGAGGGGAT
Organism: uncultured Legionellaceae bacterium; assembly: GCA_964572685.1. Taxonomy (GTDB): domain Bacteria; phylum Pseudomonadota; class Gammaproteobacteria; order Legionellales; family Legionellaceae; genus UBA2653. Next base: position 24,816 of record CAZNFJ010000022.1, read on the forward strand.
GCTCCTGGCTATAGCGAATTAGACCCAAATATTTTGCATCAAGTCGATAGAATTGTGGTGGAGTATTTGCCGCAAACCCGAATTGAAGGTGAGATCCAACAGATTCCATTTCAGATGATTGAAGATAAAACCTTTGAACTTCATCAGTTGATTAACAAAGAGCAAAAGGGTCGTTTGCGCTCAGATGAAATCACCTTATTTGATGGAGTGGGGTTTGCTTTATTAGATTATTCCATACTTAGAATGATTTATGATTTAACCCACGATTTTGATTTTGCCCAGGAAGTGAATATGATTCCTGTTTATGATAAAAATAAAAGCTTATTTCGCCAATTAATTGATGGAAAATCATGAAAGTCTTTGACACTATAGGTTTTTTAGGAGGAGCGGCAGCCGAGAATGTTGATACTGCCTTAGGTCCATGGTATTGGTCTATTCATCCTGAGCTTTTTACCTCAAAAAAAATCATGCTTCATTGGCAAGATATGATTAGCTATCACACTCAAGAACGTGGAATTGCAATTCGTCCTGAATTGGAAAAGGCGTGTCTTCATTTACAACAACAAGTCGAAAAATACTCAAATATCTCCAAGCCTCTATTGGTTTTAGGTGGTGACCATTCAATGGCGATGGGTACATGGCCGGGCATCGTCAAAGCCTATCCCCATTTGGGCTTATTATGGGTGGACGCACATTTAGATGCGCATACTCCGCAAGACTCGGTAAGCAAAAATTTTCATGGGATGCCTTTGGCGCGCTTACTGGGAATTTGGGGCGGGGCGCCTGTATTGCAACCTGAACAAGTCTGTGTGTTTGGGGTGCGTAGTTATGAAAGTATTGAATACCAGCATTTAAGAAACAAAGGTGTGAAAATCATTATGATGGAAGAGATTCTGAGTGAGGGGTTATCTCAAAAGTTAGAAGAAGCTCTGAATTACTTAAAGACTCATCATTCTCATTTGGGCTTAAGTATTGATTTGGATGCTTTTGACCCCGAAGATTGTCCGGGAGTAGGATATCGTGAACCTCATGGTATTCGAACACAGGAATTCTTTGAATTTTTTAAAAATTTCGCCTATCATGACTGGGTCGCTATTGAGGTTGCGGAATTTAATCCCATCCGAGATATCAAACAGAAAACCGCTCAATGGTTGCCTGAATTTTTACATTATCTTTATGGTTAGCAATGCATATACATTCTTCTTGGCAGGATATATTTCAGAAAGCCTATGCCTCCTTAACACCTGAATTTCAAACCTACTTAGAAATAGGGGATTATTTACCACAAAAGGAACGCGTCTTTTCGGTTTTTTCAAGACCAAAGTCAACGGTGCGTCAAGTATTACTTGGGGAGTCGCCTTATCCAAGAGAACATTCAGCCAATGGTTATGCGTTCTGGGATGCTAATGTTCATGCATTATGGTCCAATGAGGGTTTATCCAAGGCGGTCAACCGTGCCACATCGCTTCGTAATTTCATTAAAATGTTGTTACATGCAAAAGGTGATTTACAAAAACCTTTTTTAGCAAAAGATATTGCAGCACTTCCTAAAAAACATCTGATTCAAACCCTAGATGAACTTTTTGAGAAAATGATCAATCAAGGGTTTTTATTGCTTAATGCTAGTTTAACCTGGTCAAAAGACAGAACAGTCATCTGGCACGCCAAGCAATGGCGTCCTTTTATCGAAGTCATTTTAAAGGATTTGATTGAAACAAAGGTGGATATAGAGATTCTATTATTTGGGAAAATTGCTCAAAAATTTAAGTATCTGCCTGAACAAAATTGTATTATTGCCGAGCATCCCTATGTTTTAACTTTCATTGAAAACCAAAGTATGCTTGAATACTTTAAACCCTTGAATTTATTGAGCGCATCAAATGAGTAATCCATTTCAAGAATTAGCTGATACCTGGTGGGATACTGAAGGTCCTTTTAAAACATTACATGATATCAATCCTTGTCGCATGGGGTTTATGCAACAGTATGTTGATTTTAATCAAAAAGAAGTCCTGGATTTGGGGTGCGGCGGGGGTATTTTAAGTGAAGCGATTGCTAAAGTTGGCGCGAAAGTGACAGGCTTGGATATTGAAGAATCGCTTATTCATGTGGCTAAAACCCATGCTCATCAAGAAAACTTGAATATTACTTATCAGGCCGGCAATGTAGAGGATTTCAATCATCAAGGTTTTGATATCATCGTCTGTATGGAGATGCTTGAGCATGTGGAATCTCCAGGGGGCATTCTCAAAGAATGTCGAAGACTTTTAAAGCCAGGTGGCATGCTTTTCTTATCGACTATCAATCGCACCTTAAAAGCATATGTTGAACTCATTTTAATGGGGGAGTATGTGTTAAATCTTCTGCCAAGACAAACCCATGATTACAAACATTTTATTCAACCGGCAGAACTCGCACAGTATTTAAGAGAACAAGATTTTGAGCTTTTGCATCTCAAAGGCATGGGTTACAATCCCATCATAAGACAAAGCCATCTTAAAGATGGCGTTGATGTGAATTACCTGATGATGGCAAAAGTTTCAAACTAATTATTTTTTACCCCAAATATTAAAGAGATTTTGCTTAGGTTCTTCATTAAACATTTGTTTTTTTAGTTCCTCAGGTAATGCTTTCTTAAATGCTGAAAATGAACTGGTTTTTGCATGATGGAATAAACTATTTTCCCTTGATGTGCGATGTGCCTGACATATCGCTAAAAAGATTTGCAGGTTTCTAGAACAGGGGTCGTCATCAAATCTTTTTTTTGCTTCTTCTAAAAGTTCTTTTTTTCCATCTTTAGTTGAATAATACCACCGCGAAAGCCCATTGATGGCGGCTTGCATGGAACGTATTATTTCGGATTTATTTTCGTTTGTAAATTCTAATCCAGATTTTAATATGTTGGTAGAATCAAGTAAGTTTTCCTTTAGATTACTATCTAAAGCCGGAAAATTTTTGGCGTAAGTTTTCTTCCATTCATTATATATTTTATTTGCAGGAGCCTCTTCTGTGCTTGCAGGAGCCTCTTCTGTGCTTGCAGTGGTTTCTTCAACAAAATCTTTTGTTCTTTCTTGGGCTTGCTCTTTAAACAGATCTCTTGATAATTCAAAAGAATCTATGTGTGTTGAACATCGTATGTAGTCATTAGTTTCCAAGTTCTCTATAGTTTTTTTAACAACTTCTTCAAATTTTTCTGAACCATACTCAGGAATTTCTTCGTCTTCACCGAGATTAGCGATTCTTTTTTTTGCTTCATTAAGTTCGTTTCTTTCCTTTTTTAAATTTTGATTAGGATGATTTTCTGTAAGGTGATTTTCTAGATACTCAATCGCCCAGGGTATGGATATTTTATAGGGCCGATAATGACCAGAAAGTGCGTATATAGCTACAAATTTCATTGCGACAGGGTTTCCAAATTGAATATCTTTGATATAATATAAAAGAACAGCTTTGGTGGGCCTATAGCTTAGTTTGATTATCTTTCTTAGTATATCCATATCTTGTGCGGACCTTGCGGATTTTATGAGATTTATTAAGGTTCGTATTTGGATATCAGCAATATTCTTAGGATGATCGGATAAATTCCTCGATAATTCGTTTAATGCCTTTGCAACATTTATAAATTTATCTTTATCATAGGTTTCCAAAAGGGATTCAGAATTTTTTTCTGTATTTATAAATGGTATTTCGTGTCTTCTAGGGAGGGTTTCATAGTATAGTGAGTTAATGATAGTTGGAGCTATATCTTGAAAATTTGTAGATAGCTGCGATGTTAAATTATTATTTAAAGCAGCATTATACAAAGATCTAAGGATTTCGGTTTGTTGTATTTCATCATAGCTTTTCCAATGTGTTTTTAGTTCTTCTGAGAGATTATCAAATATTGTTTGATCAAAATGTTGTATGAGATTTTCTGATCTTTTAGGGAGGGATTTAGAGGATAGTGACTTTATGATAGCTGGAGCTTTATCTTGAAAATTTGTAGATAACTTCTCTAATAAATCATTGTGATTATTATTTAAAGCAGCATTATACAAAGACGTAAGGATTGCGGTTTGTTGTCTTTCATCATAGCTTTTCCAATGTGTTTTTAGTTCTTCTGAGAGATTATCAAATATTGTTTGATCAAAATGTTGTATGAGATTTTCTGCTTTTTTTATTGTCATTAAAGGTTGTTCAT
>CAZNFJ010000023.1:0-27165 GCA_964572685.1 uncultured Legionellaceae bacterium
ATGGCGCAAAAAATTGACGCCGTTTGATAAATTGGCCGGGTCCATTTCATTTATCTTGCTTGGTGAATCAAGATGAAGATTATCTATTTGTCAACCTCGAATCAAAACAGCACCAGCTTCCCCTTCTTCATGAGCTACAATATTTAAACAATAATACATGCCATTGATATGATAAATATATAAATATCCACTTTCTTCAAACATGATGCGAGAACGAGGCGTGGGGCCTTTAAAAGCATGGGATGATGGGGTCATCCAGGCTCCGATATGCTTCGGTTTCGGTAAACATGTTGATGAAGCATGATTTTTTGTCCAATCAGTTCTTTGGCAATAATTTCTGTGGGACGGTTAAAAAAATCGAGGATGGATCTAGTCATCTTGAAAACCCACACAAAACTGTGGATGACTATAGTGATCTAAATGTCTGGTGATGTTTTGATAGTCATTTATTTGTAATAAATGCAAAATTTCTTTTTGCTGGTTATAACCATGTTCAAAAAATAAGAAGGCCTGACTTATTCAGATGTGATTTTTTATTTTGAATAATCCACTCTAAATCATCTAGACCTTGATGCGCATTGATGAGGGCTTTCTGGGGTCATACTGCGCATCGCCATGATATAAATCAGCACATTATCAGTGAATTATTGTTTTGCAAAATACTGTAGTAGTGGTGCATGTGTTGGTGTTCATTCAAATACCCAAACTAAACATGAAACAACCGAGGAGAAGTAATAACCCTCTACGAGTGATGACAGGGCAATCATTTTTTATTTTTCCCAGATTTCAAATCATTTCAAGCTTATCTTTTCACAAACCGCCAAAGTTTATCGGTACCTTGTTTGATACCAATGCGAGGGGTTGCTTGGATGTTGGTGGGCAGAATATGTTTTTTGAGATAAAATGTTTCGCTTTGAATGAGACTAAGCTCGTTATAGGTTATATCAATTTTAAAATGCCGACAAATCTTGCCTGGTCCATCAAGATGAAGATTATCTATTTGTAAACCTCGAATCAAAACAGCACCAGCTTCCCCATCTTCATGAGCCACAATATTTAAACAATGATACATGCCATAGATAAGATAAATATATAAATGTCCACTTTCTTCAAACATGATGCGGGAACGAGGCGTGGGGCCTTTAAAAGCATGGGAGGCTGGGTCATCCAGACCTCGATAAGCTTCGGTTTCGGTAATCATGGCTTCTTGATGATGAATCATGATTTTTTGCCCAATCAGTTCTTTGGCAACAATTTCTGTGGGACGGTTAAAAAAATCGAGGGTGAGTCTAGTCATCTTGAAAACCCACACAATACCGCGGATGACTGTCATGATCAAAATGTCTTGTAATGTTTTGATAGCCATGTATTTTCAATAAATGCACAATTTGTTCTTGCTGGTTATAACCATGTTCTAAAATAAGAAGGCCTGACTTATTCAGATGTGATTTTGCATTTTGAATAATCCATTCTAAATCTTCTAGACCTTGATGCGCACTAATGAGGGCTTTTCTGGGTTCATACTGCACATCGCCATGATATAAATTTGTATCATTTTCATCGATGTAAGGCGGATTACTGATGATAAGATCGAATTTTTTTTTGGGTACTTTGGAAAACCAGCTACCCCAAAAAAATTGGATATGCTCGACTTTTTGTAATCGTGCATTGTGCATGGCCATGGCCAAAGTATTTGCTTGAATGTCAATGGCTGTGATATGCCAACTGGGGTACATTTTCGCTAAGGTGATGGCAATCGCTCCGCTGCCGGTTCCTAAATCAAGCACGCTTGTATTGGATGAAAGGGTTTTTTTTTCAATATACTCAATTAAACATTCAGTGGCCGGTCTTGGAATTAAAGTGAGTGGGGATAATTTAAAAGAATAGGACCAAAACTCTTTTTCACCAAGTATATAGGCCATGGGCGCCGATTGTTGGCGAAGTTTGATGAGCTGTTCAAGGTTTTCTTCTGCTTTTTCTGAAAGTTCATCTTGGTCGTGACTATATAAAAAAGTTCTTGAACACTTAAGCACATAACACAGCAAAAGTTCTGCATCGATACGGGCGGTATCTTCTTTAGCAAGAGCTTGCTGTGTGTTTTGTAGTGCTGTTTTAATATTCATTTAAGCGTTTGAAAAATCGGCCAGTAAATTGGCTTGATGTTCTTTTCTTAAGGGTTGTATGACATTGTCCAAATGACCTTGCATGACATCATCCAATTGATAAATGGTTAAATTAATACGATGCTCAGTGAGACGGCCTTGAGGATAATTATAAGTGCGGATGCGTTCAGAACGATCACCACTACCAACAAGCATTTTTCGGGTTTGAGCTTGTGTTTCCCTTTGTTTGCTTTGCTCGGCATCCAGCAATCGTGCTTGCAATAATGCCATGGCTTTGGCACGGTTTTTATGCTGAGAACGTTCATCCTGGCATTCCACAACCATGCCTGATGGCAGATGAGTGATGCGAATAGCGGAATCAGTTTTATTCACATGCTGACCACCAGCACCTGAGGCTCTGAAGGTATCGATGCGTAAATCATCAGGATTAATGTTGATGTCATTGATTTCATCGAGTTCGGGTAAAACTGCAACTGTGCAAGCAGAAGTATGAACCCGACCTTGTGATTCGGTCAAGGGTACGCGTTGTACACGATGCGTACCTGATTCAAATTTAAGATGACCAAAAACATTTTTTCCACTAATTAAAGCAATGACTTCTTTAAAACCACCATGCTCACCATGATGGGTATTAAGAATTTCAACCTGCCAACCTTGCGTTTCGGCATAGCGGGTATACATTCTAAATAAGTCTCCAGCAAAAATTGCTGCTTCATCACCACCTGTTCCGGCGCGAACTTCTAAATATACATTTTTTTCATCATTGGGATCTTGCGGAATCAAATCCCATTGAAGCGCTTCGGCCATATCTTCTAGTTTTTGTTTCACGATGGGATATTCTTGCTCAGCCAGTTGTTTGAGTTCTTTATCATCGTCTTTTAACCAGGCTTGAATATCATCCCATTCTTGTTGTAAATGTTGATAGTTTTTAAATCGTTCAACAATCGGTTCCAATTGAGCAAATTCTTTTGATAGTTGTTGAAATTTTGTTGGTGATTGAATGGTTTGAGCATCACTTAATAGCATTTGGAGCTCTTCCAAACGCTCAGACATTTGAATGAATTTTTCAATTAAACTGGTTTTCATGAATGAATAGTCTCTTTGCGATGAGGTTTAAAAAGGTACTGAGCCAATTCGAGAATATCGTGTCGATCGTCACCGGCTGCTTGTTTAAGTCCCTGAGTGGGATGATGAATGAGTTTTTGCATCAAACGCTCTGAAAGTTCTTCAACCATTTGGTAGGGGCAATGACCGGCTGATAATTTCTGATGCGCTCTTTCGACTTCCTGCCGTGCCAAGTGATGCATGAACTCGCGATAGTCGCAAATTAAATTTTGTGCACTTTGGGTTTTTCTTTTTTTGGTATAAATTGTAAGAGCTTTTTGAATCATTTGCTCTGCAATTTGTCCGGCATATTGTCTTTTGGCTTGATTTTTCTCTTGAATTTGTTGCAGGTTATCAATATTAATTAAGGTAATCTCGGATAACTCATCGACTTCCGGCTCAATATCACGCGGAACCGCCAAATCAACAAGAATCATTTTTTTATGTTGTCTTTTGGTTAAAGTCTGTTGAATTGAGGTTTTGGTGACAAAGGGCATGGGACAACTGGTGGCTGTGACAACAATATCTGCAAGATGCATATAATCATTTAATTCAGTGACCACAAAAGCATGTCCATTGAGTTTTGATGACAGTTGTTGGGCATGCTCAAGGTGACGACTGGTGACCATAAATTGATGCGCACCTTGTTCTTGCAAATGAATTGCGGCTAATCTTGCGGTATCGCCGGAACCGATAATTAAAATGTTTTGTTTGCTGATATCCGGAATATGTTTTTGAATACTGTCAACGGCGACAGAGGCAACCGATACAGGACACTCACTGATACCACTTTCGGTTCGAATCTTTTTAGTCATTTGAAAAACAAATTCAAACCATTGCAACATTTTTTGTTTGGCAACTTGCAGATGCATGGCTTCATGATAGGCTTGTTTGAGTTGTCCTAAAATTTGCGGTTCACCAATCAGCATCGAGTCCAATCCACAGGCGACTCTGAGTGAATGTATCAAAGCATCGTTGAATTGGTGACAGTAAAAGTAGGGCTGAATATGGGGCCAAATCAACTGATGGCGACTTTGCCACCATTGGATGAGCACTTGTGGATCAGAAACCACGGCATAAACTTCCGTGCGATGACAAGTGGATAATGCCATGCATTCTTCGACGCCGTTCAAATGGGCAATTTCATGTAATACTGGTGATAAATCAGTTGCATGAATAGCCGTTTTTTCGCGCAAGCTTAAAGGTGTTTTTTGATTCAATCCACAAACAACGAACAAAGTAAATACTCTAAGTCATTTTAAAACTCTATTTTACCCGATTTCTGTTCTTTTAGGTAGTCTTTTAATCGTTTTCCTTGGTGTTATCAACAACCAATGTTAAAGGTGGCGCTTGACGAACATGATGATATTCATTTTCATTTCGAAACACTTCCATCACCCTATAGGCTTCTTCAGTCTCGGTGTCTCTGAGTTCGACATCAAATCCTTCATCATCCATTAGGGTTAAAGACAAATGGATTTCCCGAAGTTGCGCGATTTGATATTGATCATGTAACATTTGAATGACACCCTGTAAACATTCCTGGGTTTTTTGCCAATCTTGTTGCCCATGAAATATAATTTCCATTAAAGACTCCTTTTTGTCTTCTATGATTAAATTATCGACGAAGAAACAAAATTCTTTAGCAAATTTATTTAATGGCTTTAGCCAAACACCAACAATCAATTTGTTCGATACCTAGAGCTTGAAAACCTTGAGCTATGGTTTTAAGAGTTGAACCTGTGGTGATGATATCATCAATGAGTGTTATTTTTTTATAAGGTGGTTTTTGAAAATAAAAAGCAGCTTGAAGATTTTTTTGTCTTTCCATAAAATTTAGCTGTGATTGAGGGGGCGTATTTTTTATCTTTTTGCAGAATTTTTTACTTGTTGGAATGTTTAATTTTTTACTAAAGAAGTCTGCCAATAATTGGGTCTGATGATATCCTCTTGAAATTTGTTTTTTGCGATGCAAGGGCACAGGAATAAGGCATTCTGTTTGTAAGGCATCATCAGGAAGATGTTTCAAAAAACTTTGGCTGAGATAGGTTAGTAAATCATAGCCATGCTTAAATTTAAAATCTGTGATGATCGTCTTTATTGGGTCACAATATTCATAAAACACAAAAATTCGTCGAATATTACTGGCTTCATAAAGACAGGTTTGGCAAATTTGTGTATCTTCTTCAATGGTAGGCTCAGAACAAAAAAAACATAAATGTTGCAAAGATTTTATTTTTTTTTCACACAAATCACAGATGGGGGTGTTTTGAGAAAAGGGCATTTGACAAACCAAACAAATTCTCGGTAATTTTAGCCATTGTGATATACTACGCATTTGGAAATTCCTTATCCTTGAGGTGGAATTGATGATTTTGAAGCAAGGTATTTCTTATGGCAAGCAAAACTTGCAAAAACATTTAAGCCTTCATCATGAGTTGGTTCAACGCATGATGGATAATCTGCATTACATGAAAATTCAACCTCAAGTGATATTGGATTGGGGCTGTTACGATGGTTTTTCTACGCAAGGTTTAAAGCGTTATTTTTCAAAAGCGCATGTCATTGCTGTTGAGCAAAATCCGATGCTTTGTCAACTCGCTAAAAAAAAGAGCCGTTGGTTAAAGCCTTTTTTGGTTATTGACGCGACAGCAGAGGCATTTCCATTGGCTCATGAGTCAGTGGACATGATTTTCGCCCATCAAGTGTTTTACCCCATGCCTCAATTGCAAACTTGGTTAACAGAGTGTTTTCGAGTACTAAAGCCAGAAGGATGCTTGATATTTTCGACGTTTGGTCCTGACACCTTCAAAGAGTTTTCTTCTGTACGGCCATGGAATTTTTCCGATTTGCATGATATTGGTGACGAGTTGTTACGTCAGGGATTTTTAGATCCAGTTATGAGCCGTCAGGATTTAAAAATGCGTTATGCTCAAAAAGAAGTTTTAAAAGAGGCATTGGCCCAATGGAATATTTTTCCAGCATCCATAGAAGAATCTTATCTCACCTATGAATTAGTGTTTGCACAAGCTTGGCGAGCATCGCAAAAACCACAATCCTCTCAAGAACAAACAATTTCTTTGGCTTCTATTCGAAAAAAATTATCTAATAATTAAAAAACGGATGTATCGCTTGATATTTTTAGGCATACTAATCGAAAAGTATGTTAGGAGTGAGATATGGATTTTGCTAGTCGTTATGAGTCCCATCCCTGGGATAATCAATATCATGTGGATTATACTTCAGAAGAACATCAAACTTGGTCGTTTCTCTATCAACGTCAAATCCAGATTCTAGAGGGACGAGCAGTGACCGAATATATTGAGGGACTGAAAAGGCTTTCTTTTTCGCAAACCACTATTCCACAAATTGCAGATGTCAATCAAGCGCTAAAACCTTATACACATTGGCAGGTTAGGCCGGTAAAGTGTGTGATTTCTTCCAAAGAATTTTTTACAATGTTGAGTCAGGCCTGTTTTCCAGTGGCCACATTTATTCGTCGGGCGGAGGATATTGATTACATTACAGAACCTGATATTTTTCATGAGCTATTTGGCCATATCCCTCTGTATACAGTGCCTGAGTATGCTCATTTTGTTCAAGCTTATGCAAAATTAGCTTTGAGTTATCCCGAAAAAGACTGGAATCTTTTTTTGAGATTGTTTTGGTTTACCGTGGAATTTGGTTTGATACAAACACCTGAAGGCACGCGTATCTATGGAGGTGGTATTTTATCTTCGTATAAGGAAACTTTGACCTGTCTCGATCGTGATGATGCATTAAGAGCTTATTTTAATCCAGTGAGTGTTTTGCGTACTGGCTATCGTATTGATTTACTTCAAAATATTTACTATGTTATTGCAGATTTTAAAGATTTATTTAATCTTATTAACGTTGATTTTAGAGAAATCATCGAGCGCGCTCAAGTATTAGGAAAATTTCCAGCTTTGTATCCGCCTAAAAATCATGAACATGATCAAAAATCGAATAAAGCTGATTAATTATGTTGTCATTTACATGAAGACTTGATAATATCGTTGTATCTTTTCTGGACATTTACAGTGGTGCAGGAGTAGCGGTTTGATAACAGTTTTAATTGTTGATGATCATGCTTTAGTTCGTATGGGTATTAAGCGATTATTAGAAGATACGCAAGATATTCAGGTCATCGGTGAAGCACAAAATGGCGAAGAAGCCCTGCTGATGGTTCAACAACATCATCCTGATATCATTTTATTGGATATGAAGATGCCTGGTATTGATGGTTGGGAAGTGATTCGTCGTTTAAAAGCCTCTTCTGCAAGCTCAAAAATTATAGCTGTTTCTGCCTTATCTGTTGAACCCTTGCCTAGTCGTGTCTTACAAATGGGCGCCATGGGTTATCTATCTAAAGAAGCCAGTATTGAAGAAATGACCGGTGCGATACGTAAAGTTCATCGTGGCGAGCGTTACATGAGCGCGCAATTGGCTCAAAATCTCGCAATTCAGCGTCTAAATCCTGTTTCTCAAACGCCGTTTGAAGCACTGACTGAGCGTGAAATGCAGGTTATGCTTTTAATCACAAGCGGTATTACGGTTCCAGAGATCTCTAAACGTTTATTCTTAAGCACCAAAACAGTGAATTCCTATCGTTATCGAATGTTTGAAAAATTGAATGTTAAAAATGATGTTGAATTAACACATTTGGCGATTAAACATTCTATTATTGAACGACCTGATGAAGCGAATATCGACACATGAGTGATTTGGAAAACTTTTCTCAAGTTATTCAAAATACTTTAAAACATCTTACCGCAGATCCAGGTGTTTATCGGATGCTCGATAAATCCGGTGAGATTATTTATATTGGTAAAGCAACCAACTTAAAAAAACGTGTAAGAAGTTACTTCGTTGCTCGTCATACCAGCCCCAAAACCAGAGCTTTAGTCGAGCAAATTCATGGTATTGAAATCACCATTACCCGCAGTGAAAAAGAAGCTCTATTGTTAGAATGTACCCTGATAAAAAACTTAAGGCCTAAATTTAATATCTTGATGCGTGATGACAAATCGTTTCCTTATCTTTTTATCCAACAAGGTCATCCTTATCCTAAAATGATGGTATTGCGATTAAAGCAGGCTTCCACTAAAGGTCTTTATTTTGGACCGTACCCCAATGCGGGAAGTGTTTATGCCACCATAAAGTTATTACAAAGTATTTTTAAATTAAGAAATTGTACCGACCAGGAGTTTTCAAGACGTATTCGACCTTGTTTGCAATATCAAATCCAACGTTGTAGCGCACCTTGTGTCCAATTTGTTTCTCAAGCAGATTATTCCGAATCGGTACAAGAGGCAGTGAAGTTCTTACAAGGAAAAGATCAAGATATTTTTAAACAATTTCAGAACAAAATGGATGCCGCTGTTCAACAATTGGCTTATGAAGAAGCTGCCATTTGGCGAGATAAAATTAAAAATCTACGAATGGTGCAAGAACAACAAGCGATGATTTGCATGCAAGGAGACCTGGATGTGATTGCCATTGACGTCATGGGATCCTACGCCGGTTTAATTCGTGTGAGTATTCGTGAGGGAAAAGTGATTGTCAGTGATGTTTTTTTCCCAAAAATTCCTAATATTGATTGGTATGCATCTCTTGATGAGATTTGGCAAGAAATTTTTTCTGATTTTGTGAGTTATTATTATTCTGAACATCCCGCCCAAATCCCTAAATGTATTATTACTTCTCGTTCAATTGAGCATATACAAATGCTACGCTCTTTTTTAAATACTTGCCAAATTGTGGTTCCTCAACGAGGGCAAAAAAAAGATTGGTTGAATTTTGCTGAAAAAAATCTCAAGCAAGCCATTAAAACTCATGAAGTGGCTTGGTCGACGGTTCATGAACGTTATCAAGATTTATCGCAATGTTTAGGTCTTGATTCCATTCAAAGAATGGAGTGTTTTGATATCAGTCATACACAAGGTGAGCAAACGGTTGCTTCCTGTGTGGTTTTTAATGAGCAAGGGCCAAGTAAAAAAGATTATCGACGATTTAATATTGGAGGCATTACGCCTGGCGATGATTATGCCGCAATGAAACAGGTTTTGCTGCGTCGTGCAAAGGTTTATATTCAGGATGAAAAATCAAGACCTCAGCTGGTGATTATCGATGGAGGGAAGGGGCAAGTAAATATTGCCGTGGATGTTTTAAAGGAATTTATGTTGAAAGGACTGGTGGTTTTAGGCGTGGCAAAAGGGCCTTTAAGAAAAGCCGGGATGGAAACTTTAATATTGGCTCATCAAGATAAAGAATTTACGTTACCCGCAGACTCAAAAGCATTACATCTTTTACAACAAATTCGTGATGAGGCACATCGCTTTGCCATTACTTTACATCGAGCCAAACGTCAAAAGAAAACATTGGAATCGAGTTTACAATCCATTCCCGGGATTGGTCCGATGCGGCGAAAAATATTATTAAAAAATTTTGGTGGACTTCGAGAGTTATCACGAGCCTCTATTGAAGAGATTGCGAAAGTCCCTGGCATTAGTTATGATTTGGCTCAACGTATTTTTGAGCACTTTCACACATAATGACTTTGCCGCCTTGGATAAAACGCTATATTAAATTATGTCTGGTAGGATTTTCAGGAACTATCGTTCAGTTGGTTTCTTATAATCTTTTTAGAAATTTTATGTCAGCCAGCTGGGCCGCATTTTTTGCAATTGCATTAGCGATTATTAATAATTTTTATTTTCATGGACGTGTTACTTTTAAGAAAAAAGGTTTTTCCATTACAGAGCTATGGGGCCGCGCGGGGGTGATTTTTATCATTTATCAAGCTTGTATGGTGTTTTTACAGCTAGAGTGGTTGAAAACAACGGTAGAATGGATTGGACCATCCCGACTTCATGAAAACATCATGATGTTTATCGGGATGATTTGGGGTTCGCTACTCAATTATCTTGTGTACCAGCGTTTGGTATTTAAAACTAGCGGGGCGCACTAGGCCCTTTTAAAATTGTTGCGTCAACAAGGGGAATTTCATTTGCAGTTTGAGTTGTTTGTGCCATAGGAATTCCTTCTTGTAAAACTTCTCCCTCGGGAAGCCTGGGGCGAATTGCCCAAGCTATTCCTTTTAAAGCAAAACTCGCACTCCATACGCCAGCTAAAATGAGGGCTAAAGTCAATAAATGAAAATGTAAAGCCAAAATCACAGCGACGATCGTGCAAAGAAAAGAGGTTAAGACAGTTGTCGCCAAAAAAGTATTGTAGTCATTTGTATCCAAACGATGGTGACGATGATATTCATAACTATGACAACAGTGACGATCGTATCGGTTAAAATACCATTGAGAAAGCCAAAATAATTGCCAATCGGTCTGATTTGAATGGTCACGATGATGGTTGTTATTCTTCTTCTCTTGATTTAAAATGGCGACAAATAACACTATATCAATTGAAATTAGTCCCATAAACGTTGCGACACCTAGTGTCACATTTCCCAGATTATCAATGCCTGTGCTGAGATTATATAAGGCCTCTTCATCTTTTAAAGTTAAGTTTAAATTGAACATGCGCATCACCTTGATTGAAAATTTGAGCAATTTTAGCATTTTCGGACCGCAAGGTAAACAGGGTGTTACGCTATTTGTCTCTGAATTTTTGAAATTAGATTGTTTAAAGAAAATAAAAATGATTATAATGAAATTTTTAGGGACATGAGATTGGTATGTTGGTGAAAGGATTCTTATTTTATATTTTATTGGTCGTTTTGGGTGATGTGCATGCACAAATTGAACCTTTGTATTATGGGTCAGGGCTTTGTGATGCGCCTGGCTTTCATTGTGTCAAAGTCTTAGGTGGGCAATCTTGGAATAGTTTATTTCCTGATGAGTATCAACGGGACTTGGTGCAGCGCATTAATCGTACCTATAATCCCTTGTATGCGGGTAAAACTTTGGCCGTTCCCAATCAGATACAACAAGCTCAATTCTTAGATTTTGCGCCTTTTGAGCAAAAGTTACCTCTTAAAGAAAAACAAATTATTGTCGATCAAAATAAATTGGCTTTTGGAGCTTTTAATGACAGCGGGCAATTGGTTTACTGGGGGCCTATCGCGTCAGGAACCGACAAATGCTCTGATAATCATCAAAAATCTTGTTTAACCAAAACCGGTGTATTTCGTTTTTTTAATAAAGAAGACCAACGATGCCGCTCGGGTGTTTATCCTTTAGAGACCGGTGGTGGCGCTAAAATGTATTGGTGCATGTTCTTTCATAAAGGATTTGCTTTGCATGGTTCAACTGATATTCCCGGGCGTCGCGCCAGTCATGGTTGTGTTCGTTTATTTACCCGGGATGCCAAATGGTTGAATCAAAATTTTGTTGAGATTTCCAGTGATAGAAATCAACAAATGGGGACTTTAATTGTGGTCAAACCAGTGAGAAAAGAACAATGATGATTCGCTTAATGGTTTTATTGTTTTGTTTGATTTTGCAAGCGCATGCCGATGCTGATGAGGAATCGCGAAGGCCTTATGCCTGTAAAAATGTGGGTTATCGATTTTTTATGAATACTTTAGAGCTTCAACCGCGTTCAGAGGGGGATAAAGAATCGTTGTATTTTTTTTATAATCAAAGTGATGAACCTCTTTCGCTATATCACCTTTTGGGTCAAAAAGCTTATACACAAACTTTTTTGAATCAACAGTTGGCGCCAAAACAATGGGCTGCTTTAATTTTAGGGGAAAAAAAGGTTCGGTTTTTATGTGTGCAAGGCGATGATCGCCATATTGTCTCCTGTCTATCGAATTTAACTGTTTGTGAGTTTGCCAAAACACGTTTTGGCATCAATAATCGAGGTCATTTTTGGTTAGTGAATGCCGCTTCAAAAGAACAGGCAATTCGCCAAGTTGAACATTACGGAATTGTTCCGGAATAATATTAAGAGTTTGCGATGAAATTGAAATGGATAGTAATTTTATTGAATCTTCTACCGGCCCTTTTGTGGGCTGATAGTGGTTTAGATGATTATCAAATGGGTAGATTTAGAGAAGCATCGAATCTATTAAATGAAAAGGATGCTAAAGCCAATGCTTATTTAGGCGAGATGTTTTTGTATGGTTATGGGGTCCCCCGGCATAGCCAAAAAGCTATTCAATATTATCAGTATTCAGCTTTGAAAGGTAATTTGACCGCTCAGCAATTCATGGCGCGTTACGCTTTATGGATTGAGAAAAATCCTGAAATGGCTTTGAATTGGTTTAAAAAAGCCGCCGATCAACAAGATGTGGATGCCATGGTTTTTTGTGCAGCTGCTTTTCGACAAGGTTTTGGGGTAAGTCGTTCTTTGGATTTGGCCACACGTTATACCATTGAAGCTGCCAAGCATGGAAATGCGCGTGCACAATATGATTTGGCTAAACATTTTTTTGCAACAGGTGATCAGCGCATGGGGGAGATATGGTTTCAAAAGGCGCTGAAATCTTCTGATATCAAAGCATTGGTGATGGAAGCCAAACGCCTACATGAGCAAAAAGAATATGCCAAAGCGCAAGATGTCTTGGCCCGTGCATTGCAAAAAAGTGCTCCTATGGCTTATCAATTACAAGCAGAATGGTTCTTAGAAAAAAATGATCTTGTTCATGCTCATGTCTATTTATTAAAAGCCGCAAAAACAGCTTATCCAAGAGCACAATGGGCTTTGGGGAAATTTTATTTACAAGAAAATACATCTTATTATCATCCAGATTATGGTTTTTCATGGATTTTGTATGCCGCACAACAAGGGGAGGAGAGAGCATTAGAATATCTAAAACAAGGGACTTGGTCGGCTTCTCAAGTTCAAAAAATTGATGCATTAAAAGATCTAAATGCCAAAGACATTGCTTTAAGACGCTTATCGCAAACGCTTACCACATATCAATATAATAGCTTATTAAAAACTTCATATCGTTTAAAAGGGATATGGTTTGATTGGCAGAATAAAGAGGCGCTTGAAGAAGGGCGAGAGAATGCTTATCCCAAGTTTTTTCAATTAAGTCTTAGGGAATTATTTAAACCTAATTTGCAGCTGGTAAAGCCTGGAGACTTAAGTCCTCAAGTATATATTGAGGCTATCTTGTCTTTGCAAAAACCTATTCCGGCATATGAAGGTCCTTTTCCAACTTATTTAAAAGAGGTGCCCATCCAACCTTCCCAAGCTCTTCGTCAACAGGCATATTTGGGCGTAGCCACTGCTCAATTCCAATTAGCCGCTTGTTATCAATTGGGACGAGGTGTTGAAAAAAATATTGAGAAAGCGCGTTTATGGTATGAACGGGCCATGGCTCAAGATGATTTGCGGGCCGAGTACCAGTTGGCGATGATGGATATTGACAGTGGCCAACCCGATTTGATTTCACAAGGTCTTCAATATTTAAGAGATGCCGCTTTTAAAGGAGATGCATCTGCAGCTTTTACACTTGGGATCATGAGTGAGTCAAAAAATCCGTCTGAGTCTCAAAATATGCTGATGTTGGCGGCCGTCAATGGTGACTCAAATGCAGAGTATCGTTTGGCACAACATTTATCACGACAATCCATGTCATCCATGACGCCGCTAGAAAAACAAGAGCATCACGCATTATTAACGGAACTTTATAAAAATGCTTTTCAAAAGGGCATTCAAGAAGCCGCATTACCACTGGCTTTTTATCAAGCGGAGTCTACCTTTGAAAAAAATCGGCAATGGGCGATGAAAACAGCATTGGGTTTCGCCACCCAAGGGTATCCAGAAGCGGCTTTATTGGTAGGTTTGATGTTACAAAAGGAAACCCAAGATCATCGCAATGAACATGCTGCCAAACAATGGTTTCAGCAGGCTAAAAATCATCCAATTGGTGCATTTATCTGGTCTTCTTATGTGCACGATGATGATGAAAAACAAGCTCTATTGGAACAAGCTGCTTCAATGTCTTTTTCTCCCGCAATATTGAATCTAGCAATTTTAAAATACCAAAAAGAACAATCTCCTATTCCCTTATTGCAACAAGCCAAGGTGTTAAATGATGTAAAGGCAAAACATTTATTGGTGAATTTGCTTGTTTTACAAGATAAGCCAGAGGCATTAATTCAAGCGCGTGAGATGCTAACGCAGATGGTCAAACAAAATGATGAGGTTGCTCAGTGGAAGTTGGGATATTTAATGCTTAATGGCCTTGGAGGTGCCCAAGATATTGAATTGGGGAAAATTGCTTTAGAACAGGCGGCGCAAAAAGAGCCTATCGCACAATTGGTGATGGGATATTTGTATCATATGGGGCGATTCACGGGACAGCCAGATGAACAAAAAGCAAAATATTGGTTTGTCAAGTCCGCAAAGGTGTTACCTAAAGCATCCATTGCCCTCGGGTATATTTATGAAATGGTTGATAAAAATTATCCTATGGCCTTATTGGCATATGAGCATGTGAAAGAACAGGAAAGTGTCTTGGCAAATTACAATATTGCTTTGATGTATGAATATGGTAAGGGTATTGCTCCTAATTATTTTAAAGCCAAGCGTTATTTTATCGTGGCAGCAGAAAATGGCTCGGCAGCCGCGATGTTTAAATTGGCACATGTTTATCAGTATCGAGGTTATACCATGACGGCCAACGATTATTTACATCAAGCCGCTATGCATGGTTATCGACCTGCAATCGCGGCGTTAGCATGGCGTGATTATTTGTAGCTATCGAGGAATTTTTCTGCATCAAGTGCTGCCATGCAACCAAATCCGGCAGAAGTAATGGCTTGACGATAAACAGAATCAGCCACATCTCCACAGGCAAAAACGCCGGGAATATTAGTTGCAGTAGCATTGCCATCAACGCCTGAATGAATCAAGATATAGCCGTTGCGCATATCAATTTGGTGTTCAAAGATCTGAGTATTGGGTTGATGACCAATGGCGATAAAAATGCCATCGGTTTCAAGTCTTTGAATGGAGTCATCGAGGGTGCTTTTTAATTGAATGCCGGTAACTTTCATATCATTGCCTAGAACTTCATCAACGGTATGGTTCCAAATGATATTAATATTGCC
The DNA here is from genome assembly GCA_964572685.1 of uncultured Legionellaceae bacterium. Classification (GTDB taxonomy): domain Bacteria; phylum Pseudomonadota; class Gammaproteobacteria; order Legionellales; family Legionellaceae; genus UBA2653. The sequence goes on from CAZNFJ010000023.1 coordinate 15,278, forward strand.
ATTTTTGACTTTATTCATGAGATGATCTTGTAGAATTTTTTCTGAACGAAGGGAGTCTCTGCGATGAATCAGGGTCACTTCAGCACAAATATTAGAAAGATATAAAGCTTCCTCAACAGCTGTGTTTCCTCCGCCAATGACACATACTTTCTTTTGTCGATAAAAAAAACCATCACAGGTGGCACAGGCAGAAACTCCTCGTCCTTGGTAAGCTTTTTCTGAGGAAATTTCTAGATATTTGGCACTGGCGCCGGTGGCAATAATCAGTGCATCACAAGTGTAAGTGGTTTCTTGACCTTTAAGTTGAAAAGGGCGGTTTTGTAAATCAACTTGATGGATTTGATCAAAAATAACTTCTGTATCAAAACGCTTGGCATGTTCTTCCATACGAGACATTAAAGCAGGACCGGTCAGACCGGAAACATCACCAGGCCAATTGTCAACATCGGTTGTTGTGGTTAGTTGCCCGCCCGGTTGCATGCCAGTAATGACGACCGGGTTGAGGTTGGCGCGAGCCGCATAGATAGCTGCTGAATAGCCTGCAGGGCCTGAGCCTAAGATAATGACACGATGATGTTGAGTCATGAGATTTCCTTAAATAGATTAGTTGGCAAAAGTGTAATATGCATTATGGTATTAAACAAGAATAAAAAAAACGTTTTCAGTTGGTTTTTCGTTTAGAGTCATGTGGATTTGTGCTAACATAATTTAATCTGGAATAAACGCTGATTATAATAAACTCCATGGCTAAAAAACGTCGTCAACAAGTATCTAAAACTGAATATCATTTACATTTGGTTAAAAAGCATGTTTTAGAGGGAGTATTTGTCCTCTTATCATGTTTTTCAGCATTCATTTTATTGGCACTTTTAACCTATTCTTCCTCTCAACCGATCTGGCAAAATTCTGCAGGACATGTCGGGACTAAATTAGCTTATTTTTTATTTTATACTTTGGGTCATGTGGCCTATATGGTGCCATTTGGTCTGGAAGCTTTAGCAATACATATGCTTTGGGATTATCGTAAGGTGCTGGATTACCACTGGGCTTTGTTAGTGGTTCGTTTTTGTGGGTTTATACTGTTAATTTTAGGTGCATGTGGGTTGTGTGATATTTTATTGCGTCAACCAGTTAAGGGTTTTACACCCGGTGGACTTGTTGGCTTGAGTTTACTAAAATTATTCTGGAAAGGTTTTGAAGGTTCCGGAACGCTAATAATTTTGTTAGGTACGGGCGGCTTGGGTTTAACTTGGCTCGTTGGTTTTTCATGGATGAAGCTTGTTGAATATTTAGGAATGGCCATTTTATTCATGAGCCGCTATGTTAAACCTTTAATTGCGTTTATAAAGTCACATGTAAATTTGCCTCGTCAGCGACAATGGGTGGAAATCAAACCAAAGGCGAGAGCCAAACTGGAAGAAAAGCCTAAACCTGTGATTGGCATTCAAAAATCTTTATTACCATTGAATGAAAAATCAATCAGTGAGTCTGTTCCCGAGGAGCATGTGCCTATGACTAAAGTCGCGGTGACTGAGGGACTCCCTGATCTTGATTTGTTGGAGAGAGGTGTCAAATTAAAACCTAATCAAGCTTACAGTTCTCAAGAACTTGAGCAATTATCACGTCAGTTGGAGCAACATCTTCTAGATTTTGCTATACAAGCGCAAGTGGTTGCCGTACATCCAGGTCCGGTCATTACACGATTTGAATTACAATTGGGCGCAGGAACAAAAGTTAGTAAGTTAAGTGGATTATCCAAAGATTTGGCTCGTTCTTTATCTGTCAATCGTGTGCGGGTGGTTGAAGTGATCCCTGGTAAAACCTGTGTCGGTTTAGAGTTGCCCAATCCTGAGCGCATGACTGTTCGTTTTAGGGATGTTTTAAATTCAGAAGCTTATATTCATGCGCTCTCGCCTTTAAGTTTAGGCTTGGGGGTAGATATTTCAGGACATCCGATGGTTGTGGACTTGGCAAAAATGCCACATTTGCTTGTAGCAGGAACCACAGGCTCAGGAAAATCAGTCGGTATTAATTCGATGATTTTAAGCTTGTTGTTTAAGTCTACACCTGAGCAAGTGCGTTTAATTATGGTTGATCCGAAGATGTTAGAGTTATCGGTTTATGATGGTATTCCGCATTTATTGACGCCCGTGGTTACGGATATGCGGGAAGCGGCTAGTGCATTACGATGGTGTGTCAGTGAAATGGAACGTCGTTATCGCTTGATGTCTAGCTTTGGTGTTCGAAACATTGCGGGCTTTAATGAAAAAGTTAAAGATGCCATTGAAAAAGGGACGCCTTTATTGGATCCAACCATCGATCCTTTGCTTTCAGATACACCAGCTACCTTGGAACCTTTACCTTATATTGTGGTTATTATTGATGAATTAGCCGACATGATGATGGTGGTGGGTAAAAAAGTTGAACAATTGATTGCTCGAATCGCACAAAAGGCCAGAGCGGCAGGGATTCATTTGATTTTAGCGACACAACGACCTTCGGTTGATGTTTTGACAGGTTTAATTAAATCCAATATTCCTACTCGAATTTCTTTTCAGGTCTCTTCAAAAATTGATTCACGTACCATTTTGGATCAACAAGGTGCGGAGCAATTACTCGGTTATGGTGATATGTTATTTTTAGCGCCAGGTACAGGCGCGCCTTTGCGTGTGCATGGTGCTTTTGTCGATGACAATGAAGTGCACCGCGTTGCTGAAGATTGGCGACAACGAGGCGCACCAAATTATATTGAGGCGATTACACAAATGAGCGTTGATTTGGGTGAAGGGGGCGCTGACGAACAGTCGGGTGACAATGAAGCAGATCCTTTATACGATCAAGTGGTTGAATTTGTTGTTCAGAATCGGAAAGCGAGTATTTCTTCTGTGCAAAGACGTTTTAAAATTGGTTATAACCGCGCGGCTCGGTTGGTTGAAGAAATGGAAAGAGTCGGAATATTAGGTCCTTTAGAAGGTGGGATGAGGGAAGTTTTAGTGCCAGATAATACATCTCATGTATAAGGAGCGATGATGAAATATTTTTGGAGGATTCTGGGTTTTCTTTTTGGCGCAAGCGCATATGCATTGCCTGCACATAATTTGTTGATTCAGAAGCTTCAATCTATACATACCCTTGATGCGCAATTTCATCAGTCGGTCAGTATGAATGGGCGTCTTAGTCATCAATCCTTGGGGCATTTTAGTTTAAAAAAACCAGATTTATTATATTGGGATATTCAAAAACCACATACACAGTTGTTGATAGCAGATGGCCATTATGTTTGGGTTTATGAACCTCAATTACGGCAAGTGACTAAAAAAAATCAAAGTAAAGGTTTTGGGGGCGTTGCTGGATTATTTGTGAGTGGTCAGCCGAATTTATGGGTAACCCGTTATCAAGTGCAAGCACAAAGCAATGGTCATACAACAATATTTCAATTAATGGCTAAAAGTAAAAAAAATAGCCTACCCAAAGTTAAATTGGGTTTTAGGGGTGAAAGTTTAGAAAAAATCGAATTTTGGGATCAATTGGGTCAATATAGCCAAATTCAATTAAGTCATGTGAAGGTGAATCAAGGCATCCCCTCACGTCTATTCCATTTTTCAATACCCAAAGGCGTTGATGTGATCAACTTAGGATAATGAAGCGATGATAAAAATGCAAAAGTTTCAATCATTGTCGAGCTTTTTTCGGCCTATATGGATGGGGTTTTTGCAAATTGCTCATCGCCTGATGATTCCATTGATGTTTTTGGTCATATCCTATGCTTTGGTGGTATCTTTATTTAGTGCATTGACACCTTGGGTGCGATCGTATAAGCCACAAATTACAGCGATTATAAATCAAACGGCTCATCAAAAAATTGAAATCGAGGATATTACTACGAGCTGGTATGGTTGGTATCCTGTTTTAAAACTTTATCATGTGAGTTTAATGCCCGAAGATGGCGGAAAATCCTTGGTGTGTGATGAGTGTTGGATTGGATTTGATGTTATTCGTTCTTTATTATATTGGCATTTGCACCCAGGTATGCTGTATATCGATGGACTGGATCTACAATTGATACAAAAATCTGATCATTGGGAAATACAAGGTGCAAAAAATCTATCAAATAATCAACAGGTGAAAACAGACCCTGTATTGGTATTGGGAAAATTATTATCCTATGCGCCAGAGCGTGTTTTATTGAAAAACATTCAATTGGCATTTCATCCATTATCAAAAAAAATGTATGCTTTTGAGCATATTCGTCTTTTGGGTGTAAAAAATGCAGGTCAATATCATTGGTCTATTCAATCTTCTTTTGGTAAAAAAAGTTTATTAAAAGTACGTATTGATATGCCATTGTTATCCAATTTGGCATTGCCAGAAAATGGTCGAATGTTTGTTGAATTTGAAAATCTCGATTTAACCGCTTTACCAGGATATCAACAATGGATTGAAGAAAAATCAATATCTCGATTAAAGGGTATTTTAAATAGCAGTGCTTGGGTTGATTGGAATCAGGGAAACATTAATGAAATTCATGCACAAGTAGCTGTTGAGCATGGTTTAATTCAAACTAAAGTTTCGAACTCAGCTTTTCACTTTGATAAGTTTGATGCTAACTGTTTATGGAAAAAAAGAAGCACAGGCTGGGAAATGGCGATGGATAAAGTTAATCTCAAGTCATCTGCACTGTCATTAGTCGAAGATAAACTCTTATTGTTTTATCAATCTGATTGGAATAGCTACCATGTTTATTTGAAATATTTCCCCTTAAAGATTTTATCTATGGTCAAATCACAAATGTCTTTGAAGTTTTTTGATATGTTTCCTTTTATGCCGAAAGGCGATTTAAGAGAATCACAATTGAATTTTAAAGAAGGTGTTTTAGATTATGTGCTTACACAATTTGAAAATTGTTCTTGGGGCGCCAGTGATAAATTCCCAGGGGTTTCTGGTTTATCAGGAGTCTTGAGTTGGGAACCACGTTCTGCTCATTTTGAAATAGCCTCACAAAATTTTGTGCTGAAACCCAAAGATCAAAAACCTATTGTTTTTGATAATTTACAATGCACCGCCACCACAGAAAAAAATGTACTAGATGAATGGCAACTTTATCTAGAAAAGCTTGTATTGGCTCGACGAGATCTAGCATTAACCATGACAGGACAGATTCAACAACCCTTAGAACCCCAAAAACGTAATGTATTGATGCAAATGAATTGGTCCGCAGAAGGTCCACAAGTATGGTTGCCGTATTTAAAATTGGTTTTACCTGATACTGGTCTTCGTAGATGGTTAACCCAGGATGTAAAAAGAATTCATCAAACCAGTGGCAATATCATTATCAATGGGCTTTGGAAAGATTTTCCTTTTGATGCGCAACAGGGTGAGTTTACAGTGAATGCTCATTTATATGATGTGGATCTAAGTTTTGCTAAATCCTGGCCTTTAGCCACTCATGTTGATGCCAATCTAAAGAGTAATGGACGCCATATGGAAGTGATGATTGACAAAGCCATTCTTGGTGATCTGCCGGTATCACAATTACATTTAAATTTCCCTCAATTGGGTTTGGGAAAAGAGGTTATTTTAGTGCATGGAGTGATTCAGGATAAAGTATCAAAAATGATGCAATATTTAATGAAGTCTCCTTTGCGCCACAAAGCCAAAAATTGGATGATTTATGATTTCCAAGGCAATGGAATTTTAGATTTGAAATTAGATATTCCTTTGTCTAAGGAACGAGATGAAGTATTTGTTGATGGTCAGCTTAAAATATCAGAACAACCTTTGGATTTGAAAATATTTACTCATCCCTTGCGTATAGAAAATTGTCAGGGTCAATTGCATTTTAATGGGAACGGATTATATGCGGGTACACTCAAAGGTCGAGTGGGAGGAGATCTTTTTACCATGGATGTGAAAAATCATCCAGTTGAACAAGATACGGAACTTTTTATTTATGGCGTGATGGGTCTTGATGTATTGAAAAAAGCTTGGGGAATGGAGTCATCCAATCTCATTAGTGGACATATTCCAGTGGAGGGGCGAATCAGATTGCCCTATGAAAAGGGAAAAAATTGGGAGATGGACTGGACCAGTCATTTAAAGGGCGTGGTTTTGGCTCTACCCAAACCTTGGAATAAAAAAGCTGAGGAAGAAAAGCCATTTAAAATAGAGATGATTTTACATGAAAATGGATTAATGAATATGGAGGTTTTTTATCAACAAAAAGAATGGAAATTGGATTATGAAAAGCAGGTTTGGCATTTAAAAATTGCAGAACCAGAAGGTTTGGGAGATATTTTTTATCATACTGCACAAAAGAAAATAGAGGCTAAATTTAGTCACTTATATCTGGATGATACACTTTTTCAAAATACAGATACCAAACATTCGCCAGATTGGTCAATTAACGACATGCCAAGTGTAAATATCCAAGTTGAAGATTTTCATTTGAATGATCTTAACCTAGGTTCGCTTTTACTGAATGCTCAAACCAAAGATAAGAAATTTATGATTGAAGAACTAAAAATTTCAAGCCCTTATTATACCCTCTTAATGCATGGGGATTGGTCAATGTCTCAGATGAAACATCATATTCAATTTGTAGGTCAAATGATGATTTCAAATTTATCGAAATTGTTGATACAGTGGGGCATGACACCAGTGGCTAATACTAAAAATGGCGTGATTGAGTTTAATGGTTCATGGTCAAAAGCATTGAATAAAGTGAGTTTGAAAACTTTAAAAGGTGCTATTGATGTTCGATTTAAAAAAGGCAATATTTCACATTTTGATAAACAAACCGAGCAGAAAATTGGTTTAGGAAAATTATTAAGTATTTTGAGTTTACAGACCCTGCCAAGACGACTACAACTTGATTTTAGTGATTTAGCGACTTCAGGTTTTCCATATGATATTTTCAAGGGCCGTTTCGAGCTAAATCAAGGATTATTACATACAGCTGATTCGCAGATGGATGGTCCTATTGCACATGTCAAAATGAATGGTGATTTGAATATTTTAGATAAATGGTATGATTTAGAATTACAAGTTTATCCTTATATTACAGCGAGTCTACCCGTTGTAGCGACCATTGCAGGAGGTCCCATCGCAGGAGTTGCGACTTGGGCTGCGAATCATGTGATTAATAAGGGTATGCAGCAAGTCTCTGGCTATACATATAAAATTACCGGACCTTGGAAAGAGCCTATTGTTCAACAGGTCAATTTAATGAGGAAGAAAAATGATGCTCCTGTTAAAACAAATGATTGAAGTCTATTGGAATATGCTTTGTTTTAAGCGATCTCCATTGGATACACCCGATTCTAGTATGATGCTTTCTATTGCTGTAGGTTTATCTTTACTGATGAGCCTTGGACAATTGAGTTTAAGTTATTCTCTTGGAAAAGTATCCCTGCCTTATTGGGCTAGTATCTGCATGATTGTTATTCAGTTGATGTTGGCTTTTGGATATACTCGTTTTATTCTTTGGACACAAAATAAGCTCAACTGTTGGCAAAGAATGATCACTTGTTGGATGATGATGCTCTTTATGCTCGATGGTTTTGCATTTTTATTTATGCTAATGATCTTTTTGCTCCATACAATGGGATTTATTGTTATTTTGCAAAAAGCGATTATTTTTTTAAGTGTTGTTGTGGGAATTATTTTATCATTTTGGCAAATTTCGTTTAGCATTCGTTTATATCGTATATTTATGAATCAAGCTTTATGGTTTGCAGTTGGAGTCTATTTAGGCTGGTTTGGACTTAATTTTTTATTACTAAGTTTTTTTAGAACATTATTCAAAGTATAGGTGAGTCAGTATGCACATTCATATTTTAGGGATTAGTGGTACATTTATGAGCGCATTGGCGATATTGGCCAAGGACAAGGGATTTCGCGTGACAGGTCATGATGCAGCTTGTTATCCACCTATCAGTGATTTGTTAAGCAATCATGGGATTGATTATATTGAGGGCTATGATGATGCCAGTGTGATGCTACAAGCTGACGAGGTCATCGTGGGAAATGCAATGAAAAGGGGTATGCCTATCATTGAAACCATGCTCAATCATCGAAAGCCTTATATTTCTGGTCCTGCATGGTTGGCTCGTGAAGTGTTAAAAGATTATCAAGTGATTGCAGTCTCTGGAACACATGGAAAAACAAGTGTAACGACGATGCTGGCTTTTATTCTAGAGCAAGCAGGTCTTGAACCTGGTTATCTCATCGGCGGAGTGCCCCAATGTCTTGACAGCAATGCCAAATGTGGTAAAGGAACTTATTTTGTTATTGAGGCGGATGAGTACGATACGGCTTTTTTTGATAAAAGACCCAAATTTATGCATTACCGTCCGCATGGCCTTATTTTCCATAATCTAGAATTTGACCATGCTGATATTTATCCCAATTTAGCAGCCATTCAACAACAGTTTCATTATTTATTTAGAACTGTTCCACAAAATGGTTGGGTTATTCGACCTGCGCATGATGAAGGTGTGGATGGTGCGGTTGAAAAAGGTATTTATACACCCGCATTTTGTTGGTCGTGGGATAATAGTTCGGATGCTCAGATCGAATGGATTCATGCAGATGGTACTGCTTTCGTGGTTAAAACACATTTTGGAGAGGCTAACGTCCAATGGTCTTTAATGGGACAACACAATGTAGAAAATGCTGTGGCAGCTATTTTGGCGAGTCATAAGGTAGGCGTTCCTTTGCAACAAGCCGCTAATATTTTAAAAAACTATCGACCCGTGAAACGACGTATGGAAATTTGTTTTCATCATCCAGATTTAACGGTCTACGATGATTTTGCACATCATCCCACTGCCATTCGACGTACAAGTCTTGCTATCCGAAGTTCAAAAAAGCATCAAAGAGTTATAGGCATTCTCGATTTTGCCTCTAATTCTATGCGTGCTGGTCATCATTTAGATAAAATGCCTGCTGCTTTGGCTGCGGTTGATGTATTATATGCACTTAATACGTATGATTTTGACATGCAGCAACAAGCCATGCATTGGCCTTGTCAAGTTCAGGTGTTTTCTAATGTTGAAGAATTGCTGCAACATTTGCTGGCACATCTTGAACCTAAAGACGCTATCTTGATGATGAGCAATAAAGGTTTTGCTCGTCTACGGTATCAGCTATTAGAACTACTTTCTAAAGATTTTTCGGTAAGCCAAGCCTAACAATGCTGGTGTTAACATCAAGGTAAGCCCTGTTCCGAAGTAAAATTTGTAATATTCAGGATGGGGCAAGGCCAGTGCTTCTTGTGGTGGAAAAAAACCAATATAAAGCGTTATCGCGCAACCGAGTAATCCTAAAAGACAAGTTAAATAATAACCCAGTTTTTTCCCTGGAATTTGAAAAGTTCTAGGAATGTGAGCATATTTTGTTTTAATTCGAATGGCCGCAAAAAACATTAAGACATACATAAACATATAAAGTTCTGTGCTTAATGCGGTGAAAAACCAATAGATTGCATTAATGTTAGGCAATAGTAAAAAACTAAGACAAAAAACCGTGACCACGCCAGCTTGTGTGAGCAAAATTCGATGAGGGACTCCTTTATCGTTGGTTTTGGCAAACCAAGCTGGTAGATGCCTATCGCTTGCTGAATAAGCTAAACCTTGAGCGGGGGCTAGAATCCAATTGACCATGCTGCCAATGCTACCAATGAAGATGAGGAATACTAAAAGTGGCATTGCAAATTCTAAATGATGATATTTTAAAAATGTTGTTCCGGTTTGTAAAACCCCAACAACCAGATTAATATCTTGTTTGGGTAATACCATAGCAATTGCTAAGGAACCCAAAATCATGGTGGCTAAAATGAGTAAAATTGAATAAAACATTGCTTTGGGATAGGTTTTTTGAGGATGTTTGACTTGCCGAATATGAACAGCGGCCAATTCCATACCCAAAAATGAGGTCATGATAGCTGTTAAAGATATCCATGATTCTTGTTGTTTCAGTTGTGGAATGAGATCATGCCAGGCAAATGATATTGCGCTGGGATGGCCCAAGGCAGGCCATAAAAAACCCAGTAAAATAATAAAGCTCATTGGTAGAATCATGCCTAATATTGCGCAAATTCCTGCAAATCGAGCTGATGCATGTAAACCACGAAGTGCGAGAATAGTTTGGCTCCAAAATATCACAATGGTGCAGGTGATGGTAAAAGACACACTTTTGGTCCCTGCAGGAAATATCAAAAAGGCCAAAGTACTACTTATAAATATAAGAATGGTCGGATACCAAACCAGGGTATTGACCCATTGTAACCAAATGCTATTAAATGCCCAGTGTTTACCAAAAGCTTTTTTTACCCAACCATAAATACCGGGCTCTTCATCGGTCCATAAAGTGGATAGTTCAGCAGAAACCAAAGCAACAGGGATTAAAAAAATGATTGCTGAAAAAATAAAAAAGAAAATTAATTGTGAACCAAACCATGCGGTTGCGGGTAAATTTCGAATGCTGTCAATGGCGCCTGTAATCAGCAAAACAAGAGAAAAGGTTGATAAATGTTGTTTCATATTATACTTCATGGGAATGAGGTTGATGGGCACACAAGGGGGAATGGATGACTTCAGGTTTTTTCTCCCATTCTTGAATGGAATACAAGGACATTGTGCATGCATGAAGACCTTGTGAAAATTCATCTTTGAGAAGTTCTAGGACCATTCGATGCCTTTGAATACGTGTAAGGCTATCAAATTGATGAGATACAATAATTAATTTAAAATGTGTTTCAGCGCCATCAGGAACGCGATGATTGGAGGATTCGTTGATAACATCAATAAATATTGCATGAAAATGTTCTTTAATACAATGTTCAATTCTATTTTTTCGAGATGGGTTCATAAAACAGATGATTTTTATACAAAATATTATATATAATAACATAGTAACATGATTTTGTAAGGAATAGAGATGAAAAAATTGGTCAAAGGTTTTACCCTTTTAGAGATGATGTTGGTAATTGCTATCATTGGAATTATGGCCACTTTAGCAATTCCTGCATATCAAGATTATGTCACGCGCGCACGAGTCATGGAAGGATTGCAAATGTCTATGCCTGCTCGAATGGCTGTGAATGAAGTCTATCTTACGACACATGAATTTCCAGTGAATCAACAAGCCTCCGGCTATGAGACGCCGAAAGCATCCAAAAATATTTCACAGATCAGTATTGCCTCTGGCACAGGAGTCATTACCATTGATTATACTTCGCAAGCAGGTGGAGGTTCCTTGGTTTTATCACCAACAGCTCAAGCTGATGGTCAGTTATCCTGGGATTGTCAACAAGGTACACTGCCTGAAAAATTCAAGCCGCGTGTGTGTTTGGAAAAATCTTAAGGCATACGTTTCATTGAGGAATAGGGTTCTAAATTTTTTATACTTTCTTCAATTTCTTCATAGAGGCCTTTTTTTATCTCCAATTGATTGGATGCAGGTATCAAATGCTGGGTGAGGTTTTTTTCGAACTGAACACAAATGAGCATATTCCTTATCTCCATTAAGCGTTCGGGTTCCAGATTAGCGGTAACATGTAAAGTCAACGATCTTTGAAATAATTGCTCGATGGTTTCACGCGGAATCTCTCTAATTTGCATTAGATTTCTAATATTTTGCGTATTACACAAGTTATCTAAAGTTTCTTCCGGAAACCTTAAATAGTTTTCTAACCAAACATTGCTGTTATTTAATAATAATTGTTGTATTGCATTTTGGACTTCTGGGCACTTCATAATATTTTCCTCTTAATGTGACACAGATATAGTTTAGCATATTTTTGATTAGTCTGTTTTCTATAAATCCAAAAGAACAGGGCAACCGCATGAGTGCTCAAAAAATACCATTTAATACTTTCTGTGCATAAT
>CAZNFJ010000024.1:0-26582 GCA_964572685.1 uncultured Legionellaceae bacterium
CAAGATTATTATCGAGAGGCTCAATGCCATAGTTGGTGGATGGGTTATTTATTTTCGAGTTGGCAACTCTAGCCGTGCATTTAGCGAAGTGCGAGATTATCTAGAAATGAAGATACGCACGTTGCTCACGCGACGTAAGCGCAGAAGAAAGACGAGTGTTGGGTGGCGGAGATGGAGTAATGAATACCTCTACGATGTACTCGGGTTATATTGGGACTGGAAAATCCACCCACTACCTGGTCTAGGCAAGGGATCATGAAAGTGGCTGCCAGCTCAACAGGATACATAACCCTTTTGAAGAAAACTACTGGGTGAGCTGCTTGATGGAAAACATCACGAGCAGTTCTTAAGGGGAGGCACTGGAAACGGGTCCTAAAGAGATACCGCGCCAGTTCTTTACCCGACAAGAGTTTCACAAATCAATTAAGCAAAATGCTAGTTTGGAAAAATCACCGACCAAGAAAGTAAAAACACAATGCAATCATGTGTTCGCTGCTATGATTGCTTACTGCAAGCTTGAGATGCTTAAATTCAAAACAGGTCTTAATCACTTTGCTATCAAATATAAATTGATTGTTCGAGCTAATCAAATCGCGATGAAGGAATTAAAATCCATGGCTTGTTGATGTGGCCGTGCGTAACATGAGTTAATAATTTATCGGAGATTTGTCCGCTGATATACATCATGATACTTGCGAATAACCACGGGAGCATGGTGAAGTAAGCGGTATTGCGAATACTGAAATGATATTCGGATTCCAAATAACTGGGTAGCCAGGTCATAAAGAAAAATATGTAAAAACCAAAGCTAAAATAGGCGAAATTATTTGCCATTAATGTTTTGTTCTTGAAAATACTGAGTAAATGCATTTTTTCTTGTCTATTGGTTTTCCCTGCATGCGCTAAAATTTCTTTTTCATTGTTACTTAGGAATCGTGATTGATGGCTTTTATTGGTAAAGAAGAATAGCCATAACGGTATCCAAAACACAGAAATGGTTGCGAGAATATAGTAACAATTTCGCCATGAAGTAAACATAATAAGTTCTGAGACAATAGGGCCACTAATTGCTAGAGAAAAAGGTACGGAAATTAGGCTAAAAGATAAAGCACGAACCCTTTCTTTTTCTGGCAACCAATCACTGATTGCTTTTGCTAAACATGGAAATACCGGGCCTTCAGCTAATCCTAATAGAACTCTCGATAAAATGAAAAGCCCAAAGTCATGCGCAAAAGCAAAGGAAAAAGTTGCCATACTCCATAAAACAGCAGACCAGGCAAGGGTGATTTTTGCCCCAAATTTGTCTGCTAAAAGCCCACCTAGAAATGTTGAACAAGCATATCCAATACCAAATGCTCCCAGCAAAAGCCCCTTTTGATTATTGGAAAAATGAAACGTTTGATCGATGATGGGAATCGCAAAGCTTAATGAGGCTCTATCGATATAATTAATGACACAAATTAGAAAAAGCATAAAAATAACAAACCAACGAAAATGATTTTTAAACATTAAACTTGTCCATTAACGTTTGTATATATTAATCTTACTTAAGATTTTTTTTTATTCAAGTTCATGAATCATGATGATTCAGAGCTTGTGAATATGTCCCAGAATCAGTATAATCTTTATCGTAGCGTCGGGCAGACAACCCCTGCCAAGCGAACCTAAAAATGCCACAAGGACAATTGTACTGTGGAATAGGGGAGGATGCCGCTCTGTGGGTAAAAATATCCAATTAAGATTTGTAATGCATCCCATTCATCATTCATGTGTATGCAAGTCGTGCCATGACTTAGATGTCATATTCGAGGAAAGTGATAAACATGAGTATTGTAAAGTTCAGAAATATTTTTCTCATAGGTCCAATGGGGGCCGGAAAAAGTACTATTGGACGTGCTTTAGCTAAAGAATTAAAATTAGAATTTTTTGATTCGGACGAAGAAATCGAAATTCGAGCTGGAGCAGATATAGCTTGGATTTATGATGTTGAAGGTGAAGAAGGTTATCGTCGTCGCGAACAAAAAGTAATCGATGAGCTGACCCAGAAGACTAATATTGTGTTGGCGACTGGTGGCGGTGCCATCATGAGTCCAGAGAATCGTAATTCTCTTGCAGCTCGAGGAACGGTCATTTATTTGAAAACATCATTGGCGCAACAATATGAACGCACCAAACGAGACACCAAGCGTCCAATGTTACAAACAGATGATCTAGAGGCTCGACTTGAATCCCTGCGTGAAGAGCGAGAGCCTTTGTATGAAGATTTGTCTGATGTTTCGTTTGAAACGGATAAGCTGACTGTTAAAGCTGTAGCCAATAATATTATTAAGTATCTTTACGGTGAATCCTAATTGTTCAAAAAACAAAGTATGAGGCTATCAATACTATTGATAGCCTTACTTGTTTTTTTTTGTGGATATTTCAATCAGTTAGCTCCTGAATGGAAAATATCTAAAAAAGTTACTTACTTAAGTTATATTCCTCCCTTGGATATCTATGGTCAAATCGAACCTCTTTATCAGATTTCCTTAAAAAAAATTCATGTTTTTGATGAATCATCATTAGATGATTTCGCAAGATTAGAGCAATTGACCCCTGTTATTGATAAAGTTTTATATGTTCCCGATGGTTTCCATGAATATGCAAGGCTTGAACTTCAGAATAGGACTGGCAACATTGGTTAATATCTGCTAGTCTTTGATATAAGAGAGTCACTGTTAAGGAGAACGCTGTGTATAAAAAAATTTTATATGCAACAGACTTTGATGATGTCGGTATCCATGCAGCCCACCGTGCACGTCAAATTGCTGAAGAAAACAATGCCCAGTTGTATTTGGTTCATGTTGTAGAACCCATTCCCGCTTATGCTTATCCCGGTTTTGCAGGCTTTGCAGAAGTTGAAATGTCAATTCGCGAACAAGCAGAAAAAGAGCTTAAACAGCTAGCAGAACAATTACATATTGATGAAAAACATCGTATTTTAGCCTTTGGTTCTATTAAGCATGAGGTGTTACGTATTGCTAAGGAACATGGCATTGATTTAATTGTTGCTGGTAGTCATGGTAAACATGGTTTGGCGATATTGTTGGGTTCAACAGCAGAAGCAATTTTACATGGTGCTTCTTGTGATATGTTAATTGTCAGACCAGCTTAACCCATTTTTTTAAAAAGGTGTTAGAAAAGGTGCTGATGCACCTTTTTCTTTTAAATTTATAAAATGAATTTGTTTAAATTAAATCGTGAAGCCTCGGATTTATCCCATGGTAGCGTCCTAACCATCGGCAATTTTGACGGTGTTCATCTAGGTCATCAAGCCCTGCTAAATGAACTTTTGAAAAAAAGCACGCTTGTTGGATTACCATCGATTGTGGTGTTATTTGAACCGCATCCCAAAGAACTTTTTTTAAAAAATTTAGCACCAAAACGTATTTATACACTTCGTGAAAAAATAGTTTACCTTCAGCGTTTAGGTGTGGACTATATTTTTTGTATTGAGTTTACGCAAAGTTTTTCAGATATTGAACCTCTGATGTTTATACAGTCCATTTTACATGAGCGTTTGCAAGTTAAGTTTTTGTTCGTTGGGCATGATTTTCATTTTGGTAAGAATCGCCAAGGTGATTATGCATTATTGCAGCAATGGGGTGAAATACTTAATTACCATATTGAAATGTTCGATTGTGTTGAAAAAGATCATCAACGTATTTCTTCTACAGGCATTCGTGAGTTTTTGAAAAATGGTGATTTGGAATTGGCCCATTTCTGGTTAGGACGTCCTTATACGGTGATCGGACGAGTTGGTTATGGACGGCAATTGGCGAGAAAGTGGGGGACACCAACTGCTAATATTGCAGTCTTAGAGCAAAAATTATCTTTAACAGGTGTTTTTTGCGTCAAGATCAGAATATGTGGACAACATCAAGAATTTCAGGGTGTGGCGAATATGGGATATCGTCCCACCCTCGATGGTTCTCGGCCATATTTAGAAGTACATATTTTTGATTTTGAAGGTTGTTTGTACGGAAAATTTTTAGAAGTGATATTTTGTCAACGCTTAAGAGATGAGCAAAAGTTTGCAGATTTAGAACAATTGCGCTGTCAAATCGAAAAGGATGTGATGATAGCAAAATCTTATTTTGAATAAAATTTTGAGCATATACATTTTGCAAGTATCATTTTATAATAGTTTCACATTTTAAAAATCATAGAGTCATGCGTTCACTCAATCGCTTAACCCTTTTGTTGGAAAAACTTTATGTCTGATTATAAAACTAGTTTGAATTTACCCTATACAGATTTTGCTATGCGTGCAGGATTGCCTACTCGCGAACCTGAAATGTTAAAGCATTGGCAAACAGAAGATCTATATCAACAGATTCGTGAAAAGCGAAAAGGAGCTACCTCTTTTATTTTACATGACGGACCTCCTTACGCCAATGGTCATTTGCATTGCGGTCATGCTTTGAATAAAATTTTAAAAGATATCATCGTAAAATCCAAGTCGATGAGTGGTTATGATGCGGCATTTGTTCCGGGTTGGGATTGTCATGGTTTGCCAATTGAGTTAAATGTTGAGAAGAAAATTGGGCGAGCAGGTGATAAAGTAACGCCTCAAGCATTTAGAGAGGCTTGTGCACAATATGCCAAAGAGCAAATGAGTATCCAATCTGGAGAATTTCAGCGTCTTGGCGTGTTGGGGGATTTTCAAAATCCGTATGCCACCATGCGATATGATTATGAAGCCTCGATTGTTCGGGCTTTGGGTAAGATTTTAGAACAAGGCCATTTGCAACAAGGATTTAAGCCTGTGCATTGGTGTGTGGCTTGTGGCTCTGCTTTAGCTGAAGCAGAAGTTGAATACGAAGATAAAACCTCTCCTGCTATTGATGTGGCCTTTACTGTTTGCCAACCCGAATTATTGAACCTAGAGTTGCAAGCTATCCAGGAAGTAGTGGTCCCGATTTGGACGACAACACCTTGGACCTTGCCTGCCAATGAAGCGGTATCCTTGCACCCTCATCATGAATATGCCTATGTTCGTATTCAACAGACTGTTTATGTTGTCGCTAAAGAACTGGTGGCGTCCTTTATTGGGCGTATGAAGGTTGAGGAATTTGAAGTGTTGGGTGAGACTCAAGGTAAAACTTTTGAGGGCATGCGCTTACAACATCCTTGGCTTGCTAAACAAGTTCCTGTTATTTGTGGTGAACATGTAACCATGGATACCGGTACAGGTTGTGTGCATACCGCACCCTCTCATGGCCCAGAAGATTATGTGATTGGTTTGCAATATGATTTACCAATTGAAAATTTACTAAAGCCCAATGGTTGCTTTTTCGATGGATTGGCGCATATCTCAGGTGTTTCGGTTTGGAAAGCAAACCCTATCATCATTGAAATTTTACAAACCCAAGGTAAATTATTATCTCATGAGGTTTTAGTACATTCATATCCACATTGCTGGCGCCATAAAACGCCTTTGATTTTTATGGCAACACCACAGTGGTTTATTATGATGGACACACATGGTTTGCGTCAAAAACTTCTGGATGAACTGTCCCAAATTGAATGGTTGCCGGAGTGGGGTCAAAATCGCATGCGTCTAATGATTGAATCGCGTCCGGATTGGTGTTTATCTAGGCAGAGATCTTGGGGCACACCCATGACCTTGTTTGTCCATAAAGATACCAAAGCATTGCACCCTCGAAGTGTTGAATTGGTTGAAGAGGTCGCTCAGCGAATTGAGAAGCAGGGATTAGATGCATGGTTTTCATTGGATGCTCGGGAATTGATTGGTGATGATGCAGAAATTTATGAAAAAGTTACCGATACACTAGATGTCTGGTTTGATTCCGGTGTTTCGCATTATGCTGTATTGGCACAAGATACTTATCAATTAAAATTTCCAGCAGATGTCTATTTGGAAGGTTCAGATCAGTATCGTGGGTGGTTTAACTCATCATTAACAACCGCTGTTGCCATGGGTTTTCCTTCTCCTTATAAAACAGTCATGATTCATGGATTCACCGTGGATGCTCAGGGAAAAAAACTATCAAAATCCAAAGGGAATTATGTTGATTTAAATACCTTGATTCAACAAAACGGTGCAGATATTCTAAGACTTTGGGTGGCATCGACTGATTATCGTTTTGAAGTCAGTATTTCTCCTGAAATTTTGCAACGAATTTCTGATAGTTATCGCCGTATTCGTAATACTGCCCGTTTTCTATTATCCAATCTATTTGATTATGATCATGGCAAAGATGCTTTAGCACTTGATGAAATGACAGAACTTGATGTCTATATTTTACATCAGGCACAAGAATTACAAATAGAGATAGTGAAAGCTTATGAGGAATATCAATTTCATTTGATTTATCAAAAAATTCAGCATTTCTGTGCCATGGATTTAGGTGGTTTTTATTTGGATATTATCAAGGATAGACAATATACTTTGCCTAAACAAAGTCGTGCACGTCGTTCTTGTCAAACAGCCATGTATCATATTTTACAAGCATTGACGCGGTGGTTAGCGCCTATTCTTTCATTCACTGCTGAAGAAATATGGGAACATATTCCAGGAAAGCCACAGCATTCGGTATTTTTAGAAACCTGGTACCAACAATGGCCAGAAATCAAAGCCATGGATACTGAAAAATGGCGCCGATTGATCGCCATTCGTGATGAAGTGAATAAAGCCTTAGAACGTAAACGACAATTGGGTGAGATTGGTTCTGGTCTGGAAGCAATGGTATATCTGTATGTCAACCAACAAGATCAAAAATGGCTTGGTCCTCTGGTTACGGAATTGAAGTTTTTCTTCATTACATCTGGTTTTGTTTTGATGGATGTTAATGAAAAAGAAGTTGATTTACATTGGTCTGATGAACTGGGTATGGGAATTATGATTCGAGCTGCTGAAAGCGAGAAATGTGAGCGTTGTTGGCATCGACATGAAAGTGTGGGGCAATCCAACATACATCCCACCATTTGTAACCGTTGCGAAAGTAATATTTCCGGAAGCGAAGAACAGCGAGTATTTGTATGAAAAAAGTTTGGCCATTTCTCTTGATTGTTTTGCTTATACTCATCGATCAGGCCTCCAAATATTGGGCTTTGGGGCATTTGACTGATGAATATGCCAAAACACTTTGTTCGGTGCTGGATTTGCGTTTGGCTTTAAACCATGGTGTTGCGTTTAGTTTATTTTATTCTAAAGGTATCCAAACGCCGATGCTTTTGGTAGGGTTAACCAGTATATTGTCCCTTTTTGTGTTTTATTTACTGATATACTCGCGTGATAATCGACACGCTTTTGCGTATGCGCTGATCTTAGGTGGAGCCTTGGCCAATATTATAGATAGGGTGCGATTAGGGGCTGTTGTTGATTTTATTGACGCTCATATTGCTACTTATCATTGGCCCATATTTAACTTGGCCGATAGTTTTATTTGTATCGGGGCTTTTATTTTGATTGTCTATGCCCATGGTTCTAAAAATTAAGTCTGTGCTCGGTTTTATGCTGCATGAAAAAACAGGCAAGAGAGAGTATAAGTGCGCAAGATAATGCAAGGATCGCCAACGTTATAGCTGGGTGAGCAAGATAAAGCATGGTGGTTATTTGTAGAAAATATGTGGTTGTAAAACCCCACATTAGAATGCCTGTTGCTGAACCTGTAAATAATCCCCATGTAAAACCTCGAAAACTGGCTTTTTTAAGTAAATGCGGTTGCAGTATTTTTTTTATCGTTCCAGGTAAGTCTTTTGATGAATCTAATAACTGAAGATGTTCTGGAGTAAGCATTTTTTCTTGATGTAGAGCAATCATAGCCCGAGCCATTTGATGGGGATTGATGTGTTCGATTAGCAATGGATGATATTTCTTGAATTCCAGATCAAACTTTTGGAGTAAGATGAATGCCTGTGCTAATTCAATGGGATTTCTATGGCTTTTTAGCACTAAAAGGTAACATTGAGGCATCATATGGTTATTACTTAGTATCGTAAATGCATCATGTAGTAAATACATATCTCCGTGATAGTTTAAAAGCATTTGAAATTCTTCTTTAGTAAAAAGGACTTCTTTTAACAAGACCAATACCTTGGCCAAAATTTCGGGATTTCTTTTGTAGGATGATAATGCCTTGCGATTTCTATCATTTAGACATTCATGATGTGCAAGAATGATGATGGCGCAGGCTTTTTTGTCAGGAATGTAATTATCAGCAAGCACCATGGCGAGATTTTCAGAATTAAGTACCTTTGCATCTGCTAATGCAATGATGGCATCCGATAAATTTTTTAGAAGACTTTCATGGTTTTGAAGGGCCAAAATATATTCATGATTAAGAAGTCCATTGTTATGAAGCTTTATCATTTCTTTAGCCATGAGATCCGGAAATGTTTTACAACGCCTGAGTGTCCCCTCCATGAAATCTTGATAGATTTGATGCGATTTTAAGAGTTGTATACCAGCTTGAACTAGAGGTTCAAATGCATGTGGAGTGTTCATGTTTCAAAATATTTTGAAATAGTGCTCATATTTTATACTTTTAATGAAAAAAATGCAAACTTCTTGTCCAGCCTTGTTTTTTTAATTGATTTGTGGTGTCAAAAATGGCAATATCGACACTTTGTTTGAAGAAAAGGCTGGGTTGAAATATGTTAAAATATGGATTAGGGATTGTTTTAATATTGAGCACAACTTTTGTTTGTGGTCTAGATTTAGATGCCTATCAACCTTCTTGGAATCAATTGATTCAACAACCTCAGAGCCTACAAGCCTTTTTAAATGGTATGCCCAAAGGTGCTGATTTGCATCTTCATGTGAGTGGGGCTGTTACTACTGAAAAACTCGTGAGTCTGGCTAAAAATCAACATTATTGTATGGATAAAAATTTTCATCTTTCTCTGCCTTTAGATGGAAAATGCTCGCATGCTTATTTTACCGATCATTTTCTTCAATCTCCATACAATCGACAGAAGACTATCCAGGCTTGGTCTATGCAAAATTTTCATCATCAGGGCAGTGAAGATGGAAAAGAACATTTTTTTGAAACATTTGATAAATTTGGTGTTTTAACCTCAAAAAATTGGCCGGAAATTATTGCCGATGTTGTCGATAAGGCCCACGATCATCATGTTCAATATTTGGAATTGATGTTATCCATGCATGGAAGTAAACCCTCAATTGGATTTTCAGCACAACATCATACCATTGGTGATGTATTAAAAAATCCGGCGTGTCATCAGTATATTCAAGAAAATGTTAAATATTTTCGTGGTTTGAAAAAAGAAGTGCAATCACATACTCCGTGGCTAGGTGAAGATGTTGATGTTTCTTGGATATTAGAAATTAGAAGAAATCAGACATTTGATCATTTTTGGGTGGATGCTGTGATGGTTTTTGCTATTGCGAATCGAGTGCATGACATAGTGGCGGTTAACATGGTTCAACCTGAATACACTGGATATGCAAAGACTGATTATCTTAAACAAATGCAATTTTTAAATCTTTTATCTCGTTACTATCCAAATGTGAAGCTGGTATTACATGCTGGAGAAGTCCCTCCACAATTAGCAAAAACAGACGTACGTGATCACATGAAGATGGCCATTGACTATCTACAGCCCAAAAGAATCGGGCACGGATCAGATATATTGTTTGAAAATGATGCTGAGAAAATACTTGCAAGTATGGAGAAAAAAAATATAGCGGTAGAAATTAATTTAACGAGCAATGACCAAATTTTAGGAATAAAAGGGGAGCAACATCCTTTAAAAAATTATTTACAAGCACAAGTGCCAGTGGTGATTTCATCCGATGATCCAGGTGTTTCGCGTAACAATTTAAGCCATGAATATTATAGAGCTGTCACTGAACAAAAGCTTGCATTGAATGAAGTGATTCAAGCTAATCGAAATAGTCTTACCTATAGTTTATTAAAAGGGCAATCACTTTGGGAAAACCCTAAGTTAGCTATGCCGGTAAAAGACTGTAAAGTGTTAAATTCAGTTTCTTGTTTACGTTATGTTTCACAAAACTCAAAAGCTTATCATCAGTGGCTATTGGAGCAAGAACTCGACCATTACTTTTCTCAATTGATTGTTCATTAGATTGAATTGATGAATTTGAGTTTTTTAATTCACATTGATTAAAAATTGATATCTCATGCCTATTATGGTAAACTATTAGTCGTTTTGTTTTTTTTGGTGTAATGATGGATAGTTTTATTTCAATTGATGGTGCGCCATCTCCGTATACAGTTACTCAGAACTTTTCCCTAGTAGTCAGTGCGTTATTTGATTTTGAGTTTTATAAAATCGAAATGATACATCAATTTAATGAATATCTTAGAGAAAATTCTGCTGCATTTTATGATTTTAGTCGTCAACTTTATGATCTTCAACAACAACTCTTGCATTCAAATATTGGCGCTCTTCAATTCAGTTTATTTCTAAATTATAAATTTCTTCAAGTTCTTAGAATAAATAATGTTAAAATTGATAGTTATTTAAAGCTCTATCATAAATATTTTCATCCTTGCATTATTGAGTTTAGACATGAAGATGGAACGCTTTTACTCGATGAAATCATAAAAAAAGATATGATTTTGCTGACTGAATTGCATATTGCTAATCTAAAAAATGAAATGGAGCCTATTGAGAAATTGGTTTTAAATTTTTCTAATGTGCTCACTCAAGCTAAAAAATATGAAAAAAAACAACAACATTTATACACATCCATCCTTGAAATTGAAAAATCCTTTATTGAGGTTTCAAAAAAACTAACTTTAGATGAGGATACAAGTGAGTATATTGCGCTGATGCAACATCATCATTCATCTGGAAATATGAATGATGATGCGATTCATTTAACGCATGATGAAATATGTGATTCTGATGAATACGGTCAATTTGTTGAAATTGAACCAGATGATTCACTTTTGGTTTATGCATCATCTAAGCAAGATTTATTTTTTGATCAGGCGGTATTTGATTTAAGAGCTGCGAATTTCTTTGTTAATTCTTCCTTAGGTTCAAATAATCAAGCAATCGTTTACCAGTTTAGTCCAGCTGATTTCAAGACCAAAATTTAAAATACATTTCTTGGATAATGGCAATAAGGGCGCTGCTTTTTCATTTGATAGTAATGCTGATGATGGTTTTCAGCGCTCCAAAAGATTTGAACCGGTAAAACTTGCGTGCTTACATCAATAGACTGATTTTTTAGGATATTTATTAGTTCATGAGCAACTTTATTTTGTATACTATCGAAACAAAAAATGGCGCTTCGATACTGTGAACCTATATCAGGACCTTGACCATTTTTTTGAGTGGCATCGTGGATATTAAAAAAAAGTTGATAAAGGGTTTTTGTGTTGGTTTTTTCATTATCAAAAACAACTCGAATCGCTTCAAAATGTCCCGTTTGACCGTTACAGACATCTTCATAGCACGGATAAGGTTGATGTCCACCGGTATAACCACATTCAACCAGTAAAACTCCAGGTGCTTTTGAAAACCAATAATCCATCCCCCAAAAGCATCCGCCCGCCAGAATAATTTCTTCAGTATCTTTAACATCTAAAAAGGGGACAAAGTCGAGCATGACACTATTGACACAATCCCTTTGATTTTTTGTTGTAAATCCCTCTCCTCGAAACACATGACCACAATGAGCATGACAACGTTCACAGATGATTTCGGTGCGTTGCCCGTCTGAATCAGGGATTTCTTGAATAGCATGAGGGATGCGATCATCAAAGCTGGGCCATCCACAATGAGATGGAAATTGATGAGAGGTTTGCCATAGGGGAAATCCACAACGTCGGCAAAGGTATGAGCCCTGTTCACCAACTTGCAAAAACCGCCCGGTGAAGGGCGGTTCAGTCTCTTTATTGCATGCTACTGCATAAGTTAATGGCGTTAAACTTTTAGTTTTGTCCATGAGTCAGTTCGGTTTCTGAAGGTCTTTTACATATTTTATCAGCCAAATAACCAATGGCACCTGCATAATATATCGAGTTATTATAGCGTAAAATCATTCGATAATTGGGGTAGGCCAAAAATGTAGGTCCACCATAGGGCTTAATCACGCTTGCTTTCACTTCAGGATAGGGTAAGCGCTCTCCTGTTATCGTTCGCACACCCAGGGCTTCCCATTCTTTGACGGTCTTGGAGATGCCTTTTCCCTCTAGATTCATATTAAATCCATTGGGTAGTTTTACAAAAACGGCCCAAGGTTGATGTTCATGCCAACCGTTTTGATTCATGTAATTAGCAATCGATGCCAATGCATCTTTTTTAGAGTCCCAAATATCTTTTTTACCATCACCGTCAAAGTCAACGGCATATTTTAACCAGCTGGAGGGTAAAAATTGGGGTTGACCAGACGCACCAGCCCATTCACCTTTGAATTTTGCAAGTTGAACATGGCCGTCATTTAAAATTTTCAACGCTAGAAACAATTCATCTCGAAAAAAATCCTTGCGATTAGACTCATAGGCCAAGGTTGAAAGCGCTTGAATCACTGGAAAATTTCCCATATAGCTACCGTAACTGGTTTCCAAGCCCCAAAATGAAACCATAAAGCAAGGATCGACTGAATATTGTCTGGCAATTTCATCTATCCAAACTTTATTTTGTTGATACCTTTGTTTGCCTATGGATATGCGGTAAGCATCGACTCTAGAGCTACGATATTTTGTATAGCTTAAGCGTTTTTCAGGTTGATTTCCAGCTAGTTTTTTAACCGATTGGCTGGGTTCGTGAACATTAGAAAAGGCTTCGTCAATCACTGTTTGACGGATACCTTTTTTTAGGGCTTCAATTTTTACTTGATCAAGCCAGGCGCTCCATGATTGGGCAAAAAGAGTTGAAAATCCTAATATAAGAGGAATTGCTTTCAGGGATGCATTCATTAAAATCCTTGCTAGATTTGAATACTTTCACTAATCTGAATCATTTGTAATTGATCGGGGTTAGTGAGTCCTACGGCTGCAACTGATGGTAAATCAAGAAACTGTTCAATGTTTTCCCATTCGACATCCATGGGATAAAGTTTCAGTTCAGGAGCGTATTTATTCAATAAGTTGCATAACTCAAGATTTCCTGGACAAGGTCTTGCATGATGACCTCCCAAGTTTAGAATCGCCATGGCATCACTCATATGACATACACCAGGAATATAATTCATTTTATAAACAGCAGCATTTTGCATTAAAGGTGCATAGAATCCAGGGCTTGTCATAAAATCAATCCCAATAGAATATGCATACATCAACTGATCTACGGTATGAATATTTCCTAAACCAATTTTAAGATGTGGAAATTTGGCACGAAGATGAGGAACCAATGAGGCATTGATTTGCAGTAACTCAATGGCATTGAGTCCTGCCGCCATGAGTTTATCAATTTTTTGCTCGACATGGGTGTCTATATCCAGTGAAACAATCAGTGGTTGTTTTCCAAATAAATCATTTAACATGCTCGACTCTCTTGGCAACAGTTATAAAGTATTCATTTTATGTTAGACGAGAAACCCCTGCTAATCAATTCTTTTTTTCATATTATCCTAGGATTTTTGAGATGCCTGTGATATTGTTTTCTGGCTTTTGGGTGACCTAGGATAGCTTATGCATTATTTTAAAAAGGGATGTCTATATTTATTAGGTTTCATGACTTGTTCCTCTTTCGCAGGAACCATGGGTGAAGCTTGTGTCGGTACTTCTATTTTGACACCTTGTGAACAAAAAGCTTGGCTGATTTCCGGACAAGCACTTTATCTGATTTCTAATACACAAATTTATGGTTCGCCCTATATTTTATCTTCAGGCCGTGAATCCATGTCGTATGGATTGGCGCCGGATTGGGGTTGGGGATTTCGTTTTGAGGGTGCTTATCTATTTGGTATGGGACATGATTTGAATCTGAATTGGTATCATTATCGTCACTCCAATAACGAACGTAATAAATTAGGTGGTCAACTGAGTTACACTTATCAAAGTACAGATTATGATATTTTAAATGACTATCAATATGATTCCATTTCGCCTCAATGGGATCAGGTGAATATTGAAATTGGGCAATTGATGTTTTTTTCATCGCATAAAACCATGCGAGTTCATGCTGGTGGGCAGTTCTCACGAGTAGCTAATCAAACCTATACTTATTCGATTGAAGATACTTATATTAATGGAATCGATACTCAAAATACTGGCGAAAATATGTCGGCTTCATCGACTTTCAATGGATTTGGGCCACGATTAGGCATGGATTTAGGTTATCTGTGGGATAATGGGATTGGCTTGTATGCTAAAGGTTCTGGTTTCTTACTAGGAGGCGCGACAAAATCGAATTTTATTGTCGGCAATTACCAGGCTCGAAAAGACAGTAATCTTACCCGAGCAATAGCAGGGATTGAGGCTCGTCTTGGTGTGAATTATCATTATGTATTTCGCTATGGTCAACTCGATGCTGATATTGGTTGGTTGTGGGATAATTACATCAATGCATTAGGTGCCATGGACAGTTTTACATCCAAGTCAACCCATTATAGTAATTTTGAAATTCAAGGCTTATACATGGGGTTGAAGTGGGTTTGTTAAAAGCTATACTCATCATTCATAGATTGCTGCCTAAGCCATTTGGGCAGCACGTCTTAAATGAATTAGTTCTGACTTAATCTGACAATTGACTTGAAAAAGTGAGTGTTTTCAGTTTTGATAGAAGTGTTATCTTTCACAAAACATTTAAGGAAAACACTCATGATAGAGAATACACCTAAAATTATTAAACATAAAGTCGGTCTTCTGAATTTAGCTGAAGAATTAAATAATGTTTCAAAAGCCTGTAAGGTTATGGGCGTTTCACGAGATACTTTTTATCGATATAAATCAGCAGTGGATGAAGGTGGCGTTGAAGCATTATTCGATAAAACTCGAAAGAAGCCGAATTTAAAGAATCGAGTAGAGGCTGAAATAGAAGAGATTGTTGTTAAGTTTGCTGTTGAATATCCTGCATATGGTCAGTTGCGAGCAAGTAATGAACTTCGCAAATTAGGTACTTTTGTATCTGCTAGTGGTGTTCGAGGTATTTGGCTGAGGCACAATTTGGCTAATTTTAAAAATCGTTTAAAGGCACTAGAAGAAAAAGTGGCTCAAGAAGGCATTATTCTCACTGAAGCCCAAGTATCAGCTTTAGAAAAGAAAAAGCTGGATGATATTGCTTGTGGTGAAATTGAAACCGCACACCCCGGGTATCTTGGCTCACAAGATACTTTTTATGTGGGTACTTTAAAAGGTGTTGGGCGTGTCTATCAACAAACCTTCGTAGATACCTATAGTAAAGTTGCTTTTGCAAAGCTTTACACAACCAAAACGCCAATTACCTCAGCTGATTTATTAAATGACAGAGTACTACCATTCTTTGAACAACAAGAGTTGCCTATGCTTAGAATA
This sequence comes from uncultured Legionellaceae bacterium, assembly GCA_964572685.1. Classification (GTDB taxonomy): domain Bacteria; phylum Pseudomonadota; class Gammaproteobacteria; order Legionellales; family Legionellaceae; genus UBA2653. The sequence goes on from CAZNFJ010000024.1 coordinate 15,462, forward strand.
TTAACAGACAGAGGAACTGAGTATTGCGGCAAGGTTGAACATCATGATTATCAGCTTTACCTGGCAATTAATGATATTGAACATACCAAAACAAAGGCTCAATCTCCCCAAACAAACGGTATTTGTGAACGCTTCCATAAAACGATTTTACAGGAATTTTACCAAGTGACATTCCGTAAGAAAATTTATGAATCAGTTGAGGCTTTACAAATTGATCTGGACAAATGGCTACAAGATTATAATAATAAGCGCACTCATCAAGGTAAAATGTGTTGTGGTAGAACCCCAATGCAAACTTTAATTGATGGCAAACAAATTTGGAAGGAAAAATTTATAAACTAAATTTGACCTGACAGACACTTCTGAAAAACTGATAACTGTCAGATTAAGTCTAAACTTCTACAAAAAAAGACTTGAAGTCAAATCATCAAAGAATTGTGCACCTCTTTGGATAATTGTCGATAGCATTTTGGGTTGGGATTCAAGTATAGCTTAAAATTTGAAGTCTAGACTTTTTTTTTTAATCTTGGCAATATGAATGTATCATATTGAATGGATAGATAGATGCTCAAGCGTGCGATTACAAAAGGAAATTTGTTATTGATGTCTGCTGGTGGAATGGTTGGCGCTAGCTGGTTATTTAGTCCATACATCAGTGTTAAAATGGCAGGCCCTTATGCGATGCTTGCCTGGTTGATTATATCCTTGTTTATGTTGCTGATTGCGCTACCTTTGTGTGAATTGGGGGTTTTATTCCCGATTGCTGGGGGGATGGTGAATTATCCAAATTTAACCCATGGTCGAGGTTTTGGATTTTTATTTGCTTGGATTTCATGGCTTGCTTATGTCGTTTGCGCCCCCATTGAAGTTCAAGCCGTTCTACAATATGCTAGCCACTTTTATCCGAATCTTGTTGATAATACTCAAATCGGATTTCATTTATCTCGCTTTGGAACAGCTTGTGCGATTGCTGTGTTGGTTGTCGTGACTTTGATGAATACTCTTGGTATTCAACTTTTTATTCATTGTAATCGTGCCATCAGTGTTTTTAAATTCATCGTGCCCATTTGTGCGATTCTTGCATTTTTTACCGTAGCGCCATCCTTAACACACCACATAGAGTGGCATTTACCCACCACTCAAGATTTTCATGGTATTTTTTCAGCCCTTTCATTGGGCGGCGTTGCGTTTGCATTTACGGGTTTTCAGAATGGTTTAATGATGGCGGGGGAGGTTAAAGAACCTGAAAAATCTTTACCTTTGAGTCTTTTGGGAGCGGTGTTAGTAGGTTTTGTGTTGTACTCTTTATTACAATGGGCCTTTATTATCGCGATTCCTGATACCGCATTGGTTAATGGCTGGTCTAATTTGAGTTTTACCGATGATAGTAGTCCTTTGGTGGGATTGGCTTTGGTACTCGGTTTGGGTGGGATTGCCACGTTATTGATGATTGATGCATCCGTCTCTCCGTTAGGAACGACGTTAGTTTATGCTGCAGCCACATCTCGTATTTTATACGCCATGGGCCTTCAAAAAGATATCCCATCTAGCATTTCTCGGTTAAATCGTTTTAAGGTTCCAGCACGAGCTCTGGCGATTAACTTTGCAGTTGGCTCCTTATCGTTCTTGCCTTTTTCTGGTTGGCAAAATATGGTGGCCTTCTTATCATCTTGCAGTATTTTATCTTATTTAATCGGACCCATCTGTTTATTGTCTTTTCGTCAATATTGCCCAAATGAAAATAAAGGGTTTCGTTTGAAAGGTGCAAACGTGGTTTGTTTGCTCGGTTTTTATGCCGGGATGCTGATGTTACTTTGGTGTGGATTTGAAATCATTTGGAAATTAGCGATAGCGATTGCTTTAGGAGTCGTGATGCATATCTTTGCAGAAAAGAAAATGCAAGGTTTGGAATCATGGGTGATATGGTTTTTAGCTTTCTTTTCATTTCTTTTACCCATTTCTTATTTGAGCACATTCGGTGGGATTGGGTTACTAAAATTTCCTCTTGATTTACTGTTGATGCTGCCTGTGAGTTACTTTTTATTGAAAATCTCTGTTCATTTTGCCGAACCGTCCAAAATTTTGCAAACAGAAATGATGCTCGATAAAGATGTCGACCCAGTTGTGATTTGAGGGGAGGGTCTATATACTGGGTGGATTGTATTTTATCAATTTCTCATTCATGATTTTTTTAGCATCTCATTTATCATTTGCTTATGATCAAGAGCCTATCATTTTGCGTTGGAATTCAAGCTTGCCTGCTTCTACAATTTGTCATTTACAAGGTCCAAATGGTAGTGGAAAATCAACACTTCTGCGCTTATTTGCAGGTATTTTACAGCCTTTTTCAGGTGAAGTGGTTTGTGATTATCCTATCGCCTATGTCGGGCATCAATTGGGTTTGCATCCTGATTTAACCATTGATGAAAATTTAAGTTTTGGATTGGTTCCAAAAATAGACGATTTACCTCAACTTTTAGAAGAAACGCACTTGCATGCGCATCAGGATAGCTATGTGGGTATTTTATCAGTGGGACAAAAGCAAAAAGTAGCCTTGATTCGCATGATATTACAAAACGCAAAAATATGGTTGATGGATGAACCCTTTGCGAACTTGGATAAAGACGGGGAACTTTGGTTGTGGCGTCATATTGAACGACAGGTGGCTTGCGGTGGTAGTGTTATTTTTACTGCCCATCAACGAGATTTTCAAGATAAAGGAGTGATTTCATGGCAAATTCTTTGAAAACATCCTTATTTATTCGACAAGTTTTAAGAGAGTTTCGACTTCTTTCTCGTCAAAAACAAGCCCTTATGCAAGCTTTTTTGTTTTTTTTGATGTTTGTTGCATTTTTTCCACTGACGATACCTTTTGATTTGAAAACCCTCCATTTGATTTGTCCCGGAATTATTTGGTTAGCCATGAGTTTGGCTATCTTTTTGGCTTCAGAGCGTTTTTACTTGACCGATATTCAATGTGGTTATTTGGAACAGTGGTTGGTATATCGAATATCATTACAAACGTTTGTATTCAGTAAATGGTTGGTGCATGGGTTTGTAAATATTTTAGGTATGATGATTTGTATTCCAATTTTGGCTTTGCTTTATCAATTGAGTTTTTCTGAGTCCATTGCTCTGGCAGGAAGTTTATTGGTAGGTAGTCCTGCATTATTAGCCATGTGTGGTATGGTGAGTGCTTTTGGTGCAGATGGTCCAAATCGTTCAGTTTTGATGCTTTTGATTTTATTTCCATTGATGATGCCCATTTTGATTTTAGGTAGTGCAACACTCAGTGCTAGTTTTCAGAGCTTAAGTATTGCTCCCTATTTGGCATTGCTTTTGGCATTGTCTTTGAGCTTACTATTTATTTTGAGCTTTGCGACGGCTTCGATTTTAAAAATCTGTTTGGAAAATTAAAAATAAATGTTAAAATCTTTAGCAAATTTTTAATATAGAGAACCATTTGAAATTGCTATATGCCTTGGGTGCGCCCAAAACATTTTTTCGAGTGATTCGCCCGTTACATCATGTATTGGGAGTCTTGGCTTGTCTTGGACTTTTGCTGGGGTGGAGCTGGGGACTCTTTTTTTCTCCCCCCGATTATCAACAAGGCGAATCGGTGCGTTTGATGTATTTGCATGTTCCGGCTGCGATGTTATCTTTGAGTATTTATGGTGTCATGGCATTTTGTGCTTTATGTGTACTGGTATGGCGCATTAAGATCGCAGGATTGATGTTACATGCCTGTGCTACAGTTGGTTTTGTGATGACCTTTATTGCACTTTTTACAGGCAGTCTCTGGGGAAAGCCAACCTGGGGAACCTATTGGGTTTGGGATGCTAGGTTAACTAGTGAACTGATTCTATTGATGATTTATGCTGGACTTCTGGCATTGTCTAATACTTTGGGTCATAATCCTCGTTCAGAAAAAATTGTGGCGATTATTTGTTGGGTTGGGGTTTTGGATTTACCCATCATTCATTACTCCGTGCAATGGTGGAACACCCTACATCAAGGAAGCAGTTTATCATTATTTGCAAAACCTCAAATTGACCAAAGCATGCTTTATCCATTATTGGTTTCATTGATGGGGCTTGCATGTTTCTGTGGATGGGCCATTTTATCTTTAAGTTTACAGGCATTACTTAAACGTGAGTATCAGCAAGATTGGGTAAAAAAAATATGCAAAGCCTAGTTCCTCATTATGTGATCTACTCTTATGGAGTGGCTTTTATTTGTTTGATGGGTTTGGTCGCTTATGTACGCATTCAAACACATAAAACTCGAAAATTTTTAAAGCGATGGTTGGCACATGAATCAAATTCAAAAATCAAAGCTTAAAGTTTTAATTTGGGGGCTTCTCATTCTTGGGATTGTGGTGGCATTGGTTGTATATGCCTTACGTCAAAACATCAGTTTATATTATACGCCATTACAAATTTCACAAAAGAAAGCGCCTCTTGATAGCATGGTTCGTGCAGGTGGTATGGTTGTTAAAAATAGTATTGAGCGTTCTCAAACCAGCTTAGAGGTTAAGTTCGCCATCACCGATTATGCCCAAACTTTACAGGTGACCTATCGTGGTATTTTGCCAGATTTATTCAGAGAAGGGCAAGGAGTAGTGATAAAGGGGTATGTTCGTTCGCATTCACAATTTGAGGCGATTGAGGTTTTGGCAAAGCATGATGAAAAATACATGCCTCCTGAAGTTCAACAGTCTTTACAAGGTCGTGCGTCATGATATTTGCACAATGGGGTTTTGCATTTTTATCCTTGGCGTGGATATTGCTGTTGAGTGGATTTTTTAAAAAAAATGCTCAAGTCTTTATTCGAATGGCTCGCATGGCCTGTATGCTCATCAGTATTTCTTTTGTATGTTTGGTGCTGTGTTTTTTAAGAGACGACTTTGCTGTTGTTTATGTTTTAAGAAACTCCAGTACTTTATTGCCTTGGTATTATAAAATATGTGCAGTATGGGGCGGACATGAAGGTTCTGTCTTGCTGTGGGTGACGATTTTGTCATTTTGGACTTTTATCTTGACTTTCCAAATGCCAAAAATGGAGCCCGATTATGCCAAATCTTGCTTACAAGTTTTAATGGTTATTTTAGCCGGTTTATTGGGTTTTATATTATTAACATCTAATCCTTTTGCACTTCAGTTTGAAGAAATGAAAAGCCTAGGGAAAGATTTAAATCCTTTATTACAAGATCCGGGTTTTTTGTTACATCCTCCTTTATTGTATTTCGGTTATGTCGGATTTGCATTGCCTTTTGCCTTTGCGATGGCAGCATTGTCTCGTGGGGAATTTTCTAGGCGTCACCTTTGTTTATTAAAACCATGGATATTGTGGGCTTGGACATGCCTGACTTTAGGAATCACTCTAGGAAGTTGGTGGGCTTATCGTGAATTAGGATGGGGTGGTTTTTGGTTTTGGGACCCGGTTGAAAATGCTTCATTGATGCCTTGGTTGGTAGGAACTGCTTTGTTGCATGCTGTTTTAGTGAATGAAAAACAACAAAGCTTGATTGCCTGGACCATTTTATTAGCAGTGACTGCTTTTGGTTTGAGTCTAATTGGTACTTTTTTGGTGCGATCGGGTGTTTTAACATCGGTACATGCATTTGCTGTTGATCCTAAACGAGGTTTATATATCCTGTTATTTTTAGCGGCGATGATAAGCTGGGCTTTTGGTTTGTATATCTTAAAATCCCATCAATTATGGAAAAATAAGCCTTTATTTTGGTTTAGTCGAGAAAGCAGTATCTTTATCAATAATTTGATTTTATTTATGATGATGCTGGTCGTATTATTAGGTACGCTTTATCCCTTAATGATCGATGGTTTGGGATTGGGAAAACTATCGGTGGGCGCGCCTTATTTTAATATGGTCATGACGCCCATGGTTGCCATACTGTTTATTTTCATGGGTTTGGGCATACATATCAAATGGCATGCTGATGATGCGAATTCTGTTTTAAAAAAATTGGCCATACCCATGCTTCTGTCTTTTGTTTTGGCTTTTCTTTTGCTTCCGAAAGGGCATTGGATGAGTGCTATTATGCTGGCTTTGGCTATTTGGGTGGTTTTGAGTTTAAGCCTATCACTTTATAAACGTTGGCGTTTACAAGGTATTATGCCTCGTTCTTTAACTTACTGGGCGATGTGGGTGGCGCATCTGGGAGCTGCCATGACATTGATAGGAATCGTGTTATCAAGTGACTTGGGTATTGAAAAAGATTTAAAAATGCAACCCGGTGAAAGTATAAGGATAGCTTCACATCAAGTGCAATTTATGAAGGAAATTCCTTTAAAAGGTAATAATTACCAAGGATCTGCTGTGGAATTTTTACTGGATGACAAGACTTTGATTTATCCTGAAAAACGTATTTATGCCATCGGTCAAGTGGTGATGACAGATGCTGCTGTGGACGCTAATTTATTTCGAGATATCTATTTAGCATTGGGGGAACCGATTAATCAAGAAGCTTGGGCAGTTCGAGTTTATTTTAAGCCCTTTATTCGTTGGATATGGCTCGGTGGTATATTCATGGCATTGGGTGGTGCGATGGCATTGTATCGTTGGAGGAATGATGCTTAAAAAGTTTTTACCTTTGACGATATTTCTAGTGATATTACTTTTTTTATTTCGAGGGTTACAACTGAACCCTCGAGAAATATCAAGTGCTCAAATCGGGAAAGACTTACCAAGTATCACATTGAAGCTTTGGGGAGAAGACAAAAAAACAACCCATTTTTCTTCGTGGCGAGGCAAGCCATTTATTTTACATTTTTGGGCCACCTGGTGTGATAGCTGTCAGCAAGATGTGTTGGAATTAGAAAAGTTAAAATCACAGCATATCGCTTCAATCATTGGTGTGAATTATAAAGACCAAATCAAGGCAGTTGATCAGTGGCTTTCGGTGAATCCAAAGATTTTTGATGATTTGATTTTAGACAAAACTGGTCGATTGGGTTTAGAATTAGGTGTGATAGCCACCCCTGAGACTTTTATCATTGATAAACAAGGCATTATTCGTTTTCGTTATCAAGGGCCTTTGAATCAAGCGGTCTTGGAAAATCAAATGATTCCGATGATTCAGGAGTTATCTTCATGAAAAAAAGTGTACTTTTGCTGATATTGATTTTAGTCGGCCCATTATATGCTGCTGAGCGATTCCCATTTAGCTCGATTAAACAGCAAGCTCAGTTTGAGCATTTGATCAAAGAAATGCGCTGCATGGTCTGTAGCCATCAAAATTTAGCTGAGTCAAATGCACCTTTAGCGATGGATATGAAAGAGGTGATTTATCAGCAAGTTCTTCATGGTCAAAGTGATGCAGATATTGTAGAGTTTATGCGTTCACGTTATGGCGATGTCATTTTATTCAAGCCGCCTTTAAAATCCATGACATGGTTTTTGTGGTTTGCGCCTGTACTGTTATTATTGCTGAGTGTTTTTTTCTTTAAAAAAATGGTGCATCGAGGTCCGTCATGCTAAGTTTTGGTATTTGTTTGCTTGGCTTGATGTTAATGTTTTTGGCATTTTTGTTTTGGAGTGATGATAGGATTTTATCTTTGGTTGCGATGTTGGTGGTCTTAACTTTGCTTTATTTTATGCAACCGGACATGTGGAGATGGTATCAATTTGAACGGGATCAAAAACGCCTTAAAACGGCTCAAGCTATTTTAAAAGATCCCCATCGTGTTCAAGAATTGATGGAGTCTTTAAAAAAGCATCTACAGACAAAGCCCAATGATGCCAAAGCCTGGTTTTTATTAGGCCGAATTCATGCAGGCTCCGGAGCTTGGAATGAGGCACATGTTGCGTTGCAAAAAGCCTATCAATTGCAAGCTAATGATCTCAAAACAGCATTGTTTTATGTTGAAACTTTATGGCATGTAGAAGGCAATCTCAATTCAGAGGCGCGTACTATATTATTAGAAATTTTAAAAAAAGAGCCTTTACAACCGGATGCACTCATGTTGTTGGCCACCGAAGCCAGACAGCGACATTGTCCGAAGGAAGCTATGCGTTATCTACAGACCTTAAGAGCGCTTCTCTCTTCAGATGTCAACATGATAAAGTCTCTCGATGAAGTGATTTTGGATCTTAAATCGGCTGATAACAGTCATTGTCTTGATACGTCCGAGACTTCAAAGCACTAAGTGCTTTGGGTGTAAGCTGCCAAGCCAGTGATGTTTGACAGCTTAAGCGAATATCTTGATTTGCTAAAAGTGCTGTTAATGCGTGTTGCCAATAAATTAAGGGCCGATGTTTTCCAATCCCAAATGTACTAAGATTTTCAAAAGATTTGGTGCGAGCATTTTGTTTTCCAAGCATGACTTCCATTAAACGAGCATGTTGAGAAGCGTCTTGTAAGCGATAAATACAAGATAATAATTTCAACATATCTTCGGGATGATGGCTACTATGAGGGCTTGTTTGACAACGTTGACATCGAAGACATGCCGGTATTGCAGATTGGCCAAAGTATTCATGAATAAGTGTGGTATAACATTGCCTGGAGTGTAAAAAAGCCGTCATTTTTTGAAAATCATCCAGTTCTTCCACGAACAAGTTGGGATGAACTTTTTGTAGACGCCATAAGTTTAGTTGTAGATATTGTCCTGGATGAAAGACCAAATAACTGTGAGCCTGATGCCCATCCCGACCGATACGACCGGCTTCTTGAATAAACTGATCAAGACGTCCTGGGACATCCATGTGAACCACAAAACGAAGATTGGGTTTATCAACACCCATGCCAAACGCCATGGTTGCCACCATGATGTGTTCCTCTTGACTGAGAAATTCTTTTAGTTGCTGGCTTTTTTCTTCTGCAGGCATCCCCGCATGATATCGAAGTACCGGATACCCTTCATTTTTTAAGCGTTGAAAAACGGAGTCGACCTTTTGTCTGGATGCACTGTAAATGATCCCTGATTGATGAAGATGACGCTGACAGAGATCTTCAAGTTTGAGCGTTGAGCGTGTTTTATCAACTATGCAAAATTCAATATTGCTTCGGTGAATGGATTGAATATGTTTCTGAGCTTTTAGTTGTAATTGCTCAATGATTTTTTTTTGGTTCTTGGGATTGGCGGTAGCGGTAAGCGCCATAATGGGAATTTTGGGAAACCATTGTTTGAGTTTCGCCAAACCCTGATATTCAGGCCGAAAGTCATGGCCCCATTGCAACATGCAATGCACTTCATCAATCGCAAAACCACTGATGGTGAGTTGTTTGAGAAAACTTAAAAACATCGGTTGTAAAAGTCGCTCAGGAGAAACATACAAAAGTTTAATCGCTTGATTTTTAACCTGATGTAAGATCTGTTGTTGCGTTTCTCGAGGAAGATCTGCGTGTAAGCATTCAGCTTCGATTTCTCTTTGTTTTAATTTTTGAATTTGATCTTGCATCAAAGCAATCAATGGTGAGATGATAATAAACGTCCCCGGCATGATGAGGGCAGGCAACTGATAACACAGCGATTTTCCAGAGCCTGTGGGTGATATGACTAATACATCATGCCCCTGTAAAAAATCTTTGATGATGGCTTGTTGAAACGGTTTAAGAGTGCTTAAGTTAAATTTTAATTTGGCCAGTGTTTCAATTTCATCAGACTGCATGGGCGACTTATAGTGATTATTTTGATTTTCTCGATTCTAGCATCGATGGCAATAGGGATCTAGCATGTATAGGCTGAAGTGGCTATGGGTTGTATTATGGATATGTCAAACGCATGCCTATCAAGCTTTAAATTTATTAGATAATGGCATGTCGGCTTATTTTCCAGGAACTTATATTGGTTTTGCACCTGATCATTTCGATAACTCAATGCTCAATCATACTTTGTCTTTAGAAAATAAAGATTGGCATGTTTATGGCTGGCTAGAACCAATTTATAATGCCAGTAACGCAAATGCTTCAAATTTACCAACTGGTTTTTCCATTGTGCCCAATCAAATGGCCTTTAATCAAGGTGCTTTGGCTATTCAAAAGCAGGCCAATACAGCACAAACCAGTGATTTTGATTATGGTTTTAAAATGATCAATTGGTGGGGTGTTGATTATCGATTTTCAACGATGCAGGGGATTTTTAGCCAACAGCTTTTCAATGAAAATTTATTATACGGTTACGATATGCCAGAAGCGTATCTTGAACTCTTTTTTCCACATCTGGGTCAAGGAACTTTATTGACCATTGGACGTTATCAGGCGCGCGGGGATATCGAAACTTTGTATGCTCCAGATAATTATTTAATCAGTCACTCTGTTGAATTTATGGCAAGTGCATTTACACAGATGGGCGTTTATGCTAATACGCGTGTGAATGAAGAATGGTCTTATATGTTAGGTGTTCATGCGGGCTCTGATATCGCCCCGTGGGGAGCTTCCGCAGTGCCGACATTCATGGGGTTTTTACAATGGATTTCACCTTCAAAAAAAGATTCAGTTTTTGCAGGAATTAATTCAGTGAATAATGGTCAGTATCGGCAAAATCATGATAATTTACAACAATATAATACTATCTGGACCCATCGTTTTACACCCAATTTATTCATGCAAACAGAAGGGTACTATGAGTATCAATTCAATGCGCGTTTGGGAGGAAATCGTATCATCGGTCCTTCCAAATCATATGATGAGGCCGTGGGACTTTCTCCTATCATACCGGGTTATTCAAGTGCAATTGCCTTGCTTCATTATCTTGAATATGGATTGAGTGAAGATCGTTTATTGTCATTTCGAACCGATTATTTAAATGATTTTCAAGGACAACGTACCGGCTTTGCCACGCAATATATTGGTTGCACTTTGGGGTTCACGCAAGTATTGGGAAAGGTTTGGAAAATTCGGCCAGAGGTTCGTTATGTTAAAGCCATGGGATTGACGCCATTTGATAATGATACCCAGGCGCATTTGATTTTAGGTTTAATTGATTTTGTGGTGATGATCTAGGTGACTTCAATTTAAATTAAGTTCATCATTGTGAAAGAAATTAAATTAAATTGTTGGTTATCGTGGTGGGTTAATTGACAAATATTTAGTGATTTTGTCATCTCAGTACTAAGATTATTGATTAAATTTAATCAATAATGTTTGATGAATTCGTC
>CAZNFJ010000025.1:0-26575 GCA_964572685.1 uncultured Legionellaceae bacterium
TTGCGGGTATTTATAATTTCGAACTTTAAGAGGGTTATGCAAGAGGTCTATTGTATTACCATGAAGGTCTCCAATGGTAATTTCAGCCATACCATCAAGAGGCAGGGTAATTCTCTCAGGATATTGAACAATATCAATGTATTCTTCAAAGGTGTTTTTCATCGTAAGCTTTGAAATCATCACTTTTAAATCATTATAGGCTACTTTTTAATCTATTGATGAGTGCTCAGATGGTTAATTGCGTTTGAATATTCCAATATGTCTTTTTTGGACATGCGAGAACTGATGTCTTGCATCATGTGGTTAGCGTCGTTTTGTCGTTGATGCTTTTTAAAAACCTCAAGTTGCTCAATGATGTAGGCTTGATTTTGTCCAGCAAGCTTTGGAAATTTGGCCGAATCATTTCCTAAACCTTGAGGACCATGACAAGCACTACATGCAGGAATGCGTTTTTGCATGTTACCTTGATGATAAATCGAGGGCGTATAGGGTTTTTGACTTGTATCTGCAGGCAAATTGGCATAAAATTGCACGAGTTTTAACATATCCTGGTCGTCCAGCAGTTTTGCATATGCTTGCATCAATGGTGATGCTCTTCTGCCAGATTTGTAGTCTTGTAATTGCTTGAGCATATACCTTGCTGATTGCCCATTGAGATTGGGCCAGGACTTTTGAATAGCGATCCCGTCTAGACCGTGACAGGTGATGCATAAAGCCAATTTTTCAGGTGCTTGCGCTTCTGTGCAAGAAAGGTAAATCAAGCCTAGCCAAAAGATGAAAAATTTCATATGAATATCAATGAGAGCTTATCTGATGAATAATAGTACACCAAAACACCAAAAATCCCAAGCGCTTGAACACGTGACTAAAGTTTATCGACAAGCCCAGTTTGTGAAAAGTGCGGCAAAGGTTCTGCAATTACCAGAAGATATTGGCTTGGAGGTCGCTATAGTTGGGCGCTCCAATGCTGGAAAATCAACATTTCTGAATTTTTTAACAGGTCAAAAAAGCCTGGCCAAAACCAGTAAAACCCCAGGTCGTACACAGTTAATGAATGTTTTTTCATTGGGCGAAAGTGACAAGCGTTTGGTGGATTTGCCCGGTTATGGTTTTGCAAAAGTCGCCAAGAGTATGAAATTTGATTGGGAAAAACATTTGGGAGATTATTTTCACGAACGTCAAAGCTTACAAGGTGTCGTGGTTTTGATGGATATTCGCCATCCTTTACAACCTTTGGATATCATGATGATATCCACATTAGTTTTAGAGCAATTACCTGTGCATATCTTATTAACCAAAGCCGATAAGTTATCGAAAAATGCTGCCATGCAATCATTGAAATTAGTGCAAAAAGAGTTGAGCAATGTTGGTTTATCACATTGTGTACAAACTTTTTCTATTCAACAGCCACAAACGCTATTGCAAGTGATTGAGGTCATGAATCAATGGTTAGAATTGTGAGTTTATCGCTTTAAAAGGAGTTATTTGATGAAATCATCTTTTAAATTTTGTATTACTTTGATTTTGATTATTTTTATGAGCAATCTATATGCATCTAAATCTCTTGAATGTGATCTTGGATGTATGAAAAAAAAATGTCTGGTGACATGTCTTAAAAATGGTGATGAAAAAAAAATAGGGCGTCATTATTGTAAAAGCATGTGTGAAAGAGCATTGTAAGCAATTATTTCAAGTGAATAACCTCAAATACTATTTGAAGTGCTTGAGGTTATAGATGGTTGCAAATTAAACATCCATGGTAAAAACGCCATCATCACTATAAACGTCTTCATCACATTGATTCTCATTATCACTTTCTATATCAGATTCCTTTTTAAAGAAAGGTGATGAGTTATGCTTGAAATCTGATTCAGGGAGTTCTAAATCTAAATATTGATCATAGCTTTTATTTTTTAGAGCCTTATTATCATTTTCTATGGCCTCTTCATGGTTTAATTTTTTCATCTCTCCTACTTTTTGAGAAGCAGCAACGAGAATTTCAGTCGTAATATCTTTAAATTCTGGATCTATTTCACGCAAAAAATCTTCTATTTCTCTGGTTAGTTTTGTTGCTAAAAAAGATTCCGTTTTTGAGGAATAAGAGCCTGATAATTTTCTGGGTGTTGAGGGAGTTGATGTTATCATCTTAATGGGGGAAGAGCCACTGCGTGATCGTGATGGAGGACTAGTACTTGGATGCTCAATTGAACAAAATTCACTATCAGTATCTTTCATCATTATTACACCTATTATTGCAAATTAGTTTAGATATTATAAACACTTTGTAGAAAAAGTCACTACCATGATCTTATGTTTTTCTTTTATTCATTTTTCAAATATTGAAAGATGGCAGAAAAATCAAGAGCTCCCATCAGATCTGCACATTGTTGATAAATCTCTTGAGCCTCATGGGTGAGAGGTACTTCTTGATGAAAATGTTTGGCAGCAAGGGTGGCTAGCTTGAGATCTTTGAGCATCATTTGATGACTAAAGCCTGCAATATAGTCTTGATTGGCAGGTACATTTTCGATGATATGTGGAACTGGTAAATATTTTTCAATCACCCAGCAATTCCCAGAACTTGCATGAACCACATCATAAAGTATTTTGGGGTCGAGGCCTGATTTTTCTGCTAATAAAAAAGCCTCACTCACCGCAATCATAGTATTGGCCAATATCATATTGTTACAGATTTTGGCCATTTGGCCGCTACCAGGACCACCTGTTTTAATTGTTTTATGACTGATGGGGTTTAATAGGCGTGCTGCATTTTCAACATCTGGCGCTTGGCCACCTAACATATAAGTCAATTGATGATTTTGAGCGGCAATCACACCTCCTGAAACTGGAGCATCTACAGTAGCATAGGGTAGTTCATGCCATTGTTGTGAAATGATAGGTCCGATTGTTGAACAATCAATGAGTAACACGTCTGCGGACAGTTCTTTTAAAAATGCTTGTTGATAAATGCTCATGAGTTCATGCCCGGAGGGTAACATAGTGATGATGACCTGACTATGTTGGGCAATATCACGAAGTTGTTGGGTTTTATTCCCTGAAAAGTTTTCAAGTGCGGGTGTATAGGCATCATACCCCAGAACATCATGACCATTTTGCGCTAAGCTTTCTGCCATGGGGCGTCCCATATGCCCTAAACCAACAAAGCCGATGTTCATGTAAATCTCCTTAATGATTGGGCATGTTAAATGAAATTAAATTTTCATCTTGTTGAGGCCATGTGGTGGTCACCGTCTTTTGCTGACTATAAAAATGTATGCTTTCAAGTGCGTGCATGGGTCTATCACCAAAACTGGATTGTTTCCAACCGCCAAAAGGATGAGCCACCATGGGGACTGGAATGGGGATATTCACACCAATCATGCCGCATTCGGCCCTTTCTGAAAATTGTTGGGCATAGCCACCTGAACGAGTAAAAATCACGCCACCGTTACCATAGCGATGCTGGTTGAGTAAATTTAAGGCCTCATCAAAGGTGTTGACGCGCAGCATCACAAGAATAGGGCCAAATAATTCTTTTTGGTAAATCTGCATGTGTGCTTGAACGTGGTCAAAAAGACAGGGGCCTAAGAAGTAGCCTTTGTTTGGAACGGAACGACTACGCCCATCAAGTATCAGTTCTGCACCTTCATGAACCCCTATTTGAATATCATTTAAAAGCGTATCTTTTTGTTGCAGACTAATGATTGGCCCCATATCTGTTCCAGGCAGCATCCCATCACCAACTTTGATATTTTGAATGAGGGGTAGCATCAGGGCCTTTAAACGATTCGCTGTCTCATCACCAATGGCAATGACTGCACTAATGGCCATGCAACGTTGGCCTGCTGAACCGAATGCCGCACTGACAATCTGATGTGCGGCGTGTTCTATAGGGGCATCGGGCATGACCACCGCGTGATTTTTGGCACCACCAAAAGTATGTGCTCTTTTCCCACGTTGAGTGGCCTCTTGATAAATATGATGAGCAGCTTTCGTTGAGCCAACCGCGGTATAAGCCTTAATATCCGGATGCTCTAATAGCAATTGCACTGTTTTGGCATCACCCTGGATAATTTGTAATATCCCTTTGGGTAAACCAGTTTCTTCAAACCATCGGGCCAGTTGCAGACTAGCGCTGGGTGCCTTTTCTGAAGGCTTTAAAATAAAAGCATTTCCGCAGGCAATCGCAGGAATCATCATCCACATGGGAACCATGACTGGAAAATTAAAAGGAGCTACACCTGCACAGATACCTAAGGGCTGATAAAAAGTATGTGTATGCACATCACTGCTTACTTGGTGAGAGAAACTGCCTTGTAGTTGATGGGCAATTCCGCTGTGATAATGTAAAATCTCAAGGCCACGTTGTATTGATGCCTTAGCATCTCCCAGTGTTTTTCCATGTTCTTGAGTGATCAGATGAGCAAGTAAGTCGATTTCTTTTTCAATTTTTTGGGCAAAATCACGCAAGATTTTGGCGCGTCTCATAGCAGGCAGTTTGCCCCATGTTAATTGAGCATTTTGGGCGGAAATAACCGCGTTTTCAATCAGCGCTTGGTTGGCACAATCAACATGAGCTATGATTTTACCAGTTGCCGGATTGTGTAGTGGAATGAGGCGATTTTGTTGATAGACCGCTTCACCGTTGATATGATGGGCTATGATTTCATCCATGATGTTCCTTTTTAAATAAACATTCTTCTAAGCCAATCACCAGTTGTTGGCGTTTTATGACTTGCTGACAAGCTAAAACAATACCCGGCATATAGGCTGTTCTATCAATAATTTGATGAGATAGTTGAATAGTTTCACCCAACTGCCCAAAAAGAATTTGTTGATATGCCAATACTCCAGGCATGCGCACTGAGTGGATGGGAATGTGATGCACAAAAGTTTCTCGACCAGGTTGTGGGGTGTCATTAATTTTGGGCCAATCGGGTTTGCTTTGATGAATCAGCTCGGCTGTACGAATGGCCGTTCCTGAAGGAGAATCCAGCTTTTGATGATGATGCATTTCAATGATATCAACACCATCAAACCATTTGGCAGCATATTGAGCAAATTGCATGGTTAAGACGGCACCGATTGAAAAGTTGGGAACAATCATGGCGCCTTGTCGATTGAGCTCGCAGGTTTTTGTTAACCATTCTATTTGGTTTTGATCTAGGCCTGATGTGCCAACGACAAAACGAATAGGATATTTTGTGTAGGTTTGACAGTTATGCCAAATACAGTCGGCACGTGTGAGATCAAGTACTATATCCGGTGTTGATTTTTCAATCTCTGCACATAAATCATGCTCACGACCTAACTGAGCGACCAGTTGGAAATGAGGGTGCTTGCCGAGTGTTTCACAGGCCATTTTCCCCATTTTCCCAAACGCACCATTGACAAGAATTTGAATGGGTTTATTCATGATGTTGTTCTTTATATTGTTGATGTTCTAGATGTTTTTGTTTTTTATAGTACTTCGTTAAGGTAGAGCATGCCCAAATGCTTGCAATAGGCCAGCCAATTAAGCTCATTTGTAAAATGAAACAAAGAATAGCAACAATATATTCTTCAATAAAAAACATGGAGAAGCCAGGCATCAGAATAGTTAAAAAATAGATGAATCGATGGTGCATGATGAACTTAGATTTGTGAATGATAAATTCATTTTGATAAAGTTTATGGTGTTTGACAATAGTTTTTCATCATACTGATGATTATTATTCAGACTTCATGTAGTCAATAGTCAAAATCTTTTATATAATCTTTGCTTTGATGTGGTGATATCTTTGCTTATGCCACAATTCATTCATCAAATTTTCCTAACATTGATTAAAAAAATCTTATCTTATATGAGCATGTCACTAAAGGTATAATATGAATAAAAATCAGCTTCATACACGCACAGAAAGCATTAATAAGAAACAAAAATCACGCTGCCGCTTATCTCGTCAAAAGGCGCTTGGATGGTTAACGACACGTTTTCCTAAAGCCTTTGATACTTCAGAACAGATTTTTCCTTTAAGTATTGGCATTATGAATGAAATCTTGGAGCATGCTGAAGAAGCCGCTCAGCAAGGTATTTCAAAAGCAAAATTAAGAGAAGCTGTTGTAATTTTTACCAGACGTCTAGATTATTTGGCAAGTTTAAAAGCCATGGGGCTTCGTGTGAACTTATTGGGTGAGCCTTGTGGTGAAGTTACCGAAGAAGAAGCACATTTAGCGGCTCAAAAAATCAAAAAAAGAATTGAAAAAAGTCTGAAGAATCAACGAAAAATCGCTGTTGAAGCGCCTGTTCGTTCTTATTATATGGCGGAATCAAGATCTTATGATGTTCATCACGAACCTAAAATTAAAAAGCCTGAAATTGTTTTTAAAACTAAGTCGGTAAAGTCAATTGATCCTACCGCAGTAGAGCGTTTGAAATCCAAGCTAGGATTGCATAAAAAAGAAGAGTTTATGGAGTAAAATTTTTGAGGCATTCCTTGATGAAAGGAATGCTGATGGTTCTTCTTTGCGCTTTTAGAGAACTTTGATCTAAAATATCCAGAATTTGCATTTGCGTTGTTAAATGTCGTGCATAATGAGAAAGCAAATACTGAGCAACTGCTTCAGGAATATAAAAACCTTTTTTAACGGCATTTTGCATAATGATTTGCATCTTCATTTCATCAGATGGTTCTTTTAAATGCCAAGTCATGCCCCATTGTAATCGAGAAATTAAATCAGGCAGCTTGAGATTGAGTTGCGTAGGAGGTAGCTGACCTGAAATGATCAAAAGAGTATTTTTCTTATCACGAATGCGGTTGTATAAATGAAAAATAGCTTCTTCCCATTCGGGATGATTCTTTATCAAATGAATATCATCAAGACTCACAATATCTTGTTCTTCCAGATTATCCAAAGAAGATGGCGGAATACTTTCTGTCAACGATAATGGCAAATAGATGCTCGATAGTTTTGCATCGTATTGGTGACAAATGGTTTGTAGTAAATGACTTTTCCCACTGCCCGCTTGTCCCCAAATATAAACAAATTTATCATCAGCATTTTCTAAAATATGCTCTAAATGAAATTTCAATAGAGCATTCTCCCCCCAAATAAATTCATTCAGTTCTTTATGTTCAGGTAATAGAGAGGAAAATGATAATTGCTCAAATGCGCTTTTCATTTTTTTTGTACTTCTTGATGCCATTTATACAGATATTGTATAAAACTAATGCTGGTTGTGATGCCGATAAGAATACTCATGATTTGAATAAAATAAACTGGAATGCATTGAAATGTTGCATTATACAAACACAAAATAATGAGCAACATTTGAAAGACAGTATTGAATTTGCTCACCATGGTTGGATAAAGAGGTTGCTTTTTTTTAAGAATAAATAAAGAAATGAAGGCGCCGAATAATATCGCCAAGTCTCTTAGTAGTACGAGACCGACTAACTCTAATGAAAGATGATGTTTGTAAGCTAGCAAAACAAAACAGGAGATAATTAGAATTTTATCGGCTAAAGGGTCGAGAATAAGTCCAAGACGACTTTGACAATTGAAAAAACGTGCAATCCAACCATCTACCCCATCAGAAAATGAAGCCAATAAAAAGATAGCAAATGCAATGGATAATTGATTGTGTAAAAAATAATAAACAAATGGACATACTAAGAATAGTCTTAGTAAAGAGATAATGTTAGGTAAATGTTTAATTGGCATAAGTAGGATTTCGGCAGTCATGTCAATTCCATAATTTGAACTAGTTTAACCAATTACAAGCTGATTGTCACGTCTTGATTGAGCATATAAGGTTGATTAAAACCGATGATGGTGGTATTTTAAACAATCTTGATTTTGTGTCGTTTGGATACATATGTTTTTTTTAAAATTACTTTTGGGCGCAAGTAAAGATAGTGAAATTTTTTCTAAAGGCGTCGAAATGTTTGTAAAGTTGGGTGGTCATTATTTGATTTTACCTTCCATGCTCAACCCAATCCAGCCTTTATTATTAAGACAGTTTGATCAATCCTTTTTGGAGTCGTATGTTCCAGGTATTTCCAAACAGGAGTATTCTAAGCTTCTTCATGGGATTCGTTTTGCCTTAAAACACATGTTAGATGATCAGGCGTTCACTCCCGGTGATACCGGTCCTTTTTGGTGTATTGAGATTTTATCACTTCAAGAATTTTTAAATCGTGCAACGGGTCAAAGTGAAAATCTTGCGTATGTATCTCCCAATCGCACAAGAATTTCTCTTCCAAAAATAATATTTTCTTCAAAAAAAAGTGAGTATTTTCAAGACCTCAATCCAGCTCAACCTTTTAATTTAAATGATTCTGTTGTTTTGCAGCAACCCACGTGGGTGCTGCGATTGAAAAGGATTTGGAATATTTTATTTTTGGCAGAGGAATTATTTCAAGTTATTGAGATTCAGCCAAAAAAATTGTTTTCAACAGAACATTTGATGAAAATGAATGAGGCCTACCAACTTATTTTTGAATTGGAGATCGATTTAAAGGGCCTCATACAAAAAAACCATGAAAGACTTCAGTATATTTATCAACATTATGTACAATCTTTCGTAGATCAAGATAAAGAGCATCAAGGGTTTGTAAAAGATATGGGGTATTTTTTGGGGCTAATCATCTCTCAATTGGGCTCTGCCAAAGGTATTGTTGATTTTGGCTTACAAGCTCAACAATTATCCCCTCAAGTTTTTGCTTGGTTAAGTCATTTAATCAATCAGTTGGTTCAATACGTTTCGACCAAAAGCAAGATTCTTGTTGAATCACAACGACTTGAAAAATTAGAAGGAAATATCAAAAAAATTGAAAAAGAAATTAAAGATTTTGGAAGTAATCCAAAATTTTCTGAAGAGAATTTGCTGCAACTTTTTTTTGAGCTACTGCAATTTATTCAACGACCCAGTCGAAATCGAGTTACAAAATTAATTCGTCACATGGTTATTGAACATGAAACCTTAGTTATTGAGATACTTCGATGGTTAAAGTATGAGGCCATTCCCTTTGGTTTAGGGCTTTTTGAAGATTTAGAGAATGAAATGATGCTAGAGCCAGGCTCTCTCCTCGGGCCATTAGAAGTTTTTTCCCAACAGACTTATAGTGCATATATTGCGTATTTAGACTTTAAAACACATAGCGATTTAAAAAATTTATATTCTCAAAACTGGTTTATCATTCGAGAAGAAAATGCTTACAAGAAATGGTCGAAATTAACTCAAAGCAAAGAAACCCTTAAAATTTATAGAAAGTATCTTGAGGATAATACCATACCACCTTTGCATCTTTTTAAATTATTTTATGAAGATGCGTTGAGAGTCGATTGTCAGCAAGCGGAAAATTTAAGAAAACGATTTCAACCCCAAGTTTGGGAAGCATTGAAAACAGGGATTGTTCATCTTTTGAACTCTCGTTTAATACAAATTGAAGATCAATTGGATTCATTGAGCGAATATCTTGATAAACATCGATTTGTTAAATATTCGTCAGTTGCATATTTTGAACTCAGTTGTACTCATAAAATCACTTATCATGATTTAAGCGAAGTACAAAAAGCCTATTGCCAACGACTTCATGATCAATTTGAAAAAAATGCTCAGATTAAAGCCTATATTCAGGATATTAAAATTGAGGAATTGCAAACAAGATTAAGCCAACTTGATGCTAAATCTTTATGGATTGCGCCAACCCTGCTGGTGCTTTTCCAAAATGAGCATTATCTTGTATCTATTAGAGATGATGAGATTGCAAGTATTCAAATTAGAACAAATATCAATCTAGGTTGCCAGCCAGCTAAAAATCAACCTATTTTTTTATCTGGGTATATGATTGAAAAGCTTGGTTTATCTGCTGATGGTGATATTCAGTTGTATGAGGATATTCCTCGGTTCTCATTAGATATTGATGATTATTTAAAGCCCAAACAGCCCCCCATCGAACTGGCGGAATTAAGTGCCGATGAGTTATCGTTATATGTTCAAGGCATTCAGATTCAATGTAAAAAAATTGAAAACAGTCTGGCAAGGATAAACTATTTACAAGCCTTACTGAGAGCACAGCACCCCCCTATGAAGTTGATTCATTCTCGATATTATGAATTAAGAGGACTATTTAAGTGCTTATTGAATGATGATTTTAGAATTTTTGAACAAAGATTTTTAGCGCGCTCTTATCTTCCGGATGAGTTTGAACAACGCTGCGAAGATATAAAAAGCCGGTTGTCGGATCGCTTAATGTCATGTAAAAATATTTTGCATGATGTTCTGTTTCGTTACGAAATTCAGTTGGTAGATGAAAAAACGCAGAGAATTCTTCCCGCTCCTGAACGGGCAGGTTATCTAATGCACACTCAAAAATACTCTGTTTCGTTAGAGTATTTATTACAGCGGTTTCATGCATTTTTTTATTCATATGCATCTCCTTCTTTAATCTCAGAATTAGCACAACTTACATCAGAACGGGATTTTGATATTAAACAGCGTCTTGAATTATCCTATGCCGCAAAAATCGTGACTTATATTCATAATCTATTATTTTATTTAAAATCTTTTTATATTTCGATTGAAAAACTTAAAAAATATTCCAATTTAGACCTGGGTTCAAGTGCTGAATTGGGGCATCGAATCATGAGCATTGCGGATTATTTTACTTTTCAAAACTTTGCTTATTCGTATTATCCATTTGATGTTAAACAACGAACAGAATGGTTTAACCAGTTTAACCAGTTTAACCCTTTTCAATCGTATGCTTTGATGCTTGAAAGATTTTCAAATGTTTATGGTTTAAATGATCAGTCTGAATATGACTTTTTGAACAGTTCTATTATCTTGCAACAAATTATTGTTCATTTATTTGATGACAAAGCGATTCGCGTATATTTATTGGAAGATAAAAAAGGAGTGGATGTTGATGATTTATCACATCGTCTTGTGCGTGACGAATTGCTGTTTGATTCTTTTGATAAAGTTAAAGCACATGATTTTTTTAGAGAGCACCGGCTTGATTTAATTAATCTTCGATTAAAATGTTTAAAGCAAGAAATGAAGTTAAAAGAACTTGCGACGGCAATTCAACAAGGAAATAAACCTAAAAATAAATTGCAATATATCATCCATCATTCACGTATGAAGCAACTTCAAGTTGTATTAAATAAAAAGCAAAAAGAATTCAATCAATTACTTCACTTAAGAGATTGCTTGTTTTTTAAAATTCTAGAAAAAAATATTCAACATTTTTCTCATGAATTAAATCCTTTGGAACACATTTTATCGAATCATTTTTTTGGGAAAGAGCTTCATCATCAACAAAAAAAACGTGTAAAGGAAATAAATACTAAGAAGAAATTATGTGTCAATAATCAAAAACAAATTGCTCAAATTGCTTTAGATATTTCAAGAGCAAGTAAAGAATGGAAGATAAGCGTTGATTTATTTGAAGACCTTAAAAATCATTATGAAGAATTTTCTTCTGATGATAAATGGTGGTTTGATTTGAATAGAAAAATAATGGAACAATCTGTTTTTCAAACTCAACCTAGGCTTGAAGAAAATGAAAAATTATCATTAGAGATGCTATTTTCTAACAAAGCTCATCCTGATTTGAGAATGAAAACATTATTACAACGATTACTGATATCCAATCAAAAAGAATACTTGTTTTCACAGTCGGTTTTGACAGCTAAAGATCGTTTAATTAGAAAAATTCTTCATGCTTATTATACCTCTCATGAAATAAGTTTTAATTTTTATGAAGAAGAGTTATTGACACAATATCGTGATAGTAATGTATTTCAATTATTATTGGAGTATCGCCAAGAACGGTATTACTTAAGAAATCATGAATTAAGCTTTGAAGAGCAATGGGTATGGGAGCTTCAATATAATCCTCATCCACTTCTTGCTCCTTTTTTAAAACCATTGAAGCAATGGACAATTGAAGCGGTTTATCATCTTTGGCCTATTCAAAGTATGATGATGCGTTCGGATGTGTATTCAACTTTTCAAAAGTATATTATTTCTAAATCGGATATTGCTCGACAGGATTTGCAAGAAAATTGCAAGAAATATATTCAAGAGCGATTAAAATTATTTGAATTGTTGAGTTTTAGATTGATGTATTTGAAAGAAGCTCATCAGGACAGTCGAGACATGATGCGTCAATATGCTTACATTGACCAAAAAAAATTCTTATATCAGCTGCATTATCTCACTTTTTCACCAAAATATTTTGACTTTCTTCGAAATGGATTGCGAACTTTTAGAGAAAAAAGTGCTAAAAATATCGCGCAGATTTCATCTGAACTCATTAGTCCTGTTATGATACAATTAGATAGATTTGAAATGTTGTTGAAATTACGACCCGGTTTAGTTTCTCGTGTTATTGAACAGTATTTAAAAATATTTTTCCTATCTTATGCACAACAAATATCAGCAAGTCCTTTGTATGTGCCCATGATGATTCAAAGACGAGATCTAGTATTGAATAATAGGATTGCATGTATTCAATCCAATCTTTTAGATCAGGGAGCATCTGCAACGCAACAAGCAGTTCTCGCTTACTTGATGATTCAAAATAAATCGTTGGAGCATCAACAATTTATTTTTAATAGTTTCATGGAATATACAAAGCTTTATACCAATGTCTTACAGAGTAAATATGGCTTATTATCTCATGTACGTTTTAAAGAAAAATTATATCAATTTTTAAATTTTTATATGCTTGCTCAAATTCAAAAGCCTACACAAGTAGGGTATATCAAAGATGATTTATTTCAACAATTGCGCCCACATATAGAAGCAAATACGCAAGATGGATTTTTTGAGGCTTATTGCTTTAAGACATTTGAAAATTATTTGAAACCCAATTTACATCAATTGGAAAAATTGAATCGATTGGCTTTTGTTTTGGAGAGTTTTGAGACGAATTTATCAAAAAATCAAGAAAATCTTATCGCTCTAGATAAAGCATTCCAGAGCAAATCTAAAAATGGATTAGCTTGGTTATATAAAGGTTTGATTTTTATGCCTTATTATTATTGGATGACTTTGTGTTATTATCGGTTCCATCATTTAAACCAGATTGAAGAAAAACAAAAGCAAATTGCAACTCTAAAAACGATTATTTATGATCCTCGTGTTCATGAAGTTTGTCAAATTATTGAAAATTTTGAAGATTTTTTTGAGCAGGAACATGTGCAGAAAAGCTTGCAAAAACGAGCAGTACCGGCTTGGCATCTATTCTATCTATTAATCGAAGTTGCAAGGTATTTCATGGATTGTCTTCTGGTCTTATGCCGTTTGTTTTTACCACAAAGTCATTCCTGGCATTTAACGCAAGAGGAGTCTCATGTTGATAAAATTAAACATATTTTGGAAATCAATCAACAAGATATTAAATTTGATTATCAAGGCTCGATTGGTATGCTTTTTAAACCCAAAACCGAATTAAATGCTGCCGAATGTCACCTTTTAAGGAGGTAGGATGAATTTTAGATTAAAAATCCTTGTATTGTTGCTCATGAATGCTTTATTGAGTGCTTGTGTTTTTTTCACCAAGCATTGTGATTATAAAAATATTTACTTAGGCGATCGCTTGGTTAAAATAGTAAGGGAAGATTATGGTCCGGGAAAGGTGTTTGTACATTTACATGCAAACGAGTCCACTGCGCTTAAAGCTGCTCGAAGAGTAGCTAGATCCCAAGGAGGACAAGTCATTACTTTAGTCCATGCCTCCACTCGTGATATTGAATTTCATTATCATGGTCGTTTTTATGCTTTTGATCCTAATCGTATTTATACACGCCAAGGCATTATTGAAACATTAAAAAAACATCATTGTTATCGAAAAGAAGTCATTCCTATGATTGAACGTTTTGCGAGACAAGTTCTGTTAACTATTCCTTCAGGGAAGATTGTTGCGGTGCATAATAATCAAGATTACTCATTATTAGACTATTTGCCAGCACATTCGCTTTCTCATGATGCTCATGCTTTGTATTATTCTAAAAATATTTCTTATCGAAATTTTTATTTGGTTACTCAAACCAAAGATTTTAAACGTTATCGATCCATGGGCTTTAATGTTATTCAACAAGCTTTTCATGCTAAAGATGATGGTTCTTTATCGATTGCTATGAAGCATCGAAATTATGTGAATGTTGAGGCAGGTTATCATGAATTACGCCCTCAAATGCAAATGCTCAAACTTGCTTAGCGCAATATTTTATTTTTTAGCTATACTTCAAGTATCAAATTAACCAAGAGTCAATCATGAAAGCGCAATATCGTGCTATGGCTGTTCTTGCAGTGTTCCTAATCAATTTTAGTGGATGCATGTTAGATAAAGAGGTCCATGATCAAATTGAGTTTCAGCCCAATTCTAAGGAATATAGCCCAGGATTTACGGGCTATTCAACGGGATATGGTGGGTATGGTGGATATATGAATGGTTATGGTCCCTCATTTTGGAATCCACGGTATTATTATTACTCTGGATATAATGAGGGATATGGTCCAGGAAATTAGTCTTTTGCGCGAGAAACGTATTCGCCATTACGGGTGTCAACTTTAACGAGTTCACCGGTTTGCACAAATAAAGGAACGCGAACAACGGCTCCGGTTTCTAGTGTTGCTGGTTTTCCACCGCCACCAGATGTGTCTCCTCGAAGTCCTGGATCGGTTTCAGTAATTTTTAAAACGACAAAGTTAGGTGGCGCGACATCCAAAGGTTGATTGTTATAAAGTGTTACCACACACAAATCCTGTTCTTTGATCCAAATTTTGGCACTTTCTAAAGCACTCGCATCGGCTGCATATTGTTCAAAAGTTTCGGGAACCATAAAATGCCAAAGTTCGCCATCGAAATACAAATAAGTCATTTCAACATCAACTACGTCAGCAGTTGGAAAACTATCGCCAGATTTGACGGTACGTTCAATCACTCGACCGGTTTTTAAATTACGAACTTTAATACGAGTAAAAGCTTGACCTTTACCAGGTTTGACAAACTCACACTCCAAAACATTACACGGATCTTGATCGACCATGATTTTTTGACCTTTTTTTAGGTCATTGCTACCGATATCAGCCATTTTTAACTCCAAATATGTTATGATGAGCTCATTTTAAAATGTCAACAGCTTATCAATTATTGACAAAAAATGCGAGTATAAATGTCAAATTGGCAACAAGAATTAAGTAATGGTTTCAAAGATGTGCATGAATTATTAAGATTTCTAAATATTCCTGAAGACTTTGGAAGTTCACAATCGCAAAAATTATTTAAAACCCGAGTTCCTCGAGGCTTTGCTGCTCGTATGCAAAAAGGGTATCGTGATGATCCTTTGCTAAAACAAGTCATGGCGATTGATGATGAGTTGATATCAGATAATGACTATGTTCAAGATCCTTTACAGGAGTCTCAATTTCATCCAATCCCTGGTTTAATACATAAATACTACAATCGTGTTTTATGGATGTTATCGGGAGCATGTGCGGTTAACTGTCGATATTGTTTTCGACGACATTTCCCTTATGTTCAACATCAAACTGGCCGTTTGGGTTGGCAAGACATTCTTGCCTATATTGCTAAACATCCAGAAATTGATGAAGTGATATTTAGTGGTGGTGACCCTTTGGTTGCAAGTAATGATTATTTTGCAGAACTTTTAAAAGCACTTCATACCATTCCACATATTCAACATGTTCGTATTCATTCTCGTTTGCCGATTGTGCTACCGTCTCGCATCGAATCCTCATGGTTAGCATTATGGGACGCATATCCTTGGCAAAAGGTTATGGTGGTACATTGTAATCATCCTCAGGAATTGGATGAGTCGGTTGTATGTGCTATTGCCAAACTTAAACAAAAAGGTTGGACGGTATTCAATCAATCTGTGATTCTCAAAGGTGTGAACGATAATGTGGAAATTTTAATCCAATTAAGTCATCGTTTATTTGCTATTGGCATACTGCCATATTATTTACATGTGTTGGATAAAGTTGAAGGAGCTCAACATTTTGATGTACCCCTCGTTGAGATTTTTGAAATATATCAACAATTGCAAAGACGATTATCAGGTTATTTACTTCCGCGATTGGCTCAAGAAATTCCTGGTGTGCCACATAAAACACTTCTTAAAACTGAGACTAATGAAGTCTAAAAAAACTTGTGCTAAGATGATTTAAAGATGATTTTTGACTTAAGGATAAGTAATGACCGGTTTAAGTATATTTCTATTTGTCATCGCCAGTATGATAGCCGTACAGATGGATGTTCATAAGAATGCATGGTTTACTGGGGCCGTGGTTTATGGGCTGATTGCGATATTTGGGTTTGAATGGTCCTGGAAAATATTGGGTGTTTATTATATTTTTTTAGGCCTTTTGTTTGTGCTTTCGATTGAAACGCACTGGAAAAAATGGGTGAGTTCTTTTTTTTACAAAAATTTGGGACACTTTATCCCCAAGCTTTCACCAACCGAGGAACAGGCGCTGAAGTCCGGGGATGCATGGTTAGAGGAAATGATTTTTACCGGGGATATTGACTGGAATAAGTTGGACTTGGCTCATTCAGTTCTTTCTATAGAAGAACAACAATTTCTTAATGAAGAAGTCTCTATTTTATGTGGGATGATTGATGACTGGCAAGTTAATTGCAATGGTGATTTACCTCCAGAAGTTTGGTCATATATGCGCAATAATGGATTTTTGGGCTTGGTGATAAGTCCTGAGTATGGTGGAAAAGGGTTTTCTGCCCGCGCGCATTCAGAAATAATCCTTAAAATTGCAAGTCGCTCTCCATCTGCGGCGGTGACGGTTATGGTTCCTAATTCTTTAGGGCCGGGTGAGTTGCTCATGCATTATGGTACGCAGCAACAAAGAGAATATTATTTACCGCGCCTGGCCCAAGGCATTGACATTCCCTGCTTTGCACTCACCGAGCCTGAGGCCGGCAGTGATGCCACGTCGATTCAATCGGAGGCCGTTGTTTTTCAACAAGGCAATCAATTATTTTTACGTATAAGCTTGAATAAACGTTGGATTACTTTAGCGCCGGTTGCGACCTTAATTGGTGTGGCTGTTGCTTTGAAAGATCCTGAAAAATTATTAAATGGCCTTGGGCAAGAAGGAATTACTTGCGTGTTATTGCATCGTGATACACCCCATTTGGAAGTGGGCCCTAGACATTTACCGGCCGGTCAATCCTTTATGAATGGAACAGTCAAAGGTGAAGATATTATTGTGCCGATTGATCAAATCATTGGGGGGCAGGAAAAGGCAGGGCATGGCTGGCCAATGTTAGTGGAGTGTTTATCCATTGGACGCTCTATTTCATTGCCCGCTTTGGCAACGGCATCTTCGGCAGTTTGCTATTTAACCTCAGGTGCTTTTTGTAGACTTCGTCGTCAGTTCAATACCGATATTGTTCAGTTTGAAGGAATCCAAGAAAAACTTGCACAAATTGCAGGCCTTCATTATTTAATCAATGTCAATCGATTGATGACCTTGGCAGCAGTTGATGCAGGCAAAAAACCCGCTGTTGTTTCAGCCATTGCCAAATATTTTAATACAGAGTTAGGTCGAGAAGTTCTTAATCATGCTATGGATGTCCATGGGGGACGAACAGTGGTTGATGGTCCGCGTAATTATTTACTTCATCATTATGAGGCCATTCCGATTTCTATCACCGTCGAAGGTGCTAATATCATGTCTCGAAATTTATTAATTTTTGGACAAGGCTCTATGGTTTGTCATCCATTTATTCGTCAAGAATTTTATGCTATTCGCGAACAAAATAAAGAACGTTTTCATGAGATATTTTGGCAGCATATTCAATATTCTATTCGTGGCTTTTGTAAAGCATTTGTCTCGAGTTGGACGGGTGGATATTTGTTAAAAGCGCCTCGTGGTCCATTTAATAAAAAAGATTTTCTGCGTTTATGTTTTTGTTTTTCATGGTTGGCTGATTTTGCATTAATCACCCTAGGTGGTCAGTTGAAAAGAAAAGAACGATTATCGGCTCGCTTGGCTGATGCTTTTTCTTATTTATACATGGCGTTGGGGGTATTTGCTGATCTTGAAAAAAGAGCATCCATGGATTCATTACTGAAGATTCAAGCTCAATGGGCTTTAGAGTATTGTTATGCAGAGACCCAAAAAGCGCTGATTGGTTTTACTCGCGAATATCCGAGTCGTCTGATTGGCAGATTTTTAAAGTTAGTGATTGCGCCATTTGGACAAACCTTTAATCCGCCGCATGATGCGTTAGATAAATCTTTGGCAATTGCAATGTCGTTAGATAGTGATTATCGCGATTATTTAAGAGATAAAATTTATTTGTCCGGCCAAGTTAGTGAACCCATTGATAGAATGGAATGGGCATTACAACAATATTTAGATTTAATGCCTATTTATCAAAAAATTGCAGATATTCGACATTATAAATTTGAAGAAATGAGTGCCTTTTTGGAAGAAAAAGTGGCTAAACATCAATTGTTAGAGTCTGAAAAAGAAGCCATTCTTTTAGCAGAGTCTGCTCGTTATGAAGCCTTACAAGTGGATGTATTTCAGTCCAATATGACCCAAAACATTTTTTCGCACATTAGTGAAACCGTTGGAGATTCATAATGTCCAAATCTGACGATATAAGAAAAAATTATGCTGTTGCTGAAATGTTGTCACTGTGTACTGGTCCTGAGTTAACAACTTATACGATTGAGAGCATGTATAGGCAAAAATTTACGAATGATGCTATTCAATCATTTATCAAATTAAAAGAATCTCAAATAAGTAATGAAAAGGAATGTCAGCGTAAAGTTATTAAAGGTGAGTTTGTTAAATTACCACCACAGGATCCTATTGTCGCAATGGCAGAATCACAAAAGCGTGCAATGGCAGAATTTTCTGAACCCATGACAAACTTAAAAATTGACTTGGTGATGGATGCTAAGACCGAAAACATTAAGGGATATCAATTTAGTATAGGTGATACCTCTTTAGAGGAATGGTGTGAAGCTCGAGGACTTAATTTTGGAATTTATCAGACAGGATTGCAGGCCTATATTGAAGTGGATATCTTGGGAAAAATGAATGTGGCGATTATGAATAACCAATTGGTTTATATCGATCCGAATAATCGAGAACTTAAAGTGCTTACTTACGATGAATTGTCTGAGAAATTAAATAATGATTCCAGACCACTTAATGATGAATTAGCTAAATTGATGAAAGATGGCCAGGTTATTACAAACAATGGATCGGTTGTTTTTGAATTGCAGCAATTTGGTAAAATCAAAACCAAAATTGAAACACAATCACTGGAAGAATCTCCTAAGCCGGGTCTGGATTAAGTCGTTTTAACACATCAGGATGTCCAACATCGAACCATGAACCATCATAAATTTCTGCAGTGAGTTGAGATTGCGAGGCTTTAGAATATAACCAGTCCCGAATACTGTATCTTCCCAGGTACAAATCATCCAAAGCTTTCAACCGATAATAACAGATCCCTGAAAAAATAAATTTTTTAGGTGTTGGTAGTACACGTTGATTGTTTTCGCAATAACCAAAATTTCCAGGTGGAAGATGAGCTTGACTTGGAATTAAAACAAGATGTCCATCTGCGTTATCTGCCAGTTCTTGATTCGAATTAGGTAGATAACTTGTATAAATATCTGCATTTACACAAAGTAAGATTTCATCCGTGACCCAGTTGGTTTTTTTTATAAATGCAAGCGTTCCTGCGGTTTCCAAGCCGCCTGGAGGTTCAGGTAAATACTCAACCTGTAAGCCGAACGCTTGACCATTTCCGACATATTGACGAATTTGATATCCTAAGTAAGCATGATTGATGATCACTTGTTGGATACCAGCTGTGGCGAGTTGATTGAGATGATGCGCCAATAGTGGCTTATTCGCAACAACCAATAGAGGTTTAGGAGTATTTTTTGTATAAGGCAGCATTCGTTCGCCACGGCCCGCTGCAAATATTAAAGCCGTCTTTATCATATCGATTTTAAAAATAAAGGTTCAATCTTTTCTTTCAAAAAAAGATGAAAGGTTTTAAATTCAGGTAAATCCTTCAGAGCCATTAATGTGTAATTCCAGACTCGGGGTAAATCATGAAGGAATTGGGTTTTATTGTCTCGATATGCCAGTCTAGCGAATATTCCCAGAACCTTAATATGCCTTTGTAAGCCACAAAGTTGAAACTCATACCAAAAATTTTCCTGTTCTTCAGGTCGACCAATCTGCTCAAGAAAAAAAAGGCAATATTTTTTTTGTAAAGATTCATCCCAGACGATGTAACAATCTTTTAATAGTGATACAACATCATAAGCTCTTGGTCCATACATGGCATCTTGAAAATCTATCACGCCTAATTCATTTTGATTAATAACCATTAAATTTCTTGAGTGATAGTCACGATGTATTAATGTTTTAGGAAATGACTCTATGGTTTGAATCAGTTGATCAAAAGTATTTTGTAACATTTTTTGAGAAGCTTTATCAAGATCAAGTTTCAAATGTTTCGTTAAAAACCAGTCGTGAAATAGTTGAACTTCTGAAGACATATGCACAATGTCAAATGTTGGTAATGCTTTAGATATATCGATATTCGCAGCATTGACTTGCATGGTTGCCAAAGTGTTTAATGCGTTAGAGTAAAATTGATTAACATTTTGTTCATTAAGGACCTCTAATAATTGGATATTGCCGAGATCTTCTAATAACAAGTAGTTTTGTTCATCATGAATGTAATAAATTTCAGGAACACGAATGGCTAAAGAGGCGAGTAATTTATCAACGAAAATAAATTGCTCGGTTTTTTCAGCAGCTTGATGCGCATCCATCAAAATCATGTTTTTGGTTGATTGATTCGGATGTTCTGCAACAACACGATAATATTGTCGCAAACTGGCATCGCCTTTAATCGGTTCAATTTGATGAATTTGCAAATGACATTTATTTTTTAGCCAATCATGGAGTAGGTGTTGATGATGAAGCATGTTATAATTCCTGGCAAATTAAAAACACATCTTAATTAAAAACATTATTATATCTTATAATGAGATTGCTGTGATAATAAAAAATATATATAAAAACATAATCATTATTTTTTTGATAAGCTTTATAAACGGCTTGTATGCGCATAGCTTGCCTTTAACTCAGGAAAGTCAACCCATTATCGCCTGTCTATCTCCAGAAAAAAAAGCCAACCTTGTCACACATCAACCGCAAGGACGCGATTTTTTTCAAAGACTGTTATGGCAAAATGAGTCCTTAGGCTGTTGTGGCGGTTTTTTTCGTTCAGAGCCTAAAGAAATGACATTACCTTATAATGTGATTCAGTTAAAAGCCAATCAAGTAGAGTTGAAGGAAGGGGGGTGTTCGCGTTTATACGGGCAGGTATCTGTTCAGCAAAACCAGAAGTTGTTAGAAGCGACCACTGCCTATATTCATCGAAATCGTACAACCGGTCAAATCGATGGTATTGAATTGTTAGATCATATTCAGATTCGTGAACCAGGAAAAAAAATTGTTGCTGATTATGCTATTTATGATCCGGTGCATGAAAGAGGAATTGCATGGAATGGTGGTTATAAAATCCAGTTAAATCATGCCGGCGCAAAATTACCAGGATGGGGGCAGGCAAGAAGGATAGAACGAACATCAGAAGGGATGATTTATTTGGATGATGCTAGTTTTTCAACATGCTCTCCAAATTGGACCACCTGGAAAATATTTTCTAAAAAGCTCGAATTAAATCCTAAAACTGAGCGTGGCATTGCTCGTCATAGTAGCTTTAAAGTTTTTGATAAACCAATTTTATATATGCCTTATTTAAGTTTTCCTATTTCTGGAAAAAGACAATCGGGGCTTTTAACGCCAACCATCGGATTTACCAATATTGGTGGTTACAATTTTTCTATACCTTATTATTGGAATATAGCTCCCAATTTTGATGCGACATTGGTTCCTCAAGTTTATACTTTAAGAGGATTAATGCTTGGTGGTGAATTTCGATATTTACTGCCCGGGACATCGGGTTTGTTTCTTGGCAATTTTATGCCCAATGATCAAATGTTTGGTAAATTTATAGAATCTAACCAAGCTCTTTATCCACAATTAGATCACTTATCAAAAAATCGATGGAATGTAATTTGGCGGGGAGATTCTCATTTATCCTCAGGCTTGGGAATGAAAATTGATTATCAGAAAGTTTCTGATGATTATTATTTTCAAGATTTTAGTAATAATTTATCAGTGATGACGCAAAATCAAATATTAAGGCAAGGCGAACTCAATTATCAAACAGAGCATTGGTATTTGCGAACCATGCTTCAAAGTTACCAAACTTTACAACCGATCAACCAATCATTTGTTACCCAGTTATACGCAAGACAACCTCAAATTTTGGCGAATGGTATATATAACCGGGTGCTGGGCGGAGATCTTAATATCAATGCGCAGTATGATCAGTTTCAGTGGATAGGCTATCAGCTTGCACCACAAGGACCAAGATTTCATTTTAATCCTAGTTACACTTATCATATGAAAAAAAGTTGGGGCTATGCGAAACCCGGTGTTGAATTGATGGGTAATCTATATCAATTAGAGAACCTTTTACCTGGTGCCGTGTCACGTTATAATGTTGCCATTCCTCGTTACAGTATTGACTCAGGCTTGTATTTTGATAAGTATGCGCATGTGTTCAAACGAATTTGGCAACATACGATAGAACCGCGTTTATATTATCTATATGTCCCCTATCAAAATCAGACGGTTGTACCTGCATTTGAATCTGCTTATATGATATTTAATACCGACCAATTATTTCGACCCAACCGGTTTTCAGGTTTTGATAGGATTGGCGATACCAATCAGCTTTCCTATTCTTTAACCTCACGATTGATTAGTCCAAATACTGGATTAGAAAAGATAGCTCTAACCGTTGGTCAAATAAGATATTTTAAACCACGACAATTGAGCCTGTGCTATGCAGCCGATGGGCAACCCTGTCCGGAAAATCCTTTATCTTTAGGGTATTTATCTCCAGACTCATCCTTTTCTCCAGTCGCATCAAGATTGGTATACACATTAACAAAAAATTGGTCTATTATTGGTAATTATGCTTATGATGTTGATGTGAATAGTTCCAATAATGGTGATATTAATCTTCATTATCAACCAAGTCCTGAGCGAATTATTCACTTAGGGTATAGCTATTTGGTCAATGGTAATATTATTTCAGGTTTAAATGCGCCATTAGAACAACAAGCTTTAAATCAAGTGTCTGCTGGTTATGCATGGCCATTAACGGAGAAATGGAGTACGCTTGCGATTTACAGTTATAACATCAGTAATGCATATGCAATGCTGAGTTTTGGAGGTTTACAATATGATAGTTGTTGTTGGGCGTTTCGTTTTTTAGGAGGGCGTGTTTTTCAGAGTTTAGAACCTCAATCCTTAACGCCACAATATAATAATAATATTTACTTTCAAATATTATTAAAGGGATTAGGCTCAGCGGCCAATAGTGATCCTGCTGCAACTATTCAAACTTATTTGCCAGGGTTGTATAATATTTTTAAACATTAAATTAGGTTCTCAAAAACCATGAATAAGCATATATTATTTGCATCTATTTTTGCTTGGAGCACGCTGAGTCAAGCGCTGCCTTTAGATTCGGCAGTGGCTGAAGTCAATGATGGGATTATCACCAAAAGCGAATTGGAAAAACATCTTTCAGAAACCAAAATGCAATTGATGGCAACGCATCAGCAAGTTCCTCAGGATGAGGTTTTGAGAAGGAAAGTATTACAACACTTAATTGACGTGCATTTACAGCTGCAAGTCGCGAAGAACAATAATATTTCTTTAGAAGATGAAGAATTGGATGATATTGTTCGGAATATTGCTTTGCAAAACAAATTATCCCTGGAGCAACTCAAAGAAGAGTTGGTTAAACATGGTTTGAATTGGGATAACTATCGCGAAAATTTGAAAAAAGAAGTCATCTTAACGCGTACTCAGCAACAAGCGGTAGGGAGAGATATTCGAGTTTCTGAAAAACAAGTAGAAGATTACTTATCTGAGGCTAAGGTCGAACAGAGTCATTTGACAAAATATCATCTACTCAATATTGTGGTCCCTGTTTCTGAAACACCTACAGCTGAAGAAGTGGCTTCTGCAAAAAAGAAAGCTGAGACCTTACTTCAATTGGTTACGAAGGGAGCGGATTTTAGTCAGTTGGCCATAACTGAGTCTAGTGATGAATATGCTTTGGATGGTGGGGATTTGGGTTTAAGACATCTTGCCGAATTGCCAGAAATATTTGCAAAAGAGGTTGTGAATATGCAAGTCAATCAAGTATCAGGTCCTTTGCGTGCTCCTAATGGATGGCAAATTATTAAGTTGGTGGCTGTAAATGATGATGAGCTTCATCATCAAGTGGTGAAAACTCATGTTAGGCATATTTTGATTAAGCCTGGACCACAAATGACAGAAATGGAAGCAGAGCGTTTTATTGATAATCTATCAAGACAAATCAAGGCTGGAAAAAAATTTGATATACTTGCAAAACAATATTCTGTTGATGCGGCTACCGCAATGAAAGGCGGAGATATGGGCTGGGTGGTTTCCAATGAATTGGTGCCACAATTTGCAGAGGTCATGGATAAATTAAAAGACGGACAAATTAGTGATCCGGTTAAAACCCCATTTGGTTGGCATATTATGCAAGTGGTAGAAAGGAAAGTCGATGATGATTCTAAAGCCTTTCAACGACAAAAAATTCGTGCCATGTTACAACAAAAAAGATTTGAACAAGCCGTGCAAGTATGGCAACAACATATTCGAGCACAAGCTTATATCCATGTTATTGATAAAAATTTAGCATGATGAAGCCTATTTTGGTTACAACAGGTGATCCTGCAGGAATTGGCCCAGATATTTGTATCAATGTTGCCATGCATCTTGATAATTTGGTCTTCGTTGGTGATAAAGCCATGCTAACAGAACGGGCAATGCTGTTGAACATAACCGTTGAGATCATTGACTACGAACCTAAACGATTATCACGTCCTGGGCAAATGATGGTTTACCATATTCCATGCTCTGAAAAAGTGAAAGCGGGACAACCAGACGTCAAAAACTCAAAGGCTATTTTGGCAATGCTAGAATGGTCCTGTTTTGCTGTATTACAAAATCAATTTTCAGCTTTGGTTACAGCACCCGTTAATAAAGCGATTGTACAACATGCCAAAAATGACTTTTTCGGCCATACGGAATATTTTCAGAAACTTTGTCAATCACCTCAGGTTGTCATGATGTTAGCCGATGAGCATATGCGCGTGGCTTTAGTGACCACGCATGTTGCTCTAAGAGAAGTGGCAGATAAAATAACACCACAGTCAATAAAGATGGTAGTTGAAACTGTCCATCGCGGTTTAAAACAGGATTTTGGAATATCTCAGCCAAAAATTGCAATTGCTGGACTCAATCCGCATGCCGGAGAAAATGGTGTGTTGGGTCAAGAAGAAATTCAAGTTATTGAACCGACTGTTAAGCTTTTAAGAAAACAAGGTATCGATATAGAAGGACCTTTTTCAGCAGATACACTTTTTATAAAAAAAGGCTATGATGTATTTGTAGCAATGTATCATGATCAAGGATTAAATGTGTTGAAATATGCAAGTTTTGGTAAAGCGGCTAATATTAGCTTAGGATTACCGATGATCAGAACATCAGTTGATCATGGCACAGCATTTGAAATTGCCGGTACTGGAAAAGCGAAAAGTGATAGCATGGTAACGGCCATAAAAATGGCAAGATTAATGGCAGTTCATCGAGGTGAAAATTAATGAATCTGACTTTGATTGCCGCAGTAGATCGAGCCTTTGGAATTGGGTATCAAGAACAGCTGCCATGGCACCTACCGGCAGATATGACTTTTTTTAGAAAAAATACAATCGGTCATCCCGTATTAATGGGAAGAAAAACTTATGAATCAATAGGTAAACCATTAAAGGACAGAGACAATTACATATTGACTCGACAATCGATACAAATTTCAGATGTTCATATTATTCATCAATTAGATGACATCGCTCATCTATGTGATGAAATCATGGTGATAGGTGGCGCACAAATTTATAACCTATGTTTGCCATTTGCAAAACGAATTCTTTTAACAGAGGTGGATACTACTGTAAAATCAGATACATTTTTCCCTAGATTTAATCATCTAAAATTCAAATGCGTTTCGAGTCAATATTATCCTGCCGATGAAAAAAACATTTATAATATGTGGTTTAAAGAATATCAAATCAACCAGTAAAGAATAAGTAAGCAACATAACTTAGTATAAGATGATTATAATGAAATCATCTAAAAGCACCTAGATTCATCTTCAAAACAAGCAATACCCTCTCTGAACAGATAAATTAGATCGAAAAAAATATAAATTATTCATCAAATGATCACTATGTATTTCAAAAAAAAGAGAATCAAAGAAAAGTGAATTTTTTTAAAAAATAGTGTTGACAACGGAGTGGGAAAGAGTAGAAT
>CAZNFJ010000026.1:0-26189 GCA_964572685.1 uncultured Legionellaceae bacterium
AGATATGAGATCACATATTCAGTTTAATTTAAAGTCACTCGTGATCTTGCCCTGTTTAAAGAGCATGATTCAGTTCCATTGATAAAATTTAGACATGAGAAATAAAGTATTTTTTAAATCTTTGGGATTGGGTTTCTGAGCATCGATGGGATTGTTTTTTAAATCTCTTAAAGTAACCTCGCCATCAGGATGAAAAATAGTGACTTGTGCTTTATGAATATCCCATATGGCGGTGTTGACATAACTGCCCAACAGAATCTTCTGTGTGACTTGATTTGAGTATAAGGATTTTCCCAGTTGATAGGGTTCTAGTGCTTTATCATTCCATTTTGAAAAATATTGAATGAAGGTTGGGCTGATATCATAGTGGGTGGTGATTTTTTTAAAATGTTGAGGCGGTGTATCAGGCCAGTGAATGATAAGCGGCACATGGGTTAAATTAGGGGTAAAAGCATGGGCATGCCCCCAAAGATTGTTTCGATAGTCATTGAAGGATTCTCCATGATCGGAAGTGATGAGCACAATAGTATTTTTTAATTCGACATGTTGTAAAATTTCATAAATCTTTTCATCGACATAACGAGTTGCGCTGTGGTAACGATTTTTTAATCCAGAAGGATCACTATCATTATCTAAATTGAAGCGATAACAGGATTGATAGGGGCCTTTGGCAAATTTTTCAGTATTGCAATAACCATGGACACTGTTGAATAGAATCATATTAAAAAAAGGCTTTTTATCCTCATGATGTTTTAAAAATTCAATCAAGTATTGGGTTGAACGTTTATCTTCTTCTGTGACATCCTCTAAACGAGTCATTTGGATATTTTGTGGTGGGACGTGAGCAAAGACATTTTGGATGAATGGTGGACAATGAATAGTGCCTGACCAATAAACCATGAATTGGTAATTTAACGCTTGCAATACATCAAAAAGCATCGGAGGTGTATGGTGAGTCACTGTTGATGAAAAATAACTGGGTGGTAGCCCATAAAATAAGCCAAAAAACCCCGGTTGGGTACTATTGCCACTGCTGATATGCTGATCAAAAATCTGACTTTTTTGAGAAAATGCCCATGTATGGGGCATGTCATGTGGATTGACATGATCATAACGAAGAGTATCAACCAATATCCATAAAAGGTTAGGATGAGGTAAATGTGTTTTGAGATCGCTTTGTAAAATGGGTTTTTTTAAAATGGGTTGACTCGAGTTTAATCGTGTAAATGCACGAGATTCAGTGGCGGTGATGATTTTTTGTTGAAGGGGGGTACTTTTAAAAAACGGCTTAAGTCCAAAGTAATAATCGATTTGGTTGGCGAGAATATGACGATTACTGGGAATTAATTGTGTATAGAAATAAAAAAGATATAAAACAATAGCTATCATCAGCATGCCAAAGACTTCAAAAAGATTGAATATTAAGTTTGTTGAGCAAGCTTTTTGGATACAAAAGCGAAAGCCGATGACTAGTATGCCAAGCATGCTGATACACAAAGTGATGACACTGATAAGTTCTAAAGTGGACAGATGTAAAAAATATAATAAATCACCAGTGCTTAATATGGGTAAAAAACTTTTGGATAAATGAAACTGAAAATGTTGATAGATTTGTTGGTCGATGAATAAAAATAATATGCCACAAAAACATACTGCAATAGTAAGAGGGGCTAACCAGTAGCGAAATATGTGCACATAAGAGAGAATATAGATAGGGATGATCATCAATAGACTTATGGAAAACCAATAGAGTGTATAAGTCATGATGTATTGTAAGGCATATTGAATCAGATGAAACGTTTGATAATGGGTATATAAGCTTTTAATCAAGTAGTTATTACTTTGAATGATATAGAATAGCAAAGGTAAATGCAGAAGCCACTGAAAACCTATAATCATCAGAAAAAAGAGAAAAAGCTGTTTTCTACAATCTTCTGATGATAGGTGTTTCATCATACAGAAGTGCCCCCCACGACAATTTCCTTAATTTTTAAGGTGGGTTGGCCAACACCAACAGGTACCGATTGACCGTCTTTTCCACAAGTTCCAATGCCAGGATCTAACGCCAAATCATTACCAATCATGCTGATATTTTTCATAACCTCGGGTCCATTGCCAATGAGTGTGGCCCCTTTAATGGGTTGAGTGATTTGACCATTTTCAATGAGATAGGCTTCACTGATGGTAAAAACAAATTGACCAGAAGTGATGTCAACCTGACCTCCGCCAAAATTCACCGCATAAATGCCTTTTTTGACGGATGATAATATTTCTTCTTTGGTGTGATGTCCTGCTAACATATATGTATTGGTCATGCGTGGCATGGGAATACAATTATAGGCTTGGCGTCGACAATTACCGGTGGTATTCATGCCCATCAGACGAGCATTAAGCTCATCTTGCATATAGTTTACTAAAACACCATCCTCGATGAGGGTGGTGCATTGGGTTGGATTGCCTTCATCATCAATATTTAAAGACCCACGTCGGTTGGGTAATGTACCATTGTCAACGACTGTGACGCCTTTTGCTGCGACTTGTTCACCCATTTTATCACTGAATGTTGATAGTTTTTTTCGGTTAAAATCCCCCTCTAGGCCATGACCTACGGCTTCATGTAACAAGATACCAGGCCATCCGGAACCTAAAACCACCTCCATGGCTCCTGCGGGTGAAGCGATGCTTAAAAGATTGACTTGTGCTTCATGAACAGCTTGTTGGGCAATTTTATGAGGAATCTGGAGTTGTTTTAGTTCATTAAAATCATAACGTCCACCACCTCCTGAACGTCCTGATTCTCTTCGGCCTTGTTGCTCCATCCAAACGGTGATGCTGATATGAATCAGTGGACGTACGTCACCTGTGAGCATACCTTTTGAATTGATGATGCTAATCACGTCATATTCTGCAGAAATACTGGCGTTGACATGAGTGATTCGGGAGTCAAGTGAACGAGCATATTCGTCTAGTTCATGAAGCAATTGAATTTTTTCTTCTGAAGTCAGCGAGTCCAATGGATTGAGAGGATGATAAAGTGATGGCGTTGTGGGAATCTTTATGGGCATTATGGATTGTTGTACACCGCCGTTTGTGATGCTTTTGGCCGCTTGCATGGCTTGTATGATTGCTTGCATTTCAATGTCATCACAATATGCAAAGCCGGTTTTTTCACCACTGATAATACGAATACCGGCACCCCTATCGATGGAAAAGCTGCCTCGTTTGACTTGCCTATCTTCCAATAGCCAAGATTCACTTAAAGTATTTTGTAAATAAATATCAGCATAATCCATTTTAGAATGCATTTGGTTGAACATGATTTGTTGCAAATCATAAGGGGCAAGTGATGAGGGTTTAAAGAGAGTCTCTTCAATGATATGTTGCGTTTTCGTTTGAATGGTCGTCATGATGGCTTGAAACTTAAAAGATTTTTTTTATTTTTGCATTAAATGTGCTTGGGGTCTAGATCTTGCCTTCAAATTAAATCCAATGAATTTGCAATCATTAAATAATTATGATTAAACTAAACTCTTTTAAAAACAAAGACACATGATGTTGATTATATTGCGATGGATAGTATTATGTTTTGTTTTTTGTTTGTGTAGTTGCCGTCAAACGGTCACTTCAGTTCATGTTCCTAATCATTGGCCGCATGCTAAAGAAATTGCAACAAAAAAAATCATCAACTTATCAAAAACTGCATGGTGGAAGCAATTTCATGATGCACGCTTGAATCAAATACTGTCCTGCGCACTGAAAAATAATAATGATTTGAATATCTCAATTCAAAAAATTTATCAAGCGCAGGCAGAATTAAAAACAGTACAATTGTCCTGGATTCCAGGCTTCCCCATAATTGGTGGGTTTTCTCAACTCCCTATTTATGGCAATCCAGGGACTTTTTTGATCGCAGCACCCGATTATTTATTGAATATATTACAATTTTATCAAAAACAAAAAGCTGCTCATGCAAAGATGGTTGCAAGCGTCCATGTTCGAAATGCTGTTCGTTTAAGTGTTATTTATCAAGTCATTTCTAGCTATATGACATTACTATCAGATCATGAAGCATTCTTTTTGATAAAAAACCTGATAAAAAATTTGGAAATCAAGCTCCAACTTGAAAAGCA
Organism: uncultured Legionellaceae bacterium; assembly: GCA_964572685.1. Taxonomy (GTDB): domain Bacteria; phylum Pseudomonadota; class Gammaproteobacteria; order Legionellales; family Legionellaceae; genus UBA2653. Next base: position 4,131 of record CAZNFJ010000026.1, read on the forward strand.
GCGCTTCAGATCTGGTATTGTATCGATGGACTCTATTTTAATGACAGAGCGAACCATTCATTTGATGCATGCTCGCTTGGCCAAAATCAAAGAGCAAATAGTGAAAAATGAGAATATATTGCATTATTTGATGAATGAAAATCCTGGTGAAATAACTACTCATCAAAAATTTTCAAAACTAAATGATCAATTACCAATCCCTTTACATGCACCTCTTTGTATTATTGAAAATCGTCCGGATATCCAAGAGAGTCAATTTCACTTGCTTGAAATGAAACATCAGTATCAAGCCAGTATTGCTGAATTATTTCCCAATATCACCTTGGGCGGTTTTTTTGGATATGGGCGTTACATGGATGGTCCTATCAATGCGCCGAATGCGACGATTTCTTTGAATAACTTGATACCAGCCTTATATGGACATATATCTTATCAACATGTAAGTTTTCAAAAAGCTCGCGTGCAATATATTCGTACTGTTAAACGTGCATTGAAAGATATTGATACCGATCTCATGCGTCTAGGTAGTGATGCTAAACAACTCCAAGAAATCGACGAGGCTTACCAAAACATCAAGAATCAATGTCGATTGAATGCAAAAAGATCGCAGTATGGCATTGCTTCTGATTTGCAATTACTGGATTGTCGTATTGAACAATATCAGTTGGCTTTAGTAAAGAATCAAAGAAAACTTTACAAAATGTTGAGTATTAATCAATTATTTAATGATTTAGCGGTGGGTTATCATGCAACTTAGCTCTTCAGAATATATTCGTTTAATTCGGATTATTGTGACCATTATTATTACCTATTTAATTACTTTATATGCACAGATACCAGAGCGAATTTGGAGCTTAATTACAGTCTGGTTTGTGATGATTGATTATGAATACATCGGCGGAGTAATTCATAAATCTAGCTTAAGGCTAGTGGGAACAGTGTTTAGTGCAATTTATGGGATTTTGGTGGTGTATCTATTTGATAATGTCATATTGATAAATATGTTGGCCATGAGCACTTTTGTATTTTGGTTTGCTCATCGTTTTATGGACCAGGATGATAGTTACGCTCTAACCATTGCTTGTGTGACAGTTACCATCATATTATTTGATTTTAATGATATATCGGTCGGATTGATTCGCCTATTCAACATTGTGATTGGAACTGTAATCAGTTTGGTCATGATGTATGTATTTCATCCTCAATATGCCTATAAGTCACTTCCGGATTTAATCCTTAATATTGTCATGGCGCAGCAAAATTTGATTTCTTTAATTATGACAGACGCAGATACTGATTCTTTTATGAATGAAAAAATAAAGATAGAAAAACTGGTGTTACAATTAAAAACCCGATGTATAGAAGCAAACTATGAAATAAAAAAAGATATCTTTATGCCTTCGACTGTTTTAACAATGAATCAGGTGAATGATTTAATATCAGGACTATATTGGTTGAGAACATATCATCATGTTTCTCAGAATGACCTCTCAAAATTAAAAACATTATTTTCAGAATTTGAAAAGGCACTGATCAATGATGAAGCGCTTTTAGAACCGGTTGCTATTCACCCCATGATCGATTTAATTTATAAAAACTTAATCGGTTATCGACAATTATATAAGCCATCGATTTTTGTAGACACAGGGAATGCTTATGCTTAAAAATTTCTTTCTATATGAAAAATTATTTTATCGAGCCATGTTATTTTTATTTGTTTTCTATAATTTTTCATTTTTATTTCCTTTTACCAATAATGCCTTTGTGGTTGCAAATATCAGACCTGTTGCCGCAAATGTGAGTGGTTATATCACCAAGATATATGTTAAGAATGAACAACATGTTAAAAAAGGAAAGCCTTTATTCCAAGTTTTTCAAAAACCTTATGCTCTCGCGTATCAAAAAGCTCAGCATGATGTTGTTCAGGCAACGGAAAAGTTAAAAGCTGATGAGCAAGCATTGATTAAGATCAATCATCTGATTGCTGCAGAAGAGCAACATTATCAACGATATCGTTATGATTACATTCATTATCAACAAGCATTATATGATCATGCTGTTTCAAAAATTGAAGTAAACACCCTCCAGCGAAAACAAGAGGCGGCTTTATTTAAATTGAAAGCGTTTAAAGCAGAAAAACAGATGCGTCTGCATCAAGTTGCTCAACAAAAAGCTCATATCCAATCTCTTATTCAAATCTGTGAAAATGCAAAGGTGAATTTGGATGAAACTGTTGTTTATGCAGAATCAGATGGCTTTGTTCAAAATTTATTTAGCTCACTTGGCACGCCGATTGAAATACGGCAGCCTATTTTTGCCTTTGTGGATACAGAGCATTTTTATATTCAAGCCAATTTTAGCGAAATTGATTTGCGTTATTTGAAAGCAGGTAAAAAAGTAACTATTATTCCTCGAGTCTATTTTGGTAGTAAGATTTATCATGGTGCTATCGTTTCAAACCATTGGGCAACAAGTCGACAAACCACTGATTATCGAACCCAAGAACAAATTGTGAGTAATAGTGAAAACAATTGGATATTATTACCTCAGCGATTTCCGGTTCAGATTGAAATAACAGATTATGATGGCAAGCATTACCCTCTCGCTGTTGGAAGTAGTGCTTATGTTTATGTGAATGTTTTTTCTTAAGACTTGCTTATGTTATACTAATAATAGTAGAGTAAATGTGTTTATCATTATGGAGCTTAAAATGAACAAAAATGATGTTTCGATTCTTAATCGTCGTATGGAATCCGTTTTAGCAACAAATAAAGTTCTACGAAATACCTATTTGTTGTTAGCGTTGACTTTGGTTTTTAGTGGAATCATGTCCTATGTGAGCATGGCGATGGGGGTTCGTTTTATCAATCCGATTCTTTTTTTAATTGGCTCTTACGGTCTGATTTTTTTAACCAGCATGTTACAAAATAGTCCGATGGGATTGGTGGCAGTATTTGGTTTCACCGGCTTTATGGGTTTTGCTTTAGGGCCTATTTTAAACATGTATATGCTATCCATTCCCAATGGTGCGCATTTAGTAGCAACGGCTTTGGGTGGTACTGGTTTGATTTTCTTAGGTCTTTCAGCATACGCATTAACCACGCAAAAAGACTTTAGTTACATGGGAGGTTTTTTATTTGCGGCAATGCTTGTGGTTTTTGTTATGATGCTCATTGGCTTATTTGTGCAAGTGACAGGGCTTCAAATTTTGATTTCTGGTGCTTTCATGTTGATTTCCTCTGGCTTGATTTTATTCCAAACCAGTCAAATCATTCATGGTGGTGAAACCAATTACATCAATGCAACTGTTTCATTATATGTCTCAATTTATAATGTGTTTGTCAGTTTATTACAGCTTTTAACTGCTTTTTCTGGTAATCGCGATTAATCATCTAACGTAAACGCAAATAGCATATAAATCCGGTGTCTCAAATGCACCGGATTTTTTTATCTTTTGTAATCATTTGTGAATTCATAAATCAATGGCACTAACTTAAGCGACATTTTTGTATAATCCTCTTGCCTGTTGTAATAAAGGAAACGGTTTTGGCCTGCGTTTTCTGCATCTCGGCTCTTCTCGTCCAGGTCGATTTGCGACTTTTTTATGAGTGATGGCTTTAAAAAGATGTTGATACACAATTGGATCGCCGGTATTGAGCAATCCCGCTTGCAGAAAAGCGCGTATATGTTGTAAAGCGAGCTTGAAGCTAAGTGTTGTCGGCGGTCTCTCATGTAACCAAGCAGCATGCGCCATAATTTTTCGGATGATGTTGTAAGCCAGCACATGTGCCCAAATTTCTTTTCGAACCATGCTTGGGGCTTTCCCCCGCAATACATCCATGTGCATTGTTTCCTTGATTGAGCGCAGCGTCAGCTCCACGAACCATCGAAGCCCGTAGAGATTGGCCAAATCAAATTTATTGACATCATCAGGGCTCAAAAATGTGGTGACCAAAATACGAATTTTTGTTCGAAATCCAGGCTGTTTTACCTCGACTGCAAGTTCTCGAACCGTAATTGTATCTGGGAAAGCATCATACTCCTCCTGAGTCATCCAAGACGGCCTTACAGGCCGCTTCCATGAGACAAGATGATCTTTTTTACCAAGACGTTTTCCTCGACGAAAATCAGATTTTCGTGCAAAATGCGCTGGAAAAACACCGTGTATTCCAGTGAGAATGAGCGAAGCCATCAGGAAATACGAGGGATAGTAACAATCTCCAAGCACCACATCACCGGCTTTGATGGATGGCATTAATTGACGCAGCAAAGCATGCTCACCTGTTTTCTTTCCTTTGTATGGACCCATTGCCACATCTAATAAAACACCTGTTGTATAATCAATTAAAGCAACGATGCGCATGATTGGAAAGCCAACGCCTGCTTTTTGTGATTTCATTTGAGGATAAGCCGCTTGATTTTCTTGAGTATCAGGCATGGTTAAGGTTGAACCATCTACCAATTTAACAGGATACTTGTTTTTCCATAACCATGCTTGTGGTGCAAGAGAGGCGATATTTTTTGCATGAGTTTGAGCTATAGAGCGCAAACCTTTTTCGGGTATACGCGAGCGCGCTTTGCTATAAGCAGACGTGTTTGCTGATGGAATGTGCTCTTTTTGCACAATCTTGGCTGCAATAACGCGTGAAACGGCCGCTTGTTGCGATTGATCATCATCCAAAACTTGAGACAAAAATGTCCATAATGTTATAGCAGGAGTGAAAACTCGTTTTCGCTCTTTCGGGTGACTTAGGTGTTGATGGATATCCTCCTCTGGTAACATCTGCTTGAATGGCAAATCAACCGTATTTTTTATCTGAGAAATGATACTTGTCTGATGACTTTGACTCAAAAAACTGGTACAAATATTCACAACGCGGATCCTTTGCATTTATTATTTTTTTGGAAAATCAATATTAAACACAATAGGTGACGCGTTCAACACAACCATATGATTATATTACGAAAAATTCCTTAAGTTAGTGCCATTGAATTCATAAATTATTTTTATTTCAATGAATTGGAAGTTATGACGACTAATATAGAAGAAGAGTGGAAGAATTTTAGACGTATATTAAATGACAGTTTTATTGTTTTCCAAAACAACGAAGATACATTATTAGAACTCTATTTTCTTTGGACTAAATTGGAAAATCCATCTGGACTTGAGCTGGTTGAAATTTTTTCAGCAATTCCTTCTGTTGTTAAGTCACTTGATCTTACTCTTAATTCATTTGGACGGATAACAAGCGCTCAATTTACTGAAATTTTCGCAGCATTTCCCACCGGTATCACCTCACTTAATTTAAGTTTTGATTCACTTGGAAGGAGAACAAACGCTGAAATTGCTGAAATTTTTGCAGCATTTCCCGCAGGTGTCACCTCACTTAATTTGGGTGATAATGAACTGAGAAGAAAAACAAATGCTGAATTGATTGAAGTATTTCAAACGATTCCTTCTCGAGTGATGACATTAGAGCTGAGTATTCGTGATTTATATAATCATACGTTTGATGAATTCATGTTGTTTTTTAAAGATATACCTCAATCAATAAAATGTTTAAAGATGAGTGGTAAAAGTTACTCTCCACCGATATGCTACTTGCTCTCTTTTGATGAATCACGTCTTAAAACCTTATATCAAGATTTTGTAATTCCTTTGGAAAGAAATAACAATGAAACTTCAATATTTAAAAGTATCAAACCTTTGGTACCTATTGATGAAAAAGGCCTCTTCCAATTGATTGAAACCTTTGAAAAATATTCATGTCCGCAATTAGATGTTGCTTGTGCTTTGTTATTAGATGGTCGAATTGAAAATGCGGTTTCTTTAGACAAACTTTCCCAAAAAAACATCATAAATTCAAGCCTGGTTCAAGCTATCTATTCCTTAAATCTGACTGTGAGTATGGTATTTGAAATCGCTTATGCCGCATTAACAAAAACTGATATTGAATGCTATTTATTGTTGAGTCGAACAATTGAATATTATATTTCTCCTAAAAATGAAAAAATATTTGATTATGGAACTCGGCGTCGTCTTTTTGCGCTGGATTTTTTAATAAGAGCCGCATGTAATGCTGATAAACATTTAGCCATAACTATTGAAGAGATACTTTCACACATCAAAGCCATCGAACCCAGAAAAAGCCCGATATTTGAGAAACTTTCTCAAATATCTTTTTCTCAAGAGCAAGGTTTCAAAGAAAGTACTTTAGGGAATTCTAGGTTTATTGTGTATTCTAAGCATTGTCCCCAAATTGATATGGAAAATCTTCGAAGTCTATTGATTGGTGAATCTGTAAATGCTTATGGTTTATTTTATCAAAAGCAATCCTCTCTATTGGAAGATAAGCTTGCTTTTGTCAATTCAAATTAGCTTGCTTTTAAACTTGCTATCAATTCACTGATTTGATGAATGGTTTCCTCTGCTGTGATTTCTTTGGCCAGTTTAAACACAAGTGTTTGTTGATTTTTGAGTTGATAGGTTTGTGATTGCTTTTGAATAAGCGTGATAATTTTCATGGGATCAATATTGGGAGCTTCATTAAACTCAATGCTCCCTTGTCCTTTATTAAACAAAATACGTTTGATGCCTAATGAAACAGCTTTCAGCTTCAAATAGGTGGTTTGAATGAGATTTTTAAGAGAAGGGGGCATCAAACCAAAGCGGTCGATGAGTTCGACTTGGAGATGATGGATATCCGCTTCGTTTTTGGAACTTGCCAATCTTTTGTAGAAAACCAAACGTTGATGCACATCCGGCATATAACTTTCAGGAATAATATTTGGAATTTTTAAATCAATTTCACATTGTTCGTGTTTAAGTTTATCAAAATTTGGAATTTTGCCGGCTTTAAGATCTTCAATGGCTTGTTCTAACATTTCCATATAAAGACTGTAACCAATTGCTTGTAAATTACCGCTTTGTTCTTCACCTAAAAATTCACCAGCCCCTCGAATTTCCATATCTTGCATGGCTAGCGTGAATCCAACGCCTAAATCCTCTAATGAAACAATAGCCTCCAGTCGCTTTTTGGCATCGGTGGTGAGTGAGTTTTCGGGTGGGGTTAATAAATAGGCATATGCTTGATGATGGGAGCGTCCTACTCGTCCTCGCAATTGATGCAATTGTGCAAGACCCAATTGGTCGGCACGTTCAATGATGATGGTATTGGCGGTTGGGATATCAATACCCGTTTCGATAATGGTAGTACACACCAACACATTAAAACGTTGATGATAGAAATCAGCCATGATACGTTCAAGGTCTCTTTCATGCATTTGACCATGTGCATATTCAATTTTGGCTTCAGGAATGAGCGTTTGTAATTCCTTGGTTATTTTTTCGATGCTTAATATATCGTTATGCAAGTAATAGACCTGACCACCTCTTAACACTTCTCTCAGGATTGCTTCACGAAGAAGATGATGATTTTTTTCATTCCAGAAAGTTTTAACCGCTAAGCGCTTAGCTGGTGGGGTAGAGATGATGGATATATCACGCATCCCGTGCATGGCCATATTTAAGGTTCTTGGAATAGGGGTAGCGGTAAGACTTAAGATATCAGTTTGATGTTTGATTTTTTTCAGATATTCTTTTTGCTTGACCCCAAAGCGATGCTCTTCATCGATGATGATCATGCCTAAGTCTTTAAATTCAACTTGTTGTTGTAAAAGCTTGTGTGTGCCAATGACGATATCGACTTTTCCATTGGACAGTCCTTCTAAGACGCCAAGAGATTCTTTTTTGGTTCGAAATCGTGAAACCAGTTCAACACAAATGGGAAAATCAGCAAATCGTTCCTGGAATGTTTCATAATGTTGTTTAGCTAAAAGTGTTGTGGGCACTAAGATACAGACTTGACGATGATTTTGCACCACAATAAAAGCGGCTCGCATCGCCACTTCAGTTTTCCCAAAGCCAACATCACCACAGACTAATCTATCCATGGGTTGAGGCGATTGTAGGTCTTTAATGATGGCATCAATAGCATTTTTCTGATCATCTGTTTCTGTAAAGCGAAAACTGCTGGCAAAACGCTCATACATTGGCCAATCCATCTGGTAATTAAAACCCAATTGTGCATGTCGCAGTGCTTGTGTTTCGAGAAGTTCAACCGCCATATCATGAACTTTTTCAGCGGCCTTCTTTTTTTCCTTGTGCCAACTTTCAGAACCTAATTTATGAATGGGGGCATCATCGGGATGTGTGCCACTGTATTTGGAAATGAGGTTAAGATTCTGAATAGGAACATAGATTTTATCATTGCCAGCATAGGACAAGACCATAAATTCAAGTGTTAAGTCATCCATCGTCAATGATTGAAGTCCCTGATAACGCCCGACACCGTAGTCGACATGTACAACGGGGGTGCCAATGGATAACTCACTTAGATCGCGAATATATTGTTCCTGGGCGCTGACGCCTGCGCGTCTTTTTTTGCGTTGGTAAACAATGGTTTCGCCAAACAACTCATGTTCGGTGATGCACAATAGTTTTAAATCTTGAAAAATAAAGGACTGACTCATCGGACCTGCAATTAAACCTAACTGACAAGGAGAGTTTAAAAAATCTTCCAGTCGTTCAAAAATCTCAGGATAAATTTGGCTTGTTTTACATAAATCATGAATGACCTCACGACGTCCAATACTGGAGGCGATGATGAGAACTTTGGGTTGAACTGATTGCGTATTTATGAAGTCTTTGAGTTTTCGAAAGGATTGTGTTTCTTTGCGTTCAATTTGAATATCCATATCAAGAGTCAATGGTTCTCTTTTTAGAATATGGTGGGGGTATTTTTGTATGGATTGTAAACATTGCTCTTCTGTTAAAAGAATTTGTTCAGGTTTTAAAATAGGGCGACTGATATCATGACGGCGTTGTTCATAACGAATAGAGGCTTCTTTCCAAATTTTTTGTATGCTTTCGGCACATTGCGGGGAAAAAAGAATTTGATAATCTGAAGGAAGATAATCAAAAAAAGAGTTTGTTTGTTCAAAAAATAAGGGCAAATAATATTCCAAGCCTTGCATGGGTTCTTTCTGGGTGACATGCTCGTAAATGGGGCATCGGTGGAGGTTTCCGGTGAATTGTTCCCGAAATCGTTGTCGAAAGGAACGAATTGATGTTTCATCGAGACTAAATTCTTTGGCAGGTAATACACGAAGTTCTGAAATTTTCTCAAGACTGAGTTGAGATTGCGGGTCAAACCAACGCATGCTTTCTATCTCATCATCAAACCATTCGATTCGTATCGGTTGTTCACATCCCATTGGAAAAACATCTAGAATGGCGCCTTTTGGGCTAAATTCGCCATGATTTTGTACAATGGAGACCATTTGATATTGTGCATTGATGAGGTTTTCTTTAAATTTCTGTAATGGTAGGGTTTCACCGCTTGTAATTTTAAAAACCTGTTGATGTAAAAATTCTTTTGGTGGTAATCGATGCAAGAGGGTATGTAAACTCAAGATGAGAACCATGGGCTTTTGTTGTAAGATATCATAAAGTAAAGAAAGCCTTTCCGAGATGATATCTTGATGGGGAGAAAAGGGATCGTAAATCAGTGTTTCCCAATCTGGGAATACTTTAATAGCAATGCCATTATCTTTAAAGAAAGCCAAGTCATGCTGAACTTGTTCCACTTCCTTTTGTTGATCACACAAAATCATAAATGGTTTTTGTAATTTTTGAGGCGTTTTAAAATATTCAAGGACCAAATGACTAAAAGGAAACATGACGGAAACCGATCTCATTGACAGCTTTTGATGAAGTCTATCATAACAAAAAAATGATTAGCCTTACAGATCATTTGCGTCGGCATTTTTGTCTTATTATTACTCAATTGAGTAAATGTTTTATTGATTCTGGACTGCACAAAAACCTTAGGTTGAACGATATGATTGAAAAATATTTTTTTACACCGTGCCAAGTAGAATGATATCGATCTGCTTTGTTCGAATAATAATCTATTGGTGTTTGCAAAAATACAGTAAATGTGTTAAAATTTTATCCAATATTATTTTCGAGATTTAATAAATGACAAACATAAAGCATAGTGACATTAATATAGATTGTTATCCTAAAGGTACAGGTCGATTAAAAATAATTGGCGAAGAAGGACAGAGCGAGATTAAGGTTGCTTTGTGCGGAGACTCGACCATTGATAATGGTTATTGGGTAGATCGTGGTACAAAATATATTGAAAAAACCCATACTATTGCACAGCAAATAGCCTTACACCTTGATAAAGATGGCCGTTCAAAAAAATATCTCCTGGCTAATTTTGCTGTCGATGGTGCAACCACAGGGAGCATGTTAACAAAACAAAGGTTTGATGAAGTTATTCCTGAGGATAAGGATCATCCCAAAAATGAAGTTGCACAATTAAATAAAATAAAAGAATGGTCTCCAGACGTTGCTGTTTTAAGTATTGGTGGTAATAATTATCGTGTTGCGTTTCAAAGTGTCTTACCTAAGCTTTTTTTCCCAGAGTTTAATATTTTTTCTTTTCTAAGTGTCATGTTTCGCTTTACACCTAGATTAACAAAAGCTCTTGGTACCAGATTGATGTATCAGTTTTTTCCGGAAAAAGTTGTCATGGAGTGGCAAATTTTTAATGAATTAGTTGATGCAGTGAAAAATAAGTGGACAATATGCAAGAAAAAGAATAAAGATGAAGTTATTACCAATAAAGATTATAAGGATTTGATTTCTGATTTATCATGGAAAGCCTCTTCAAGAAAATTAATTGAGGTTTACTTTAAAATTACTCAAGAAGCCTTGCATAAAGAATATAAAGAAATTATTGATGGTTTGGTTGAGAATGGAACTACCAAAAGATTGGTTATTTCATCGCAATATTATCCAGCCTTGACACCCGCAACACCTTATTTCATCTATTCAGGATTTGCACATCTTGCGCACTCTAAAGGTCAAGGTCAATCGCCTTTTCAAGTTGCGGATGAAATTTTACATGAATTTTATCGAGAAGTATTAAGTTACGCTGCTGAAAAAAATATTGAGATTGTTTTTGCAGATGTGACGTCATCTATGAGTCCTTTAGGTGGTTATTTATCTTTTCAAATCGAACCGAATGAAAGAGGCTCTGCATTATTAGGAAAATTAATGGCACAAGCCATTGAATTAGAAATACCCGAAGAAAAAATAGATAGTATTCCCGTGATTCGTTTGAATAAGCAACAAGAGCTGGAAATCAGTTATCTTGAAAAATCAAATATCCAAAGCGATTTTAAAATGAAATCAGTTGAAGATTTTATTCAACAAGACCGCTATCGTCATATCCAGCTTTTATTTGCGAAAGACACGCCTTATTTTGATAAGTTCATTTATTTTAATGAGTTTTTATTCGGAAAGCAATTTGACAATGAATATACCGGTCTTTATGCTTTTGGACTATTGGATTTAACTTTGGCGACGATTGCTGCTTCTTATCTGTGGAGAGTTGCTGTAAATGAACAAATGCATATTTCTTTACGACTATTAAGCGGTTTAATATCTGTTCCGATTTTAATGGCGAAATATTTAGTTGTTATTGCCTTTCTCTTGGCTTTATTCTTAGCCTTCGTTTTAACAGTAATCATTTGGAATACCATGATTTTATTAATGAGAAATTTTATTAGTCCGATGCATTCATTTTTTTTAAGATGTTATAAAACACTCAGCAGTACAAGTAAAGAAGTATCTTCTTCGTTGCAAGACAGTGAAACAGCTGGTCGCAATGAGAACATTGGTTTATTTGCTTGCAAATTAACCAATGAAGAGATAGATCGTCAGGGTGAGTTATGTAACCCCTAGGACAATCTTTGAAGATTTTAGGAAAAGACAAGGATGTCTTCCGTATTAATTCAATATTTTATCCAATTCACCAATAGCCTCTAATGCATATAAATCATCACATCCACCGATGTGTTTTTCGTTGATAAATATTTGAGGAACAGTTCTTCTTTGGCTTTTTTCAATCATTTCATCACGTAATGTGTCGTTACTATCGATTAAAATTTCAGTAAATTCTAAGTTTTTTTTAGTTAGCAATGCTTTTGCACGAACACAGTAGGGACAGTGTGTTGAGCTATAAATGATGATAATGTTTTTCATGATTGAGTGATCTCAAAAGTGATAATGGTGGCCAGAGCTGGAATCGAACCAGCGACACGAGGATTTTCAGTCCTCTGCTCTACCGACTGAGCTATCTGGCCAGCCAACGCTTGCTATTAAACCGTGAAACAGATTTTGAGTCAAGCAAATTTTTTATTTTTTTTTAAATTATTTTGGTTGAAATCCAGGGGGTGTTTCAGAGCCGTCCTCAAAGAGGAATTTTTGCATTTCTTGTGTTAAAAATTTACGGGATTCCGGATCCATTAAATTCAAACGATACTCATTGATTAACATGGTTTGATGACTTAACCATAAGTTCCAAGCATGCTGAGAAATCTCGTTGAAAATTTTTTGTCCAAGTACGCCGGGAAAGGGTGGTTTGGACATTTGTTCAGATTGAACTTTTAGTTTTTGACAAAAGATTAAAGAAGACATTCAAAACCTCCAGATAAAACATAGGAGGTTTTGATTATGTACAATTAATGTTGCGTAATCAATACTTGTTTTTTAGCGATCGATTTTTTTAAATCGATTTCTTGTTGAGTACGAATGGCTTCATCAAGACTAATGAACTTATAGCCGCGCTTTTGAAATAAATCAATCACATCTCCCATGGCATGACTATTGAGTAAATTGGCATGTACCAATAGAATTTCAGGCGTTTCCGATGAATGCATCTTTTCAGTTTCAGTAATTTGCCTATCAATATAAGCAAGATAATCTTTTTTAATCGCTTCAAGTTTAACATCGCGCTTGCGCCAATTGACGGCGAGTAAGCGACCGTTAAACTTATAATCTTTAGAGTCAATGGTGACAGGCGCTATGATATAGCTGTGAGAAGTCAGATAGTCTTTAACTCGTTGATTATCATTGCCACGCCCTTCGGCAAGATAAGGGTAGCGAAAGTATTTGGGATAGGTCATCACACCTTGTAACCGATTCTCAGCTTTGTCTAAATCTTCGATATAGCGATTGGCGCCTACTCGATTAAGATTGATATGAGTGTAGGTGTGATTACCAAGACTAAACCCTTTTTGTTTAAACTCTTCTAAGAGTTGTTCTTGGCCGGGACCAATTGAACCTGCTATGATAAATCCCATTGCAGGTATTTTTCTTTCTTCAATTTGATTAACCAATTGAGAGAATCGATTGATTTCCCCATTTTTATTATGAACGGGGCCTACAAAAGGTAAATCATCGATGGTTAAAGCCACAACGCGCTCAGCGGCATATGAACTTTGACAAAGTGTTAAAAACATCAAGCCTTTAAGCGCAATATGGAATTTGCTCATGCTCGCTCCTATTACGGGTTCTTAATGGGCTTTATTATTTTTATTGTTTTAGCCTGTTGTTAATAAAAGCATAGAACAGTTTTGAAAAATTGCAGGTTTTTAAAAAATTATTTATTTTTAAGTTGTTTTTTGGGGATATGATGAATTTGCTCGAATTGTTCGATATCATGTTGAATATTTGGGCTGTTGATGACTGTTCGCAGTAGATCAATGGCTTGAGATAGTTTAGATAAATCTATGCCTATTTTTTCAAGCTGCTGAAAAAGCGCTTTATGATGGGTTTTAATAGCAAGAAATATTAAATACTCATCTGCCAAAAAATGTTTATTACGAATTAGATTTAAAAATTGTTCATGACTTTCGTCTGCCAAGGCATCTGCAAAATGCTGAAGAGGAATAATATCATCATAAAATTCTGTGTAGTTAGGGTAATTTTTGATGGTTTGCATGCGTTGAATAATTTGTTGAAATGCTTTCTCATTTTGTTGATGAACAGCAGAAACCAACAGTTCTTCTAAAGTTTTTAAAAAAACTTGTTGCATCGGTTCATCTAAAGCGCCTACTTCCTTTATTCTGTCTTGTTCGATTAAAATTTGAACCAAGTTTTTTATTAAGAGCGTATTGTGCTGTTGAGCGGCTTCAATCATTAAATTGATTTGCGCTTGGGGGCTTAGTTTTTTTAAAATTGTTTTGGATGATTTGTGCATGTTGTTCGTCATGAGTTATGTATATTTATTATTATAGTTGATTATTTTTTGGCGGTAGTGATTTTTTAATATTATTGCATAGCCAAATGGGTTTGTCACATATTTTAAGCAAGAGGGGCTGATATAAAGGTTCTTGTGCTCTGATACAAGTGAAGACTGTTTTGATTCAAAAAAAGCACATTAGATGAATTAGTTCTGACTTAATCTGATAATTTACTTGAAAAAATGACCAACGAAGAGCTCATTTCTCTTGTTTAATCACTTAACTCTAAAGTTGAAACCCTTGAGCACCAACTCTTTTTATTCCGTCATGCACGCTTTGGTCGAAAATCTGAAAAAGATGCGGAATCTGGACAGTTGTCACTTCAGTTTGATGAAGCCGATGATTCAAAAGTAGAGACTGAAGTTGTTGATGTCACTGAATCTGAAACGATTACGTATACTCGTCAAAAGAAAGCTAAAGGTCGACAAAAATTACCTGCATCTTTGCCTTATGTTGAAAAAGTTTATGACATCCCTGAATCATTAAAATCCTGTGCTTGTGGTTGCAGCATGACTGAAATCGGTGAAGTCCGTAGTGAACAAATTGATATCGTTCCTCAAATGGCGTTTCGTGTGGTTCATGTTCGTAAAAAATATGCTTGCAAGCAATGTGAAGAAAATATTCAAGTCGTTAAAGCACCTTTTCTGCATATTCTTGCGAACGTGAACACCGATTCTTGGATAGAGCTACGTTTCTTCTGTAAAAACTGATAACTGTCAGATTAAGTCTAAATTTCTACATTTTGCCCAGTTTTTTACTTTGTAGGTCGCCTTTTTGAATTTGTAGCGACATTTATCGTTATGTTTGTTAGGCATGAGGTAGCCAAGTGAGGAAAATGATAGATACAATAACAGCAGTGGTGTTGTTTGGGCAAAATTATTACGGGTTTTTCAAAATCATCCTATTTATGCAACAACGCCCTCTGGCATGCTTAAGAAATTTCTCAGCCTTTCTTCATTAGGTCGCTTGTTGATTTTTTTTTGATCAACGGATATACTTCGCGCTTATTTGCCGAATAATAATAACAATACAGTATGCATTAATTTAGAATAGTCAATTTTGAATTGAGGTTATTATTATGATTTCTAACGCCCTCCTTTGTAAAAATAAAATCAAATTCGGTTAAGACTAATGCATTTAAACCAATGAGTGGGGTAACTATGAATGAAATAAAAAATCATTGTCACGCATATCGGCAACATTTAAGCACAAGCGATAACGGGGAGCCGCTCAGTGCAATGAAAAAAAAGATTGTGACTGAGATATTAGAAAAAAATAATCCTCAGGATATTCTATCGTTATTGAAAAGGCAAACGAGCACTTTAAAATTGACTGGGCGTCCTACACACTCAAGTTATGAAGAAATTTTAAGAATGCGTCGTTCATCTTGGTTGAGGGATATTGTAATGGGATTGCTTTTAGTCCTGACCTTTCCCATATCGGTACCTTTTTTGATGATTTGGTCACGCACAGCTCGCGGTGATATTAATTTTTTAAAACCAGATGGCGCTATTTTTGTAGAGAAATTGCAATTTCTTTGTGAGCAAGCAAGCCCCCAAGCACAAATCGAACTTTCATCCATCGAAAATTTCAATAATTTAACTTTATTAAGGAACAATCCTTTGAATGATTATAGAAGTCTCGTGCCTCAGGTTAACCTCAAGCCAAGAAGAACGGCGTTAACAGCAAGCACAAAAGTGAGTGGAGGTTTTTTTGGAGGGCTTTTTGACTCTAGCACTCATCTGAGCGACTCGGGCGACCCTCAGCTGTTATCCTTTCGCATGCGCCCATTTACTTATCACCAAGATAATTTCATTTCGGTAGATATTTTTTGTAATTTCAAATTCATACCTAATCTTATGAAAGGGACAAGTTTAAAATTACGATTTGATTTAAGGCCAAGCTACCTCAGCGCGCAATCCAGTAGTTCAGCGAGTCTGCCATTGGAAACCCAAGAAGCATCAGAGACGGTGACCCAGCAAACTGATGTTTTACAAACCATTCAAAATTATTTTTTTAAACCCAAGCCACCCGAGACCTTTGAAACAATTTACGCAGCGATACAAGAACAGCGTTGTGATGTTCGCGATGGAAGTCTCTTGGCCCTAAAGCTTGCGAGAAATGACACTCAGCGAGTTATGGCGCTTGAGTGTTTGATTAATACTTTAAAACGTAGATATGACTATCATTGTGCAGAGGCCGAAAATCAGAAAATTGAGGCAGAGAAAATAACTAACCGGTTAAAGTTTTACAAAGATTACAAAGAGGGCCGTTATATACCGAACACTGAATTGGACAGGATAGAAATCGAAGGATTGATCAAAGAAAATGAAAGGCAACTTCGATATAATAGTCTGCCATTATGGGAAGAGATGCTATATAAGGCAGAATATTGGGAGCAGATAAGTATAAATGAAAGTGAGAGATATTTGCAAGAGCTGTCAGACGCCCTCGATTCATTGCCTCCAAATTACCACAGCATCACGCCGAGCGCAAATCAGCTACAAGCTACGTTTGACCTGATGTTTAGGCTGCTGGAAAACAACCAAATTGGTGATGCAGAAATACTGTATCAAAAAAATAAAGAGCTCAGTTATTTTTTAGAAACAGCGTTTCCTCATTTTAAAGCACTATTAAAACAATTTACGGGTACGTTCTTTTTGGTCAGCCAATTAGGCGCATATGAAATGCTTGCTTACAAGGATGAACCTAGAGACAGCGAAATAACCAAAAATGAACTCATAGTTTACTGCAAAGACAATCGAATATGGGTTGCTGCTCGCCATCCGGACGACCAAATACACCGCTTTGCAATTGACAGGAATAGATTAGGTAATAAAACGGCTAAGACAGTTTATGAAGAATTTGAACGCAGAAGAAGAACCAATATGCTTAAGCCTATTTTAGCTGATTATGGTTACCATGATATCTTTTGGCCCCATATTATCAATGCAAGAACGTGGTTTTTAGAGGCACATAAGTGCATACAAGGCTACGATGCAGCACTCGCTGAGCGTTTCGAGCGTGAAACACTGAGGCCCTTGCAAGCTTTGATTGATTTTGGCGTAAAGGCTCGGGAGCGTACGCCAGTTGATATTCAGCTTCAGATGATTGATATACATTGTGACAAATGTCGGAAGCAGAGGTTATCAGGAGAGGTTTCCACTCAACCAAGCATACTTAGTGATGCAGCATGGGATGAGCTATTAGCAGATAGTATAGAGACCCTGCAACAAGAGGAAACTGCTTATAGTCAATTTGGGGTTCGGATTTAAGCTTAAATCAAGCATTGGAGTAGTAGAAAATGAGATATACGTATGAGCCATTAGAAAAGATGAATATTGTGGCTGGAGAAAATAGTCTTTACATCGCGATTGTTATCGCCATGCTGTACCCTCTTGGCACCGATGAAGATAAATTTGGAGATGCATTTGATGTATTTTTTGGTGGCCACAAGATGACTGCCAAGCGGCGTGCATTATATCAAGCTTTTGCAAGCATGACGCGTCATGAGATACCTAGCATATTACCTGAGCTGGTGCGAGATTACTTAATACCTAGATTCACCGATTATTGCAATCAACAGGTGCAGAGTCTAAAGTCTAGCACCAATGAAACGCAAGATGAGGCTTTTATTATCAATAATATGGCGGCTATGTTAGGGGTCACGATTACTTGCCATACCCTAAATAAGGTAGCTAGGGCGGGTGTGCCTTGTGAGGCCTATCCAAAAGAAGGACAAGGATTGCATGTGTTAAAGCAAGATAGCGGTTGGCAGCCTCTTGTTATCCTTAGTAATAACTTATCTTTAAAAGAGAGTTCTTCTCATATCCAGCCGACATCCCCCTATTGTCCGGCATTTGAAGGAATGGTTCGGTCCGGCATGCAAGTGACTTTAGACAGTTTGCTTAAGGTGTCAATATCACGCTCTCAACAGCAACCGTTTTTAACCTCTAGAACAATTATATATTCAGGCGAGGGAACACCATCTTCTGGTATGCATAATTTGGTAGTGCGATACAATAACTTAGACACAATCACCGTGGCTATCAAAGCTGATGTGACTCGAGTCAATCTGAGCGCTGGACAAAACCATCCCGAACCTTGGGAAAATGCTGAGCTTATGGGCGCAGGCGTAGGAGCCTTGATAGGTGTTGGAACAGCTGGTGCGATCGAGCTTGGTCTTGAGCTTGGATTTGGACTCATCGCCGGTGCCATGCTTTATATAGAAGCAGTGCCATTAGCCGTTTTAATAACCTTGGTTGGTTTAGGTGTGGGCGTAGAAGGTAAAAGGGCCTCTCAGCAATATTGTCAAGCTTTGGTGGCAGCTACAGGGCATTTAAATAATAAGGCCTATTTTGAGGCAGCAAGCGTGTTGGATGAGCAATTTGCCGCATGGGCATTAACTCAATGGGTGCGCTCAGGGTTTTTATCTTATGAGCACCAGGCAGTTGCACACCTATATCGGGCGATATGTGAAGAAGCAATTGAAGCGGATGTAACCCGATACTCAGGCTCAGGCTATACAGCAGATAGAGCGATAGCCTACAAGCATTATACTCAAGCTGCAATTTACGCAAAGAGCGCCAATAGGGAATTTCTTTATTTTATCAGTGATTTATGTCGATTAAAGCTTCTGAAAAAATCCACACCAGAGCAGCTGGGGTTTAAGGCTAAAGAAGGCAATGAAAATGGAGGAGAAATCGCACTCAAAGAAGAATTTGATAAGACCTTAAAAAGTTTAACCCAAAACTATAACTGTGGCTTTCAAGATTTATACAGTAAGCTTAATCATAACATGTTCAGTCTACTACAAGTTTTCTCTAGCGGACACTCTATTGCACCCGAAGCAGTCATTGCGGCGAATACTTTTCTAAAATTCGATGATTTTTATATGCTAGAACATGTGAATAAGGGTCGCGGGGCATTCATAGATGTGCTTGGGCTGTGTGTTCAAGCTGCATTGCTGGCAAAATTGCATCAAACCCATCCAGAAGCCGGCCTGGAAATTAAGACGAAAAGTCAATTAATAAGGAAATTTCATGAATGTAAGCCAGAAGATAAATATTTCAATCTGGCAATGGCCTCAGAGATATTTCGCGAAGCAGCAAAACTATTGAGTGCTTTAAAAATCCAATATGCCGAGGAAATAACAGTAGACAAAGACCTTGAAACCGGCCTGGTTTGCATAGAAGACTTTATGTTACGTTTTCATGCGCATTGTCATGATAGAGGAGAGTTTTTTAAACAGGCGTATAAAAACATAATAAAGACATTAGCGATACCTGAAGCTCGCGCAAATAAAATCTTGGTTTTGGCTCAATACACTACAAAGCTATTGAACGATATTGAGAAAAATTTTGGATATAGAATATTATCGCTCAAAGACTGGCTCAACGAACTCATTAAACCCAATAACGAACTAAAAGACAAAATTGACCCTAACTCTGGCGATAGCATGCTACATTACCTCTCGCAAATGCCATTTACAGGCGATGAATCTACTCGAGCAATGGTTGTAACAGTTGCCAGGCTTTTAAAGTATCAAATGTATGTGCGTAATCATGCAAACGAAACACCGTTATTTGTGCTTAAAACAACCGATGTATATGGAATAGCTGTTGAGATTTTTTCGGAACCTGAGCCTGGAGATAGTTTAAAGCCATTTGGTAGTGCTGTTATGACAGCGCTACCAAATGCTGAGCATCGAAAAAAATTATTGCAACATCAGTTCAGAGAAAAGCGCATTTCCGATGAAAATATTGAAAAAATTACAAGTTCAATGACAGGCTTTTCGAGCGCTGAATTAGAGGAGGCTGTTTTAGATATTGCGCCGAATATTGTTGATATCGATGATGAGCTTGTCACTCAGGTAGTTGATTATTGCCAAAAAAAGAAGAAGCCTTGGTCGTCAATTTTAGAAGATATTAAACAAGTAATATGGAATGATTGTGACCGATACATTTCAAGCAAATCCAGCTATGCAGGTAGTCTTGATTCTTATCTTTCTCAGAAATCGTCACAGAAGACCATTTACAAAAATAATGTTCAAGAAAGTCTGGATATTTTATTTTCCGACCCAGAATTTCAAAAACTAATACTTGAGTATTATAACCTTGTTCAAGAGGTTGCAATTCCTAAATTGCGTAGAAAAGCAGAGTATTTGACTTCTTTGGTCGCTCTTAAGAGACAAGATGAAACTAAATTTCAGGCATTAAAAGAATTTTGCAAGGCAGTAAAAACTGAAGCCATTCAAAACATGGAGTCTAAGTTCGCACAATTGATAGAGAGTTACATTAGGAATGCCTGGGTTTTTGCCTTTCCAAAGCCAATCAGAGTCAACTCAAATGCGGTGTTTTTTAGAGCCACAGGAGCAGCTGCTATTGAAAACGCAGCACAGCAAAAAATGGATATAATTGACACTAAAATGAAGATATTCAAAACATTTTTTGTTCATTATTTGGATAAAACCTATACATTATTCGCTGTATTAACAAAAGAAGCCGTTAACAGAAAAAGAGATGATGTACTTAGCAGTCTTAGCTCGATGATAAAATCTACAGACGTAAAAGTAGGTGTAGGCATTCCATTTTTGGGTAATGTAGATGCGAATATATCGCAAGTAATCGGAGGTATAATTGATTTATTCCAGATGGCTAATGAGTTTTTAGATAAACAAAAAATGCAAATGCTTTGTAATTGCTTTCCAGAGGATGAAACTCAGCGTTTCGATGCGGTTACGTCAGCGGCATTAAAATTATCAGTGGAGCTTTCGCCAGAGTTGTACCACATGCCTGACGAAGCGATTAGAAATTTGGCTGAATTAGTCGTAACAAGGATTGTGAGCTATATCAAAAAATCGGAGAGTAATGTTCATGAGGCCTACCCCAACTTTGTGCAAAGAACCTTTGCCGGTGTGCAATCTATGTTCGCCGTAAGCATTACCTCGCATCATGCAAAGCACAAAGATTTGATAACAATATGCCGAGATGGCATGCGCTCACCAAGAGGCAATGCTGAGACCTGTAAAGTGAGCAAACAAGTATCACCAAACAAGAAAGACAGCCCAACTTATCAAGAGATTTTAGACAGTTATGGTAAGATTATTGTGCAAGAAAACGGGGAAATAATTGGTTTTGTTAAACCAAAAAGGGGGCAGGCTTATTGCATGGCGCAACCTTGTTGTGACAAGTCCCTACCTCAAACAGATACTAATCTCCCCGAGCGCTTGCAGGACATTTTGAGTACTTGCGCCGCTGTTTACTCAGGTGAAATGAATAATAATAATTCTATTATAGCGGATAATATATTTCATCATCGACGCCAACAGAGCTGGGAACAAAAGCTTGTCACTTGAAGTAAGTAAAGCCCCTCGCGGGGTATAAGCCCCGAATGCCCGGAGCATTAATTTTCTGAATATTCCTGTTTCTCATTGAAGCTGCTTTTGTATTTTCAACGGCGTTGTTGCATAAATAGGATGATTTTGAAAAAACCGTAATAATTTTACCCAAACAACATCACTGCTGTTATTGTATCTATCATTTTCCTCACTTGGCTGCCTCATGCCTAACAAACATAACGATAAATGTCGCTACAAATTCAAAAAGGCGACCTACAAAGTAAAAAACTGGGCAAAATATAACGATGCGTTAAGAAAACGCGACGATATTACGGTATGGTTTACAGAGGAAGCCATTCAGTCTTGGATCCCAGAGAATACAGGCAAGAAGGGTCGTCCGCAGAAATATTCTAATTTAGCCATCGAGACCCGTCTATTTTTACGCATGGTTTGTTCGTTACTGGTCACCATTTCCAACCCATAAAGTTTTCTTTTACACAGCTTTTGTAAAAACGTTCTCCAATGAATTTCTGCTTCTGATATGTCTACAGATACGC
>CAZNFJ010000027.1:0-26154 GCA_964572685.1 uncultured Legionellaceae bacterium
GTATTGGTATTTTGAGTATTTTCGGTAACTGTTTGAAGATTATGTGCTGTTGTGTTTGAAACTGATTGAGTTGGAGACGTAAAACTTTCAGTATTGGTATTTTGAGTATTTTCGGTAACTGTTTGAAGATTATGTGCTGTTGTGTCTGTAACTAATGGAGTTAGAGAAGTAATACTTTCAGTATTGGTATTTTGAGTATTTTCAAGAAGTTCTTCTTGGTAATGTTCTGCTTCGTTATCGATAAGAGAATTATAAGATGGAACTTCTCCCGTTTGAGCATACTGTTCCAATACGTCGATTAAGTTTTCGCTTTTTTGAAAATATTCTATAATGTTGTCAAGAAACTGCTGATTATGATTCTCATTTATTTTATTAAGGTAAATAATACTTAAAAGTGATTTTTTTATTTCTAATAAAGAACTTGAGTTTAGAATATTATTTTTTAATTGAGTGATGAGTTCTTCTTTATCAGTCAAAGGTGCATTAAGAATAACATCTTTTGTTTCTGAATCTAGTTCTAGTTCACTTTCATCTAAAATGTTATCTTTATTTGTTAAATCAAGTTTCAAAATATCTGAACGAATGTCTTCTAGCATCTCTGATGATTCTGAGAATGTTCTTGTATCATATTCAGCTGATGATTCTGAGAATATGGAAGCTGTATCTGAGTTCGAGTCTATTTCATCCTTAGAGTAATTACTTAAGGATTGTTGGGAATTTTTTGAACTTTTGATAGCATTTAAACGTTTAGCCATTTTTCCAGATGGATCTCTATACACTCCTTTTGCTAATTTTCCCATTGCATCATGAACTTTAACAGGCAACCCTTCATTCGTTTTAAGACGCATTGTTAACGTAGCATCATTAATTTGAAGACCTCGAGCGCCTAATCCATTTGCATCACAAATATCTTGTGAGGTTGAAAATTTTAGAACTTGATTAGCAATCGATTTCATATTATTTTGATCATCTAAAGAAAACAAATATCTTTTCTTTTCTTCATCATACTGGTACTTTGGGTATCGACCATAAGTTTGTTTAAAAATTTGCATTTCTTCAATAAGATTCATCATGCGGCCTGTGCGGTCTTCACCGCTTTTGCAAAAGAAATCAACTTCTGCTCCCAGCGCTTTGCCTAACAATAAAAATCTTACACCATATTCTGCCGCTGGTATTTCTGGATCTTCAAGCATGAAAAATGTTTCAAAATATAATATCAGTTGTAAAATGATTTTTTTATTTTCTTCAGTGGGGTCAGCATTTAAACTAAGAAATAAAGCAGTGTAAATATCCCGATCTTCCTCATTATTTCTGGATGGTGTATTTTTTGGTTCAAATGATGAAATGATTCCTATTGTTCTTAATTTATTAGTTATATCTTTTCCAAAGGTACTAACCAATTGCTGTTTGCATTTTTCAATAATACGGCCATCAGACGTCAAAACTGATTTTTTTAAAGATTCTCCATGAGGATTTAAAGGCGCATTCATTAAAAATAAATTAAATTTGTATTTTATACCATCAATCTCAATTGGTTTTTTGTCTAGCTCCTCATAAATGGTAGCAACATCTTTCATTTGTATAGATTCTGATTCATTTTTTAGAAAATACTTATCGATAATTATAGATGATAATAAAGATAAGGAAAAAACATTGATTGTAATAGGTTGGGGTTGTTCGTTTGGATTTATTATTTCCTGACGATTTTTAACCATGGTTTTTAGCATTTGCAGAAGTGCTTGTTTGGCTCTTTTTTGTCTTTCTTCCTGGTCTTTTAATTGGATTGGGGGGAATGAACTGTGACGATATCCCATAAAATCAGGTTGTTCTTGTTGTGAATGACCACCACACCTAACTTGTATAAAGTTTGGAAGAATGATTTGATCACCCTCAGCTAAGTTATTGCCAGATTTTTTTGCCATTTCAAGAATGTGATCTGGAATATCCCCTCTCATAGTACTTGGAATCACATGCCCAATTGATATTGAATGGCTATAACGATTTTCAACTTTGTGTTCAAGTTCTACTTGATAAATATTTTTAAAATTCTCTCGTTTTAAGCTCGCTGTAAAGGTATCCTCTAAAACCTTTATAAAACCATCTTTTGCTAAATATGGTTTAAAAACAGGATCGATTTCTTTTGTTTTTGAAATAAATTCTTTAATAAGTTCCATTGCCAACCAAATTTTTTGGATGTATTCATCTTCAGTTGTATTGGCTGTCATCTCACCGATCTTTTCTAAATGTTCTAAATATTCTTGTAAATAAGCATTCAATTGAGTTTTAAATAATTTTTGACCAGGGCAGTCATTTAAACCATTGACCCAATCCTCAATTGCATATTTAATAATCATTGCTCTGCGTTGAAAGTCCAGAATTCGTGGGCCTGTATATGAATTTAAATTAAAAGTTTTAACAATCGTTTCACCTTCAAGGATTCTTTGAAAATTACATTCTTGATTTTCTTTATTTCTTGCGGTATCTGATACTAAACTAGACATGAATTTGGTTTGTGATTCAAGAAAACTCGGATTAATCACTGGATGAATTATATCAGTGCTGATTTTTGCACTAGAATCTGTGGAATTCGGAAATGTCTTTTCAAATGTTTTTTGATATTCTTTATCTAATAGCTTTGTGGCGCCTTGATATTTTGCTACATCAGAAAGAGATAAAGGCGAGGAAGAAATGAACGTTTGAGTTTCCGTGGTAATTTTTTCTTTTAACTCCTGAAAATGTATTTTTTCAATCCTTTGAGGTGAAGGACTAAGGTTGAAAATTTCAAACAAGTCTTTTAGATCATTAAGTTTAGATATCTTATCTAGCCATAAAGAGGCATAACCATGCCACATTAAAAAATTTTTAATTTCACTTTGATATTTATTTAATTCTGTCGACTCTGTTGGTTTGTGTTGTCGATATTTTTTCAAAAAATTTTGTAAATTTTTATCTTTTTTTGAATTAAAAAATGCATTTCTGAATTGAACAAAAGATTGTTGTGGTCGAAAATCTATTTGTTCTCCGAAAATTTGTTTTAAAACTTCTGTTATTTCTGGGGATGAATTTTTAAATTGCTTTGTTTTAACATAAAACCAACTGATGCGGCTTACACCTAATGGTATTGATTCTAACAAAAAATCTCTAATGAGCAGTTTTTCTTCATTTGAGGCTTTTGAGTAGTATTCGATCATTGTTTCAAAAGATCGACTAAATTTATTCTTCTTACTACTACCTTCCTCGCGAATGGATTCGAAAGCTAACTTAAAAGTCGAAAAGTCATTTTGAATCTCGTCTAATGTTTTCATCGTTTTTATGAATCATGTGATGAGCCATGATTTAATTATAGTATAAAATGTATTATATTTTTCTAATATGTGCTGGTTTTAATAAAGTAAGGAATAAAGAGGCCTTCGCCTCTTTATTTTAACATCCAAGGATACCGGTTGTGGTTTTCATGGCACCATGAACGATGGTGCTGTAAGTACCAACCCCGATGTTAGTCACACCGACACCTGTACTCCAAAGTGCGGTAGAAACTGTAGCCCCGGCCTTATTGACTGTTTCACAAGCCAATACTGGAGATGCTCCCAATACGGCAAACAAGGCGAGGGTGCAAGCGAGCATTTTCATGATTTCCTCCATTGAGTGCTCTTACTTATATTATAAACTATTTTGCACACTGAAGTTCATGTTTGATGGATTCCACCACTTCTGGATTGGCTAATGTAGAGAGATCTCCGAGATTTTCATCATCGGCTAAAACCATTTTTCTTAAAATGCGACGCATGACTTTTCCTGAGCGGGTTTTGGGTAAATCCGATACCCAAAATATTTGTTCAGGTGTGGCCACTGGGCCCATTTTTTGACGCATGTGTTGTTTTACACTTTCAGATAATTGCTCATTAACTTGTATTTGTGGGTAAGCCACAGCAAAAATAATGATACTTTCGCCTTTGATAGGGTGTGGAACGCCAATCACCGCTGATTCATTGACATCAGGATGAGATACGGCAGTGGACTCTAGTTCTTCTGAGCCTAAACGATGACCTGAAACCTTGATGACATCATCTAATCGACCATTGATAATATATTCTCCGAGTTCGTGCCGATAGGCACTATCTCCGGTGAGATATCCTAAGTGAGCTTGACCTAAATACTGGGTTTTAAAACGTTCAAAATCATTGAAGATAGTACTCATCATGCCAGGCCAGGGATGTTGAATATAGAGCATGCCCTCAGCATCAATATAGGGTTCAATTCCTGCCAAAGGTATACCTACAGAACCTGGAATCGTCTTTTTTTGAAGAGGGGAGGCGCTCATCAATACACCACCAGTTTCGGTTTGCCACCAAGTGTTGATAATCGGGCATTTTTGTTTGCCGATCACTTCAAAATACCATTGCCAGACATCCGGATTGATGGGTTCTCCCACTGATCCCAATAATTTTAGAGAATCAAGTTTATAGGGTGTAATCCACTCAGGTCCTTCATGTCTCAGTGAACGTAATAACGTTGGCGCTGTATAAAAATTTTGGACCTGGTATTGATCGATGATTTGCCAATATCTGGAGTAGTCTGGGTAATTTGGCACGCCTTCATAAATTAATGTAGTAGCAGCATTGAGTAAAGGCCCATAAACCAAATATGAATGTCCGGTTATCCAGCCAATATCTGCCGTACACCAATGAATGGCATTCGGGTCTTGCCCAAATAAAGTGGCATAGGTTGAAGCGACATAAGTTAAGTAACCACCAGTTGCATGCACAATGCCTTTGGGTTTGCCGGTAGAACCGGATGTGTAGAGAATAAATAAGGGTTCTTGGCTTTTCATCCAGGTAATCGGACAATCTTTTGCCATCAAATGGATATGTTCATGATAAAAATAATCACGATTTTCCTGCATGGGGCAAGGCTCTTCCACATGATCAATAACCAATACCTTTTCGACACTGGGACAATTTTGTAGTGCTAAATCCACTTGTTCTTTAAAAGGAATTATTTTGGCTCCTCTTCGAGCGGCATTACTGGTCATGATAAGTTTTGCTTTGGAGTCACGAATTCTATTTTCCAGAGCATCTGCTGAAAATCCCCCAAAGATGACATTATGGATAGCTCCAATTCGGCTACAGGCCAAAAGGGCATAAATGGCTTCTGGAATCATGGGCATGTAAATACAAACCACATCACCTTTTTGTATTCCAAAATATTTTAAAAGGTTTGCCATCTGACAGGTATTTTCATAAAGCATTTGATAGGTAATTTTTTTGGATTGATAATTTTCGTTGCCTACCCAAAGAATCGCTGTTTTATGGGCATATTCAGCAAGGTGGCGGTCTATACAATTATAACTGGCATTGGTTAAACCATCGACAAACCATTGAAGAGGAGGAGAATGAAAATCACCTTGTAAAACTGCTTTCCAAGGTGTATGCCAATAGAGGTATTGTTGGGCAGCTTGCGCCCAATATTCAAGATGTTTTGTCATGTTGTTATCCTCTTAACACATCATAAAATAAATTTAATAGGATAAAGCCATTGAATGGTCTTTTATTGATGCTTGACTGAGTTGCATAATTGTTGAACTTGTTTGTTTGATAAGCTCAAGTGATAGGGCAACATGGGCTTTCATCAGAGGTTGAAAGGTTTCTAGCATGAGATAAGATATCAAAGGAATGAGGTTGCCATGTGCATTGTTCATGATTTGAACCATAAAGCCAATAGGAAGTGGTTGCATATGACAGAGAGTGAACCATAAGCTTAAATAAAATGTTTCATCGGCTTTGAAAACATGCTGACTGTCTTGATAGAGTTGTTCTACAATCCTGATGTCGGGTTGATATGAACGATTGACTACTGTTAAAAGATTAGTGGCGACAATTGAATTCACAAAAGATTGTTTTTTGGCACTTTCATAGATTTCAAAACTCAAATTTTGATTGGGTTCTATGCTATTGGCAATTGCAAATAAAGTATTGGCATAACAGACAATATCAATATTTTGGCTTAAAACCGCTTCATGAAGAATATCAATGGCTAGGTCGGTTGGGCTGGGACGACAATGAGCAATCACATGGAGAATATTTCCGTAAATATGGCTGTCAACATGATGGCATTTTTTAACCTCTTCAAAAAGCTCTAAAGCTTTTTTGAGTTGTAATGGATACGATTTTGCTAGTATTTGAATCATACTGGCATAACTAATATGATTGACCATGTTCTTTTGTTTGGCTTCATTGAAAATCTCAAGCGCTTTTTGAATATCGGGCTTTGAACTTTGAGCAAAAATATCTAATACACAGGCATAGACAACTGTGTCAACCAATTGGTGATCTTTGGCTTCCTCTAAAAGAGATAAGGCCAATTGACAATCAGGTGCAAAAGACTTGGCAATGATAGCCAAGGTATTGGCATAGGTAATTGGGTCGGCTAATTGAAGGTCTTTGGCAACATTAAATACGCGTAAAGCAAGCTTGACATCTGCCACTTTGCTTCTGGATAAAGCATAGAGGGTATTGGCAATGATGTAAGCATTCATTAGTTGGGCATCATAAGCTTCTTGAAAAGTTTGCATCACCCATTCATGATTAGGGTTTTCGCTATTGCCAATACAAAGTAAAAAATTTGCGATGATAATTTCATCTAATGATGAAAAAAGACTTTTGGCTTCCTCAAAATAATGCGAGGCTTTTTGCATATCACAAGGTTTACTATTGGCTAATACATATAACAGGGTACTGTAAGTAACGAGATTGATATGTTGTTCTGATTGCGCTTGTTCAAAAATTTTAATCGCCAAATTCTTATCGACATGACTTTGTTTAGCAACGCCGTGTAAAATTGAATTGTAAGTAACGGTATCTACTAAACAATTTTGTTGTGCTTCTAAAAAAATATCATAAATCACACCCCAAGAAATTTGAGTTTGTTTGCTAAGTTGTGAGATGAGGGTATTGTAGGTGATGATATTTTGCAATTGATGATGTTTGATGATTTGAAATACTTTCAAAGCCAGATTCACATGTCGACATTTGAAAAATTTAGTCATCAATTGATTTAGAATAAAAATATTTGGGAAAAGTTCTTGCTGAATAAGATATTCAATAAATTGATGGACTTCATCAAGATAATTTAGCGATTTGAGTTTTTGATTGAGCTGAATATAGGTCGATTTCAGCGCATCATCTTCTTTTTTGTTAATGTTTTGTAATTGCTGCAGGTTTTTTTCAATCAGTTGTGATGCGGAATTTGAAAACAGTCTGGAATTTGAAAACATATCTCTTATCATCAATTTATTTATAATTATTGTATTACTTTATCTTGTTTTTTTAAAAAAAAACATAGTTATTTCGAAAACTAAAGACCAATCCAACGGATAAATTTCTGATGAGGGGTTAATTGAATATTAAAAAGTGTTGTTGATAATAAATGAAGCTTGGGTTGGTAGTTGATAATATTTCCCGTATCTACGATTTGCATCATTGTTTTGGTGTGTCCATTGTAACTTGTGGTCCGCGGTACAAGAAATTTTAAAAGTTGATATTGATGATGTTTATGAATATCTAAAAGCTCTTGATCATCTATGGCAATGTATTCTTCATGTTGAATTGATCTTCTTATCATGCGATTCATCGGAGGTAATTGGCTGAATATATTTTTATAGTCACGGGCCTTGATGGCTAATAATGGAGAATTTTCTGAATGAAATGGGACTTTGATATTCGTTGCGAACAAAACAGGGCTTCGATACTCTTGATATTCTGAAGGTCTTTTCACATCTCTGACTAAAACATGCTTGGCAGGTCTTAGGGTGTATGAATAACAATTGAGATATTTGGATTTCAAAAACCATTGTTCGCCTGGATAATAAGCAATTAATAATTGATGATCAGCAATGCTATTGATCATCTCTTTGGCTTGAGAAGCAGGAATTGCTGGACATCCCCAACTGCGCCCAGCTTGTCCGTATTTATGTATAAAAGACTCTTCGACATAGTCACTACCATGCATGACAATTGCGCGTGGTTGTGCGTTATCATTCAGACCATCATCTAATCCATGTAATTTCAAGGATGTGCCTTCTCGACCTTTATAACTATATAAGGTTTCATATACGCCTAAGCTGGATTGTTTGGAGTCATTGCTGTTTGAAAAAAATCTCGTCATTTTAGAGCCTGAATAAAGACCATGTGCGACATGGGTGTAATAAAGAATTTTTCTATTTTTGAGATCGATTATCCACAAACGTTTTTGATCAGAGGGAAGGGAGTAATCAATGACAGCAAGCTTTGGCGTGACATGTTTTTGGCAATGCAATACACTAATGACTTTGTTAATGACATCAGTATGCATGTGTGTGGCTTCGTTTTTTAAAAAGTTCCGAATAGTCATGTCATTAAGTTCTTTGGATTGACACAAATGACTCAATAAACAAATACCCATGACAATAATATATTTATATTTGTTCATTATGATTTTGGTTTATTCACTTAGATTATAGTATAGAAGGTTTTTATGAAAAGAGTGGCAATTATTGGAGCAGGTTTTTCTGGCGCTTATTTAGCGTATCAATTAAAAAAACATTACCATGTAACCGTATTTGAGAAATCGCGTGGTGTGGGAGGGCGCATGTCGACCCGTTATCATGACGTATTTGAATTTGATCATGGTGTCCCGAGTTTTAAGGCCACTCATCCTCAATTTATCGATTTTTTGAGAACATTTGAAGAACAAGGCGTACTTGGGAAGTGGGAAGGTGAATATGTTGCCGTGCCTCGCATGAATCAATGGGTAAAAACGCTATTAAAAGATGTAGAAGTTATTTCTTCAACTTTGGTTCAAGGTCTTGATTATCAGGATAATCTTTGGCATTTAAAAGATGAACACAGGCGACATCTAGGTGCTTTTGATTTATTAATTTCGACGGCACCTCCTATTCAAAGCCAAGCACTTTTAGAATCTAAAGTGGATTTTGAAACATCTTTGAAAAATTTTTCTTTAAAACCTTGTTTTGTGTTGATGTTGGGGATTCAGGGGCCATATAAAATACCTAAAAATCTTGCATATGAAGGTATTGAAAAAATCCTTATTAATTCATCAAAGCCGCAAAGACCGGCTGCAACATCGATAGTGGTGTACATGGATGTCAAGTGGAGTGAAAAACATTTAGAAATGGAAATCAAGTCATTAGAAGAAAGCATCACACTAGATATATTGAAAGCATTAGATATTCAAGAAAAAGATATTGCTTATCAATCACTTCATCGTTGGCGATATGCTCTGGGTGATGAACATGTTCAAAGTATTAGTCATTTTTGGGATGAAAAAAAGCAATGTGGCGTATGTGGAGATTGGTGTTTTAAAGGTGATGTCGAAAGTGCATTTTTGGCCGCCAATATCTTGTTGAATCAATTTATAAGTCAATCTAATTAAAAATAGTCTATATTTAATTTAGGTTTTTTAATTATTTAAATTGGAGATAACCATGAAATATCTACTTTGTATATTAATGTTAAGTTCGGGATTGGTTTTTGCTTGTAATCCAACAGGTGGCTCTTGTGGTGCGACCGGCGGAACATGCTGCAGTGGTTTGACTTGTACAGGAAGTGGTTGTGAACAGCAACAAAGTTAAATTTTGTAAGAATCTGGTTTTGGCATTCTTGAGGTGATTTTAAAAAAGCTCACTATTGTACATGCCTGTAATGTCATGAAATATTATGATTGCGATGTTCCTTCAGGAATGAGGTATCAATGTTTCAAAGTATATAATTAAGTGGCAAAGGACATTTAGGTCGTTTAAAGTGTTCTGAATGAGGCGTTGGTATGTAAAATTTACGTAATTATTCATTAGACCTCTTCGGAAATTAGCATTTATATAGAAATTCTGGTAAAAAGCTCCATAACAAGGAGCTGATTTGTAAACTAACATTGATTGATCGTTCAACCGAGCGATTTACACACATCATGAAAAAAATGCACAAGAGCTAAATTAAACTTTCTTAACTCTTTTGCAATTCAAATTGCCTACTATTTAAACTAGCAACCAAATAGATTTAATTGAAAAAAAACTCATATAGCACATATAATTATCTATATGGGTTTTCTATGGCATAAAAAGTTATGAAAATATCTCCATTTCAAGCACTGACTGTTTTGGCAAAAAAATATCGTAATGCCTCCCCCGGTTCAGAGGAAGCCATAAAATTTTCTCAAGTTCAAAACTTGTTCTTAATGGGTGTTCAGAGTGTTCAAGATCGAGCTCAATTAGTCGAGTTATTAAAAGATGAAATACTCGTAAAGTATGAGGTTGCTCTTGGAGATAAAGAAGTAATAAATAACGACCCTGTTAGACGTTATTATGAAAGCAGCTTGGCGCACGAATCATTGAAAACAACAATTGATAGTATTGATATGGCTGTATTGAATAGGCATTTTAATTCTGTATATGGCGAAATGCGACTGTATATGCGTTTTATTGTACCTGTTACCATTTATAGAGGATCAATAAATAGTAAAGTAACTCAGGTAAGCTCAACGGCGCCGGAATACATTGCCGCAATTAAAAAACTCAAAGATCCTGATGTTTTTTCTTCTTTAAAACCAACTACTGAAGAAATTGAAGGGACAGACAAAACAAGAGAGCAGATATTGAAAGAACGCATGGACAAAATGCGGATCTTACTTAAAACGGTACATGCAGCGATGACTGCTGTGAATTCCGGTGGGAATAAAAATTTTCCTTTAAATCTATATGGAGCAAAAGACTCTCCTTATTCAGCTGAACGCAGAGGAAGAAAAGATGAAGCAGGTCTTTCTCAAGAAGTACGCTCTACCAATTTAGGTATTATGAGAAGTTATCACCCTTTAAGTCAAGATGATCCATTATATGAAGATCCTAACGCTCCAGCTTCAGGACGCTATCGATGGCCGGCAGACAACTCAATTTATATACCTGGTGCACAAATGCCTGAACAATTTTTCGGAAGTGAGGTATCTCCTTTTGTCAATTCAATATCTGGTACAATGTTGTGTCAATAAAAAATTCTGTGACTGAAGCGCATAATCCATTCATGCCTTTTCGTCCATCGCTCGGGGAACTAGCCAAGTATATGCGAACATCCGATTTCAAACGCATCATGGTAATTGTCCCACAAATTTTAAAACTTCTTCAACCAACACATTGGATTTGGGAGAACTGACTCCAATACGTACCCCATTGGGCAAAGATATTTGTAATATAGCCCCAAAGTCTTGAGACTCTGAAGATTTAGCCTCTACAAATGTCGTTTCTACTGCCTCACAAAGAATCATAACAAATATTGGCCTGTTCACAATATTTGACTTGACTTAAACCGCTTACGAATATTAAGAAAAAATGGAGTCAACTCATACCCAATTGGGCGTTAGTGATTTCACAACTTGATATCTTTTTTGAAGTTCGACTAAAGATTGGGTTGTGATATGGTGACACAGTTCAGTGAATAACCTCGCTAACTCGCGTACATCGGATAATGATCGTGCGTTAACAGAACCGAGTCCAATTGATATCTGTTTTCCTGCTTTTTTATAGCAAAAAATCTAGACTTTGGATGCGTGAAAACCATTTGGTTTTGTCTTCATGTTGTGTGCACATAACATATTAATCTTAGCCATACATCACCCTTGTTTTTAGGGCTATCCCTGAAACGCGGATTTTAGCAAATTTTGGCTAACGAAAGCGAACTGATTTTTATGAAAATGATGTGTTTATAAAGGTTTTTTGACGGCTACGAACGTGTGTGAACTTGGGTTTGGCGGAGAGACAGACCGCCTAACTGGTGTTCGCCAGAGTTCTTCGTAGTCTATAAAACATAGTAAAAACAACAGGTTTGAAAAAAATTTTTCCGTGCGTGTTCACAAGAATTTGCTATAATCCGTGCTTTAGGGGTAGCCCAAAGGGTAACCCTAAGTTTGTAGGGATAAATATGGCAAAGAAAATTGATCTGTTATCACCGCGACATGTGAATACCAAGCCAAATGGGTTTCATGCCGATGGTGGTAATTTATTTTTACGCGTTAGAGATGATTCGCGAGTTTGGATTTTTCGTTATAAAAAAGCAGGCAAACAAACATCTATTGGTTTGGGCGCAACTCATGCTAGGTCACTTGCCGAAGCACGAGAGTTAGCGGCTGCAATGAGAAACGCAATTATAAACAATAGAGATCCTGCCGAATTGGTTCGAGTGGATGAATCTAAATCTAAAACGTTTAAGGACTACGCATTAGAATTAATTGAAGCCAAAAAATCAGCTTGGCGCAATGCCAAGCATGCACAGCAATGGCTCAACACCCTCACACAATATGCCTTTCCAACGATTGGTGATAAGTGTCTTATTGATATAACACTGACTGA
The DNA here is from genome assembly GCA_964572685.1 of uncultured Legionellaceae bacterium. GTDB lineage: Bacteria > Pseudomonadota > Gammaproteobacteria > Legionellales > Legionellaceae > UBA2653. Next base: position 12,389 of record CAZNFJ010000027.1, read on the forward strand.
TGTAAAAACAATCTTAATGCCACTATGGACGATAAAGACTGAGACAGCAAGCCGAGTACGGATGCGTATTGAAGCAGTACTTGATTATGCGATCGTTGAATAAGACAGTGATAAACGGAATCCTGCACGATGGAAAAGTAATTTAGATAAAGTATTCCCTGCTCCTAACAAAATTAAGACAGCTTCACATTTTGCATCAGCACCATACTCTGATGTACCTCGGATTATGTCTGAATTACGTGATAAAAATTGTATGTCTGCTTATTGTTTGCGTTTCATTATCCTAACAGCGGCACGTTCTGGCGAAGGTAGAGGGGCATTGTGGAGTGAAATCAATATAAGTACGAAAACTTGGACAATCCCAGCTGATAGGATGAAAGCAAAGCGAGATCATGTTGTGCCATTGTGTGATGAGGCGGTTGCAATACTCAAGACAATGTTGCAGTGGCGGATGAATGATTCAGAGTGGGTTTTTCCTGGTGCACGAGGCGGTTTGATCTCAGACGTTGCACTTAATAAAACGCTGCATGCTATTGCACTGCATATTACGGTACATGGGTTTAGATCATCGTTCAGAGTGTGGGGTGCTGAGGTAACATCGACCTCTAGTGCCGTACTGGAATTGGCATTAGCCCACGTTAACAAAAATCGAGTCGAAGCGGCTTATCAGCGTAGTGATTTATTTGAGCATCGGCGTGTGTTGATGACTGCTTGGGGAGATTATTGCAGCGATATTGGCGAGGTGATTCAACTACGCAGGGAGAAAATAGCGTGAGTGATTATCAAAAACTAATGAATAAAAATATTCAAGAAGAAGCAAACGCATTGATAGCACTAAAACTTTCTGAAGCAGATCTTGTGAATGCTGCAGCTACTGCAATTGCTTATTTGAAATTTATGGATTTAGAGTACGAAGATTTATTAGCTCGTCATATTACCCTTCAAAAGCAACTTGTCGATGATTCATCTTATTCAGCATCTAAAAAGGATGAAATAAAAGCGAAAATGATTGCAGAGCTCCGAGCTGATGTTATTAAAATTCGAGCCATGCATTCAAAAGAAATAGCTAGCAAGGGTGGATTAGGGAAGGTCTTATCTGATAACAATAAAGTGCAAAAAGCAAAAAAAATGGCTAGAGAATATTGGGATAGATGGCAATTAAACCCGATTTATTATCCAAGTAAGGCCTCATTTGCGAAAGACATGATAGAAAAAAGCAACGGTGCGCTTACTAGCCAACCTGTAATAGAGGGGTGGTGCAGAACCTGGGAGAAGGAAAAAGACTCACTCTGCTAAGCAGACTACGTAATTTGCTTAGCATGTTCAGTATATATACTTTCTGTTCTACTATTTATGTTGGAAAATTCTTCTGCGGACAATAACGTAGGAGAATAAACCATGCAAGATAAGACGGACGCGAAGCCTGATCGGTTGATTGATATATCAGAGGTAACGCATGCAACCACGCTCAAAAAAACCAAAATATATCAACTCATAAAAAATGGTGAAATCCATCCTATAAAATTAGGATCCAAAACAGTCTTCTCAGAACTTGAAATACAAAATTGGGTAGCTGCGCGTATTGCTGAATACTGTATAAAAGGGGGCTCTAAATGAAGGAGCCTATTTTATACAAAGACAAAACAGGCCACACTGACAATGGCTATTATACGTTATCTAACTGTTGTACTCAAAAAATAAAGATTAAAAAACATGTTTGCATTATGGGGGTGTTATGAATCTCCCAAACTATATGACTCATTCAAACTGTCGTCGATGGTTATTATGGAAATCAGAGGAACAAGAAAATGCTAAGCCAAAAAAAATACCGTATTACGCAAATGGTAAAAAACGTAACGGAAAGCTAGATAGTCCAGAAGATCTAGCGCGATTAGTATCTTTTGACGAAGCGCAAGCGGTGTTATCACAGAGTGATTGTACTGGTTTAGGATTTGCGCTTGGTGTTGATAATAATGGTGGTTATTGGCAGGGAATAGATTTTGACGACATTAACAATAAGCCAGATTTACTAAGTCTCATCACATCATTACCTGGATATGTAGAAACCAGTCCGAGTAAAAATGGTGTGCATGCTATCGGCTATGGCCAATATTTCAAATCATTGGGGAGTAATAGAAGTGGTATCGAAGCTTATTGCTCTGGTCGTTATTTTACTGTGACTGGCGATAATGCTTTTTATTCTATTACCGATGACATTTCTGACCTTGCTGATTTTGTTGAGCAGTGTTTAAAACCTTTACATAGTAAGATTAAAAATACCACACAAGAAAATAGTTCGATGTTGAATACAATAAGCATCGATATGAAGCTTGTTGATGTATTACGTGATGCTTTAGGCCATCTTTCATCAGATGAATATGATACTTGGATTGCTGTAGGCCACGCACTTAAAGGATTAGGCGATATAGGTTTTGAGTTATGGGCTGAATGGAGTGCCAAAAGTGTTAAATTTAAAGGTGAATCAGATCTAAGTCGTTGGGATGGGTTTACTGGAGCGCGCACGGGGTATCAATCAGTATTTGTTAAAGCGAAACAAAACGGATGGAAAAATTTTGATTATCATACTGATTTAATTATTGAAAAATGTAAATCGGATCAAACTAATGTAACAAATGAGCTCATGCCATGGACGGAGGTAAATATTAATGATCTATTTACTAACCCATCTATGCCAACACCATTCATTGTAGAGTCGCTTCTTCCATGTGGAGTCGTTACATTACTTACTGCTCATGGTGGGACAGGAAAATCAATGCTCGCATTGCAACTGGCTGTGTGTGTTGCGATGGGCTTTCCTTTTATGAATAAACAGACTATTCCAAGTAAAGTCCTATTTTTTTCTGCAGAAGACGCTACACAGGTTATTAGGTGTCGTTTGGAATGGATTTGTCGTGATAAAAATATTGATCCTGTCATATTGGCGGAAAAATTGTGCATTATTGACTCCACAATGAACCCTGGTTTGTATATTACCCAATATAAAGGAAATGCTTTGGTTCAGGGATATGATGCTCTTTACAGCAAAAGTGTTGCTTATGGTGCTGGGTTAATTGTAATTGATAATGCGAGTGATACTTTCGACGCTAATGAAAATGAACGGGCTCGTGTACGTGAATTTATAAGATTGTTGACTCAACTTGCTAAATCACAACGTGCTGCTGTTCTTTTACTCGCCCATATTGATAAAGATACTGCTAAATGGGGCTCGGGGGAAAGCTATAGTGGCTCAACAGCATGGCATAATAGCGTGCGATCACGGTTATTTTTAAGCATTGACAAAGAGTCGCAGATTTTGTCATTGGCGCAACAAAAATCAAATTTAGGGCAACTTGCTTCAACAATTCATCTGCGAAGGGGTGATAAAGGTATTTTGTACTTCTTTGATACTCCAAGTACGGAAGAGGCGAGTGTGATTATATTGTCACTTGTGGAGAAATATTATGATCTTGGTCAATTTATTTCAACTGCTCCGACTTCACGCGCTAATCCTTATAAGGTTCTTCATAAGGATAGTGATTTCCCTCAAATTACAAGAAAACAGCTTGCTGACATTATCGGGGAAATGTTGGCTCAAAAGATGTTACTCATTGAAATATACCAAACCGATCAACGAAAAGATAAACAACGATATCGAAGTGCGCGATCTGCGCCAACTTCCGATATGTCTGTTTGCGCAGATATTCCCATAGACTCCTCCTGTAGTGCGCCAACTACTACAGGGGGTATGGGGGAGATGGAAGATACAGAAATCATTTAAGTTAATGTTGTTTTGTTGTTAATAACAAGGAGAAAACAAGCCATGACATTTAAACCAGGTAATTCAGGCAATCCTAGTGGGAGGCCAAAAGGTGCATTAAGTAAACGTGCTCAGATGGCTAAATTATTAGATCCATTTGCAGCTGAGCTTATTCAAAAAATGATTACTCTTGCGTTAGAAGGTGATTTACAAGCATTGAGACTTTGTATTGAGCGACTCATACCCAAAGCACAACGAGAGCCTATTTTGGTGGAGCTGCCTGATGAAATTGATGTAGACAATGTAGGTGACATTAAAAAGGATATTTTACGTGCTGTCTTTGAAGGAAATTTAAGTATTGAGGATGCGGAACGATTGAGGGATCTTATTGATACACATGCTAAGCAATCACCATCTTCTGTACTAACCCTAGGAACAACGGATCCTAATGAGGCTGCGAGAGTTTACCAACAATTTATGAGGCGCGGAAAATAGTTTTAAATCTAGCCTTTAATAGGGCTTATGTTATCATTGGTAATCATTAGTGACAATTTGTGTTTTTATTGATTTGTAAGGGGTTGCAAAGTGGATTCGATAGAAAAATGGATTTCATTGAGTGAGGTTGCTGAGTATTTATGTGTTGCAGAAGTAACTATTTACCGTTGGCTTGAAAAGGGAAAAATACCCGCACATAAAATCGGTAAGCAGTGGCGCTTTAAGCCCAGTATGATTGATGAGTGGGTCAAGTCTGGCAGTGCTTCTGAAGAAAGTGTCGTGTAAACGTAATTAAGCTTGGATTTTAGGATTGAAGCCATGAGTGAACAAATAAGTCTTACAACTAACGTTGAATATAAAAAATGGATCACTGATCTAAAAACAAAAGTAAAACAGGTTCAGCTTAAAGCTGCGATAACAGTTAATCAGCAGTTATTGATGTTTTATTGGGAGCTTGGAACAGATATTACTGAAAAGCAAAGAAATGCGGCTTGGGGTGATGGTTTTATAAAGCAATTAAGCCGAGATCTGATGGCTGAATTTCCTGATATAAAAGGGTTTTCTGAGCGAAATCTTCGCTTTGTCCGTCAGTGGGTTTCATTTTGGATCGATGATTCTGCAATTTGGCAACAAGCTGTTGCCAAATTAACGCTGATCCCTTGGGGACATAATCAGGTCATTATTAACAAGTGTAAAAATACGCAAGAAGGCCTCTATTACGTAAGTAATACAATTGAATATGGATGGAGCCGGAGCGTGCTAACTCATCAAATTGAAAGCCAGCTGTGGCAGCGTGAAGGAAAGGCGCTTTCTAATTTTTCTCAGTCATTGCCTGCTCCCCAGTCTGATCTTGCACTTCAAACATTGAAAGATCCCTATATTTTTGATTTTTTATGTTTAGCCAAAGGCTATGACGAAAAAGAATTGGAAAAGGGGTTGGTGGATCATATTACTCAGTTTCTTTTAGAACTTGGCGCAGGCTTTGCCTACATTGGGCGACAAGTCCCTCTGCAAGTCGGAACACGAGAATTTTTTATCGATTTATTATTTTATCATACTCGCCTCCACTGTTATTTAGTCGTGGAGTTAAAAAATGTAGATTTTGAGCCGGAGCATGTCGGTAAGTTGAATTTTTATATCAAGGCAGTTGATGCGCAATTACGGCGCGAAGGTGATGAGCCTACGATTGGGCTCTTGCTGTGTAAGAGTCGTGATAAATTGGTGGTTGAATACTCTCTCAGTGATGTGCATAAACCAATAGGAGTGTCAGAATATCAGATTACCCAGTCTTTGCCTGAGGAGCTGAAATCTAGTTTGCCAACTGTAGAAGAGATTGAGGCTGAATTTGGTCAAGAGAAACAAAATGAAAAGCGGTAGATGCCATGGTCTGGATACATTAAGAGCTGCTGCCATAATTTTAGTATTCATGTTTCACTGTTTTGGCGCGAGCCATAGCCCTATTCTTAAAGCGATGGGTGCACGTGTCGGATGGGTGGGGGTTGATTTATTTTTTGTATTGAGTGGGTATCTAATTGCTAATCAAATTTTCTCAGCCGTTATTAATCGTGAAACATTTTCGCTTAAAACATTTTATTTCAGACGCTTTATTAGAACATTACCAAATTATTTTTTGATTCTTGGATTGTATTTTACAGTTCCAATTTTTAGTGAACAACCGTTAACAACACCTTTATGGAAATTTATAACGTTTACACAAAATTTTGGTCTTAGTTTTAGCGCATTTTCTCACGCATGGTCACTTTGTATAGAAGAGCAATTTTATTTCTTTTTACCTATCGTTGTTTTATTTATTGCATATAAAGGGAGTATTCGTACAGGATGGTTGGTTGTGATATTGGTACTATTCGCAGGAGTTATTTTAAGAAGCTCTCTTTGGCTTAGTTATATACAACATGTGGAAGAAAATAAAATTCACATTTACATGACAAAAATATACTACTGTTCGTTTTGTCGATTAGATGGATTAGTTCTGGGAGTTTCAATTGCAATGTTACAGAACTTTCATCAGAAAATATGGGTTATTGTTACTAAAGCTGGCAACTGGTTTATGGTGCTTGGTTTGATTGGTTGTTATTTTACATTTTATTTTATTCCTGACCTTATTGGATTCACTCCAACAGCGTTTGGATATTTGTTGCGTTCAGCTAGTTTTGCGGCGTTAACAGTGGCTGCACTAAGTTCTAATACGTTATTACATAGAACTAAAATACCTGGCGCAATGACTTTGTCCATTTGGTCGTATGCTATTTATCTGACACATAAACAAATTATCCATATGACCCAATTGGCGCTGCCCTATTTTGCAATTACAAAAGCAAGCACAATTGCATTGGTAGTGGAAATCTTATTCAGTTTGATGAGTGGTTGGTTGTTATATACTTGTATTGAAGCTCCTTTTCTAAAGCTTCGTGATAAGCCAAGGAAAGCTAAATCAACAGAACTGATTTTTATAAATAAAAACCAGTTTGGGTCGGAAATAATATAAAAGAGGACGCTTATGGATAAGTTAGTTGGGATAGCCGATTCACTTTTTGCAATTGCTCAAAACGGGTTACTTTTTACTAAGGATGTTTTTGATAAAGAGCGATATCTTCAGGTGCAGAAAATTGCTGCTTCAATGTTGGCTGAAAAGTCCAATTTAACCTCAGATAAAATCATTGAACTATTTAGTTGTGAAAAAGGTTATGCGACTCCAAAACTGGATGTAAGAGGGGCTGTGTTTAAGGATAATAAAATTTTATTGGTTAAGGAGCGCTCAGATCAGCTCTGGACATTGCCGGGTGGTTGGATTGATATTAATGAATCGCCAAGCGAGGCGGTATGTAAGGAAATATTTGAAGAGTCAGGTTTTAAAACTAAAGCTGTAAAGTTAATGGCATTATTTGATAAAAATAAACACGGGCATCCAGCACAATTGCCTCATACCTATAAAATATTTTTCATATGTGAATTGATCGGCGGTGAAAAGACTGCCAGTATCGAGACCTCAGAAATAGATTTTTTTGAAAAAGACAATTTACCTGATTTGTCGCTAAGGCGGGTCATTAAAACTCAAATTGTCAGAGCTTTTGCGCATAGGGAAGATATGACATTACCGACAGACTTTGATTAAATACCAGTATTGTTTTTTCTTGATAATGCAGCTGTTAATTTGATGCTGTTGTAATTGTTATAAAATTCTTCTATCGGTACAAATAATTTCTTTTATTGTTTTTTCAGCGATTGATCCACTTAAAGGTTCGTTTAAAATACAAAAATCGCTATGACCAAAAAATAATCGTTCTAAACGTATATTTAAAGCGTTGGGATCTATGAAGGTTACCAAATCCTCATAATAATCATTATCTGAGTCTAATAAACAAAATAATAAGGTAGTGTTCTTACCATTGTGCAAAGTAGTGTAAGTTATATAAGGCATACGAAGTAAAAATTTTCTTGGTAGTTTTCTATTGTGGTGGTGAAAATAGGTGCCACATCGACCACTGACAAGAGGATTATTTGGGGAACCATCGAAAGCGACACAACTAATTTTGTTAAAATGCTTGTTAGTTATTATCGATTCGCAAATTTTTTTTCGTATATCATAGGATTCTTGTATTATCTCGAGTCCTTTCTTGAAATATCCTTTTTTTAATTTTCTGAGAAATTCATTGATCTTTCTTGATCCAGGACCAGCATACTCAGATACTCGAAGCAGTTTTTCTTGTTCTAGTTGAATTCGTATCTGATCTAAACCAAAACAAACAATCCTATAATGTGAAAGCAAGGCAATTTCATTAGTTATAGTGCCGTCGAATTGATCAATAGGTTTGAATAAACTAGCATCATGGTGTTTACAAAATCCATAAAACGTTGAAACGTTACTGATACGACACTCATTAAAAACATTTCGCTTGTCATCCTGTTTAATTCTATCAAACAAATTATCATTAATGGTTTTTAATTGTATGGTGTCGGTATTTAGCTGACGAATAGACGATTTTGATATGGTATGAGAGCGGATAGTTTCTGCTGAGCAGCCCGAATATATGCATTGTGGATTCTTGCTGAGTCTTATTTTATCAAAATCAGCTAATAATGCTTTAGAAGGTAAGATCTGACTTGTCATAGCTATTATTTGGTTACAGCGGGGTAGCCTAAAGGGTAACCTCAAAACATCGAAAAAATTTAAATTTTAAATATTTCAAGAAGTTACAAGCAAGACTTGGCGGAGAGAGAGGGATTCGAACCCTCGATACGTTGCCGTATACACACTTTCCAGGCGTGCGCCTTCGACCGCTCGGCCATCTCTCCAAAGAAGCTGCAAGATTAAACTTGTTTTTTAAAAAAATCAAGTGAAATCATTCATTGGGTGCTGCTTTTTTAAAAGCATCAAGAAGATTGGTATTTTGGTATATCTGCATGATTTTTGGGTAAGCTTGCATATCAAATTTAAATCTTATGGCATTATAGACTTGGGGAATCAAACAAATATCGGCCATACTCAATTCGTCATTCAGTGTATAATGATGGCCTAAATCATATTGATTCAAAAGAGCCTCATAAGCGGAAAAACCTTTTTGAAACCAATGAAACATCCATTGATTGATATCATCTTTTGACCAAAGGTGCTCACTCAAATACTGGCGAACTCCTAAATTATTCAGTGGATGCATTTCACAGGCAATGATGAGTGAAAACTGACGAGTTCGAGCTTTACAGATTAAATCCTTGGGTAAAAGTTTAGGAAGAGGAAAACGTTCATCTAGATACTCTATAATGGCAAGGGATTGAGATAAGGTGATGCGTTCATCTTCCCATGTGGGCACCAGGCCTTGAGGATTAATCTTGAGGTATTCAGCACTGTTTTGCTCGTTATTCAGCAATGAAATGGGAATCATTTCATAATCGATATTTTTTAAATTTAATGCAATGCGAACTCGGTAGCTTGCAGATGAGCGAACATAATTGAAAAGCTTATTGTGATTCATAATGGGTTACCTTTTGATCAATACTTCCAAAAATATTTTCACCATCAGGCTTTAGCATTTCAATGCGTATTCGGTCCCCCCATTTCATATAAGGGGTGAGGGCGTGACCTTGTTCAATGATTTCAATCATGCGTCTTTCAACGATACAAGATGATCCCACCTCTCGATTGGCATTGGAAACCGTTCCCGAACCAATAATAGTCCCTGCACAAAGTGAGCGAGTTTTTGCTGCGTGCGCAATGAGCTCTGGAAATGAAAATTGCATGCCAATGCCTGCATTGGGGCAGCCGAAGCGTTCCTCATTTAAATAGCTATAAAGCGGTAAATGAATACGCTCTCCATCCCAATAGTCACCCAATTCATCAGGGGTTATGGCCACTGGTGAAAAACTACTGGCGGGTTTACTGTGAAAAAATCCAAAACCTTTGGCGAGCTCTTGGGGGATGAGTTCTCTTAAGCTGACATCATTGGTTAGCATTAGTAATATGATTTTATCTTTGCAATCTTTGGGGCTTGAATCCATGGGGACCTTTTTGGTGATGATGGCCACTTCCGATTCAAAATCAACGCCATAAGATTCCTCACTCACCAGAATATCGTCACATGGACCTAAAAACTGATCACTGCCACCTTGATACATGAGCGGATCGGTTAAAAATGATTGTGGCATTTCAGCGCCTCGCGCTTTTCTAACCAGCTCGACATGATTGAGATAACTACTACCATCTGCCCATTGGTAAGCCCGTGGTAGTGGAGAGCAAAACGCATGTGCATCAAAAGGTTTGATGTCTTTTAATTGATGGAGATGTAAGGCCTCATTGATTTTTAAAAAATCAGAATATAGACTATCCCATTGCTCAATCGCTTGTTGCAAAGTAGGGCATAGTTCTTTAAGCGACACATAATGATTCAGACAGCGACTCACTAAACATAATTCACCATCCAAGTGCCTTGATTTTTTGCTGGCAAATTTCATAAAACACCTCGCTCCATTTGGTCGCGTTCAATCGCTTCAAATAAAGCCTGAAAATTACCTTCTCCAAAACCCTGGTTACCTTTTCTGTGTATGATTTCAAAAAAAACTGGTCCAAAGATATTTTCAGTAAAAATCTGTAATAATAAACCATCACTTTCTTTGGGACCGCCATCAATGAGGATTTTGCATTTCTGAAGTTCTGCAATGGATTCTTGTTGCCAAGGTAAGCGTTTGGCAATCATTTCAAAATAAGCTGACGGGGTATCGAGGAATTGAATACCTTGATCTTGCATTTTGCTCACCGTGTCATAGATGTTTTGTGTATGCAGGGCAATATGCTGAATACCTTCTCCGTGAAACTCATGTAAAAATTCTTCAATTTGAGATTTATCATCCTTGGATTCATTCAGTGGAATTTTAATTTTTCCACAAGGACTTTCCAAAGCTTCACTATAAAGCCCGGTCAATTTTCCTGTGATGTTGAAGTTTCTAATTTCATGAAAATTAAAAATACGGTGATAAAAATCAGCCCATTTTTTCAGTTGTCCGCGTTTGACATTATGGGTGAGGTGGTCAATATATTGTAGACCACAGTTTTTTTGCCAATTATTTGCTTGAATATGCCAATCGTCTCCATAGGGTCTGAAATGCGCATCGGCAAAATAAATGACGCTACCACCAATTCCCTCAATGGCACGTAAATTATAGATGGGATGCCGTTGAGCTTCTTTTGCTCCTCGATCAATGGCAATTTGAAAAGATTTTTCAGCATCTGCAACGAGAAATCCCATGGCACAGGCACCGGCTTTATGCGTTTTGGCATGCTGGGCGGCTTGCGAGTTTTCTATATGATTGTGTATCAAATGAATTTGATTTTGTTGCCAATAATCGAGTGTATGATGGGGGTGGCGTGCGATTTGACTAAAGCCCATTTTTTTAAATATTTCATGCACATGTGCAGGATTTGGGCTTGAGAATTCTAAAAAAGCAAAACCATTGAGTGCGCATGGATTTTGTGCTGAGTACACGATTAAAGTCCTTTGAAATCAAGTGAATACCACTAGTATTTGATGGGATGACACCCGAAGTCAAGGACTTGAAAGATTATTTTTTTTGAACCAAAGTTAAACCATCTGCAATCGGTAATAAGCTGATGTGAACAGACTCATCCTGATGAATCATGTGATTGAATGTATTGATGGCATGAGCATTTTTAGAAGGCGTCGATTGAGAGACTTCGCCATGATACAAAACATTATCAATGGCCATCATGCCTTTGGGGGCAAGCAATTGTTTAGCCAATTGATAATACTGAGGGTAGTTGCGTTTATCTGCATCAATAAAAATAAAATCAAACTGGTGATTTTCATCTATGAGCGTTTGAAGAGTATCCAGGGCAGCACCCAGTCTTAATTGGATTTTGTCATCTAAATGAGCCTCTTTCCAATGTTTTTGAGCAATGATGGTGGTTTTAACATCATGATCCAAAGTGATAACTTGGCCATCATCAGGTAGTGCTTCTGCCATGGCAGCAGCACTGTAGCCTAAAAAAGTACCTAATTCTAAAACTTTTTTGGCCCCAATGGCTCGAATCAAAAACTGTAAAAATTGAGCCTGATCGGGGGCAATTTGCATACGTATTTGGGGATGCTTATCATTTTGTTCACGAATTTGTTGGAGGATTGAGGATTCACGGGATGAAACCTCAACCAAATATTCATACAATTCCGGCGTGAGTGGGGTGAATTTTAAATCACTCATAGACTCACTCCAATTTTTTCTTTTGCAATTTTGTCTACAATCATTGAGGGCGGCTCCCCATGTTCTTGAGAAATCTTAAAAATATCAAGAAGTCGATGATAAATTTGTTGAATTTGAGCTTGAATTTCTTCCATGGGGGTTTTGAAGTATTGGCCTGCTGCAAAAATAAGCCCACCAGCATTAATGACATAATCAGGGGTAAATAAAATATTTTTTCTTTGTAGTTCAAAAGCGCAATCGGCATTGAGTAATTGATTATTAGCAGCACCAGCAATGATTTTACATTGAAGCTCATGAATAGACTTTGGATGAATAATTCCACCCAAAGCGCAAGGAACAAAGACGTCACATTCGACACGATGAATATCTTCAGTACTGACGACTTCGACATTTTTTAGAGAAGCGACTGCTTTAGAATTGGTATCTGCGACGATACAGCGAACTCCCATGGCTTGTAATTTTTCAGTAACTCCATGTCCCACATGTCCCAAACCTTGAATGGCCATGGTCAAACCTTCCAGGCCATCACGTTGAAAGCGAAATGCACAAGCGGCTTTAATCCCTTCAATTACACCCTCAACTGTATGGGGTGATGGGTCGCCATAGTCAGTGGTTTTGCTGGCCAAATAGCGAGTATGTTCTGAGATGATATCCATGTCGGTTAATTCAGTTCCTGAGTCAAGAGCTGTAATATATTCACCATGTAAAGAATCGACAAATTCCCCAAAAGAATGCATATAAGCTTCTCTTGAAAAGCCTCCTGATGGTTTGAGTATGACCGATTTTCCACCGCCCAAAGGGAGATCGGCCATGGCAGCTTTATAGCTCATGCCTTGTGCAAGCCTTAAAGCATCAATGAGAGCATGTTCTGTCGAGACATATTCAATAAACCGGCATCCTCCCAAAGCAGGGCCACGCTTGGTGTTATGGATGGCAATAATGGCTTGCATCCCTGATTTTTCACAATTTTTAAAGTGAATTTTTCCAAATTGATGTTGTTTGGCGAGTGTAAAAATATCATTCATGCGATAAAGCCTTCCGTTAATCAAATAATTATTATAATTCGATGAGAATAGATATGAAAGTATTGCATTTAGATGAATCCATGTTTATTTTTAAATATAGTCTTTAAACTAAGAAAATCCTATGCAAATCATTGCTCATCGAGGTGCTTCTAAACATGCTCCTGAAAATACACTAGAAGCATTCACCTTCGCATTCAAAAGAGGGATTCATTTTATTGAATGCGATGTTGCTATGTCTCTAGATGGTGTTCTCTATATTATTCATGATGATACTTTTAATCGTACCACCAACGGTCATGGTCCTGTCTGGAATGCGAATTGGGACAAGATTTCTAAGTTGGATGCTGGTTCCTGGTTTTCAGCGCAATATCAACATGTTAAAATTCCAAGCTTTGATGATTTACTCGAATGGCATCATCAATATCCAGGAATCATTAATCTTGAACTTAAAACCATCACCAAAGAAAAAATCCCTTTATTTTTAGATACATTATTTCAAGCAATGGAAAAAGTTATAAATATCGATGATTTTATTTTTTCCAGTTTTCAGTTCGAGCTAATAGAGGCGTTGAAACAACAAAATAAAGATTGGCGCATTGCTGCTTTAAGCATGAACTGCAATGAAGCATCTATTCAAAGAGCTAAAACCATGGGATGTGAGTGCTATAACACAAGCTATCAAAGTTGTTCTTCGTCATGGGTTGAAAATATTAGAGCTCTTGCATAACTTAATAAATTGATTAAACTTGTTGATTTTTGGC
>CAZNFJ010000028.1:0-25434 GCA_964572685.1 uncultured Legionellaceae bacterium
GACTTCCTTGCCAAAAATCAACAAGTTTAATCAATTTATTAAGTTATGCAAGAGCCCTATTATAATTTATAATATTTACAACATTTATATCATACGGCCATGGACAAATGAGTGCAATTATATTCTTAGAGAGGGATGCTGATTTGACATAGACTTTTGTTCAAGTGGCCGTTTGGTTTTATCATGGTAGATATATATATGTTTTTTTACGTTTGGGTTTGATGTTTCAGTTTAGACCTCGTACTTGAGTAGATGATCATCAAGATTTATTTTTTTCTATTTGAAGCCCCACAGCAGATAACAACATCAAAATAATAATGACCAGTATTGCATGATTAAAATGTCCATCATGATGGCTAAGATAGCCTGTTAGAGCGGGCGCAATAAAGCTTGCAATGCCAAGGCTACTGGACATGAGTCCTTGACTAGTTCCTGCATACTCTTTGGCTAAATCACTATTGAGGGCATAGAAAGGGGCAATGGGCATTAGTCCGAGTGCTAATCCAAATGAAATGCTTGATATGGCAATGATTAATGAATGGGTAAATATCAAGGGGATAAAGGCGATGGCACTGCCAATATTACATATAATCATGACATTAAAACGTGCTTGAACCACGCAATGGGTTTTTTGCCATATTTGATCAGACAATTGGCCTCCGGCTAAAATACTCAATGTTGCACAAAACCATGGGATACATAACAACCAACCAATTTGTTGTAATGGTAGATGATAGGTCTGTTGTAGCAAACCTGGCCACCATGAGACTGAAAAGGATAATAGATAACCAAGACAAAAATAAGCCAGATAGGCGGTTACTAATTTTGGTTGATGTTGTAGATAGGCTAAAAATTCTTTAAGAGAGCCTGCTTTTATCGGTTTGGGCTGATCCTCTTGAATGTGTAAAATTTCGAGTTCATTCACAAATTTAGATTGATGGGGTTTATCCGTAAAAATAAAATACCAGCAAGTCGACCATATAAGGCCCAGAGCACCGAGGGTGATAAACATCAATTTCCAACTTAATAAGATGATTAAGGAGGAAATAAAGGGAGCTCCGATGACTGAAGCTAAAGGAATGGCTGATAAGCTGATGGCCAATGCTCTAGCGCGTTCCGAGGTTGGTAACCAGTCTGCAGAAACACGGGTCAAAGCTGGGAATGCAGGGCCTTCAGCAATTCCCAATGCGACTCGAAGGAGCAAAATAGAAAAAAATCCACTCGCAAGCGCCATCATCCCACTCACAATAGACCATAGAGCTGAAAATAGAGTCAGAATCCGACGAGAACCAAAACGATCAACGAGGAGTCCACCGATGACCGTCATTAAGAGATAGCTGATGCCAAAAGCGGCATAAAGTAGACCAAAATCTTGGTTATTGAGGCCAAATTGTTTTTCTAGTGGTTCTATGACATAGGATAGGGCCGATCTATCCATGAAATTTAATATATAAGCAAAAAAAATAAAGCTCATGATGAGCCAGCGAAATCCTTTCATAAATGACTACTTATTTTTTATCAATATTCAGAGAGATGAATTTTACCGTATCTTCGGTAAATAGTCTAACAGCTTTATTGGCTGCCAAGACACCGCCATAGGGGGTATCCATATTGCAGGGGATTCGGTATTGAAAAATTTTGGATGCGACAACGGTATGATTTTTGGCATCATTGAGTACAACTTTTATCACTAGAAATAGCGTACTTGGGCGTTTGATAAAATTCTGTTGTAGCATGAGTAGTTGACTATCCAGGCGATAGTCGGTTTTATCACTATAGATGCCTGCTGTCACCGCTTTGAAATAGCCACTTTGTTGCAAGCTTTGGGTCAACAGAGGATGAATCATTTGCGCAGGCGCACCAAGCCAGGCATGATGTGCAAAATTTTTAACTTCATAAGGCTGGGTGGAATAGTGCATTTTGGTGCTGTCATAGCCACGTAGAGCCTCTGGTGGTGAGACAAATAAGGATTTACTGCCATGAGGATTTTGATAAACTTTATGGCTAAATTGCGTTAATTGATACTGCTCAGTGACCGGCAATTTAATGGAAGAACAGGCGCTGAGCAAAATGAGGGTGATAATGGTTAATAAATGCTTCATTTTATTACTCTCCTGGTCCGAGTGCAGGTGGTTTTTTCCCACGTAGAATAATCGCCGGATTTTGTTCAATATCTTGTGAAATTTGCTCAAGCGTTGCTGCGATCTGATTAATCCGATTGATAAAATCAACGGCAGGTGGTATTGCTTGTTGATTGAATTTATCTAAGGTAAAGCGAGCTGACTTCATGGTGCTGGTCACATTACGTCCGGCTAAGGCCACATCATTACTCATGTTGCTGACTTCTTGAATAGCTTCTTTGAGCTGACTTGAGATTTTTGGCAGATCTTTAAGAAAAACATTCATATTTCGATTGTTTTCATCAATCACTGCACTAATATTTTCTAGATGCGAGAGGATTTGAGTCATGTGATTGGAATTTTCTTGACTAAACATGCTCTCCACCTCTTTAGAAATGACATCAAAATTTTTCTCGAGGCGATAAAAGAAGGAGTCATGGTAGGGAATTTCTGGGATGGGTTGAGCGGGCGTGCTCAATAAAAGCGTATGGTTATTTCCATCTTCAGATAAATTCAAATAATAAGAGCCAGTAATTCCTTGTGCCATCATGGTAGCGTAAGTGCTTTTGGTAATGGGTGTCCCTTGGGCTATATTTAATAGAATTCTGACTTTGCCGGGTTGATCTGCGCTCAAAGAGACATGATCGACAAAACCAATTTTGACGCCATTGAATTTTACCAAAGCATCTTCACTTAAACCAGAAACGGATTCTCGGGTATAAACCACATAATGAAGATATTTGGTTTTATCAAAACCAAAAGATAGCCAAATCGCGCCTGCGCATAGCGATATTAAAAGTATAATCACACTAAAGCCAACAAGTGTATAGTTGGTTTTCGCTTCCACTCAGCGCTCCTATCGTTGAAAATTTATTCAATTGTTCATCAAGCTTTTGACATTGTAACAAAAGTTTGAATATTCTTCACCTTTTTAGACTTTACTAAAGTAATCGGCAATCAAAGGATGTTTGTTTTTCTTAAGTTGTTCAATGGGTTCAATTGCCAAAACGCGCCCTTCACCAATAAATGCGACTCTGTCCGTGCAGCGTTCCAAAGAGGCGATATCATGACTTATGATGACAATCGTTAAATTGAGACTGTTTCGAAGCAATACGATGAGCTCATCAAATTGTCTTGCACTAATAGGATCAAGACCTGTTGTTGGTTCATCCAAAAATAAAAGCTCAGGATCCATGGCAAGTGCTCGGGCTGCGGCAGCTCGTCTTTGCATACCACCACTCAGTTCTGCAGGATACATATTGGCTGCATGAGGTGGCAAGCCAACTAAAGCAATTTTTAAGCGCGCGAGATCTTGCATTTGCTCGAGTGTGAGCTGGGTTAATTCTTGCATTGGAAAGACAATGTTTTCTTGGACAGTTAGGACTGAAAATAGCGCGCTGTGTTGAAAAAGCATGCCCCAACGTGCACGAAGTTTTTGAGCATTGGCGTGACTGATATTTTTGATGTTTTGTCCAAATACCTTAATGTTCCCCGCTGTTGGTTCTTGTAGCATTAATATACTTCGAATCAAGGTGGTTTTGCCACTACCACTGCCACCAATAATGGCTAAAATTTCACCCTTTTTGATATCCAACTGTAATTTACGATGTACCCATTGTTTTCCAAAGCAATTGTCTAAATCTCTAATTTCAATGATATTTTGAGTCATGATTAAAGGTCCAAGGCACTGTAAATGATGGAATAGATAGCATCGGTGATAATAATTAGAAACAAAGATTGAACCACGCTTTTGGTGGTTTGATGACCGACGCTATCAGCACTATTTCCAACCCTAAAACCTTGAAAACAGCCGACCAGTGCAATTAAAATCGAAAATGCAGGTGATTTATAAAGACCTAGCATCATTTGTTTTAAGCCCACACTTTCTTGCAGACGAATCAAAAAATCATGATAGCCAATATGTAACATGATTTTAGACATGAACATCGCACCTAAAATCCCAAATATGTTAGACCAAAAAATCAGTAATGGAAAAATCAGTGTCAGCCCAATCACTTTGGGTGCGACTAAAAATTCAGTGGGTGATAAACCCATGGTTTCTAATGCATCAATTTCTTCATTGAGTTTCATGCTGCCTAACTGCGCGGTAAAAGCAGAACTTGTACGTCCGGCAACGATGATGGCAGTAATCAGGGGGCCAAATTCTCTAAATATAGCCATGCCACAAAGATAGGCAATGAAGATATTGGCGCCATAGGTCTCGAGTTGTAAGCCCATTTGATAAGCCAAAACCACGCCGATTAAAAAAGATAATAATGCAAGAATAGGTAAGGCAAATATACCTGCTTGTGCGATGTTTGAAAAAATATAATCAGGATGAAAGCGTTGCCATTTACCAAAATTATTTCTAATGGTGAGTAATAAATCCCCTACTAGAGTTAATAGCCCGATGAATTGAAGATACTTTTGGTAAGCTTCTCTCCCCACGCGTTCGAATATGGGTTTTTTCGGTTCTTTTTCATGAAGATTTGGTCTTGGAGGCAGCTTTTTTTCAATGATCTTATAAAGCTGTTGTTTTTCTTCGCAAAGACCTAAAAGTTCACTTTCGATATGGTGATGAGACAATTTTTTTCTATATTCAAGAATAGCATAAGCACCGGCACTATCCATTTTTTGAATTTGACTAGCATCTAGAAGAATTCTATGGATATGTTTTGGGATCTCGGGCCATTGGATATTAGAAATAGTTTGAATGGTCCAGGAACCTAAAAGTTCAAAAACTTGATTCTCTGCGTTATATGTAATGAATGGTGGTGTCGAAATGCTCATAGGGAAATGTTATCATCCTGTTTCTTGATATGATAGAGGATGTGCTTTTGAAAAAAAAGTATTTTACGAATATTGTTTAAAAAATAATTTTTTTGTTTATAAGTTATCTATTATTCATGTCTTTTCATTTCAAATGTGGTAAAATATCAAAACTATTATTTTTTTGATTGACCCCCATAATGGACGAAGTTATAAGTCATTTTGAACAACGAAAAAAAGATCATATTGAATTAGCTTTGAATCCTATTCATCAAACAGATGCCTATAATTTTTTTGATGAATATCAATTGATTCATGAAGCGATACCGGATATTAATTTTTCTGATATTGATTTAAGTTCTTATTCTCTCGGGCATTTAAGATCGACTCCCTTTTTTATCAGTTCAATGACGGCGGGTCATCAACATGCTAAAACCATTAATGGTCATTTATTAGCAGCTTGTCAGGAAAGTGGTTGGGCAATGGGCGTTGGTTCGCAACGTCGTGAACTGTTTGATAAAGATGCTGCTTCTGAATGGCAGTTGCTTCGTGCGATTTATCCAGATGTGATGGTCATGGCCAATATTGGTATTGCGCAATTGATTGAAACACCGATATCGACGTTAAAATCATTAATTACAAATTTGCGTGCTCAGGCTTTTATTGTACATTGCAATCCATTACAAGAAGTGATTCAACCGGAAGGAACGACGTCATTTAAAGGAGCTTGGCAGGCTTTAGAACATTTCGTCTCACACATTGGCGTACCTGTTGTGGTTAAAGAAACGGGTTGTGGTTTTTCTGCAAAAACATTGCAAAGACTCAATGATATTGGGGTGCATGCAATTGATGTTAGCGGCATGGGCGGCACTCATTGGGGACGTATTGAAGGATCGCGCGCAAAACAAGATATCTTGCGTTCTCATGCCGCTTTAACTTTTGCCAATTGGGGCATATCGACTGTCAATGTTCTGCATCAAGCAAAATCGATGTTTTTACAAGCTGAAATTTGGGGTTCTGGCGGTATACGTCATGGCTTGGATGCAGCCAAAGCGATTGCTCTTGGAGCCGCTCAAGTGGGCATTGCAAAACCAATTCTTGCTTGTGCACTTGAAAGCGCTGAAAAAGTTCAGGAAAAAATGAAAATTTTTGAATATGAATTAAAAGTTGCGATGTTTTGTACAGGTTCTCAAAATATTCAGGCATTAAAACAACAATCCTTGGTGACGTTAGAAAAAGGATCTCTATGATGAAAAAAGTTCCCATCAACTGGCAGGGGTTTTCAAAACTTTCTCGCAATGAGCGATTTGAAAAATTATTAAATGCAGGTATTTTAAGTTTAGATGATATTGATTATTTAAAACAAGGTGGCTTGCAATCATCAAATTTAGCTGAGCATTGTATCGAAAATGCTTTAGGGTATTTTCAAATTCCCTTAGGTGTGGCTGCACATTTTCGAATTGATGAAAGAGATTATGCTATTCCCTTGGCAATTGAGGAAACTTCTGTGATTGCCGCCTTATCTAAAACGGCCAAATGGATTAGCCAACATGGAAAAATCACAACCAGTCAACAGGGCAATTGTATCATTGGTCAAATTCAAATTCCTAAAGTTCGGGATATGAATTATTGCTTGTTGCAATTGCGCGCACATCAACATCACTGGATTGCTGAAGTCAATGAATGGGTCGTTCCAGGCATTGTGGCGCGAGGTGGTGGGGTGCAGGCGATGGAGTTTCGTACTTTGGAACGCACCGATGGTGAAAATATGTTGGTTATTCATATTTTAATGGACCCTTGCGATGCCATGGGCGCTAATTTAATTAATCAAGTATTGGAGTATTTAAAAGCGCCTATTGAAATGGTGACACAAGAAAAGGTGCATTTATGTATTTTGTCGAATTTAAATGATCAAAAATTAACAACCGCTCGAGTGGTACTACATGGTATTTCTGAAGAAGAAGGAGAGGCCATTATGGAAGCCTCTATTTTTGCTGAAACCGATCCTTATCGTGCTGCGACCCACAATAAAGGAATTATGAATGGTATTGATGGGGTCTTGATTGCAACCGGCAATGATTGGCGGGCGGTAGAAGCCGGAATGCATGCATACGCTGCTACTGGTGGGCAGTATACCGCATTAAGTCATTGGCGTTATCACGATCAACAACTCATTGGAGAGTTGACAGCGCCGATTGTTGTTGGCACCGTTGGTGGCGTAACTGCTTTGCATCCTACGGCCAAAATGGCTTTACGAATGATGAATATTACCTCTGCCAATCACTTGGCAAGAGTTGTCGCTGCGGTGGGTTTGGTTCAGAATTTAGGCGCAATTCGTGCTTTGGCATCAGAAGGGATTATTCAAGGGCATATGCGTTTACACATTGATAATATTTTATTAGCGGTAGGATGTCTTGAGTCTGAAGCGGTTTGGTTGCGGGAAGCTTTATTTGAGCGTATCGAAGCGAAAAAACCAATCTCTAATCGCATTGCTCAACATCTATTAAATGAATATTTAGAAAAACAAAAATCATGAAATATATATATATTCCATCAAAAACTTTTTTGCTTGGTGAGTATCTGGCGTTAAAAGGTGGTCCTGCCATTTTAGCACTGACGACACCCTCTTTTTCTGTAGACGAAAGTAAGCATTTGCATCCGGATTGTATGGCTGCTCGATATTGGTTTTCGAAAACCCAAAAAAAATGTGATTGGGGTTTAAAAGATCCATATTTAGGTAAAGGTGGATTGGGCGCTTCTAGTGCTGAGTTTTTATTGGCTTATGCTCAATTGGAAGGGCACTTTGAAAACAGACAACATCTTTATGAAACGTATTTGGCTTTTTCAGATGTGAACGCTGCGCAAAAGCCTAGTGGTTATGATGTCATTGCTCAAACGTCTCAAGGACTGTCTGTGGTTGAAGCTTCCCCTTTACGGTGTAAATCATTTGCATGGCCATTTGATGATATCGGATTTATTTTAATTCATACTGGACAAAAATTAAAAACACATTCGCATTTGCAAGAAACTTTACATATTTTAAATTGGAAAAAAATGGCTTTGGCGAGTGAGCAAGCGATTTTTGGGTTAGAACATCAAAATGCAGATGCTTTTATTGACGCGATTCGCTTATTTGGAGATAGTCTGGATGAGTCGGGTTTTGTTGCATTACATACCCAACAAATATTAGAAACAATTAAAAAAGAACACATTCTCGCAGCCAAAGGTTGTGGTGCAATGGGCGCGGATGTAATTTTAGTTTTGGTTGAAAAATCGAGACAATCTATTTTAATCGAGCAATGGAACCAAAAAAATATAGATATTTTGGCTACAGATGCAGATTTGTTTTTTCAAAATGCAAAAAAATGAAATTTTTATCGAAAAATACTTGAAAATTTTTTCTAATTCAGTATGATCACAATCTCTTTGGGTCGTTAGCTCAGTCGGTAGAGCAGAAGGCTTTTAACCTTTGTGTCATAGGTTCGAATCCTATACGACCCACCATGTTTTAAGAATTCCCAATTATGGGCCGTTAGCTCAGTTGGTAGAGCAGAAGGCTTTTAACCTTTGTGTCATAGGTTCGAATCCTATACGGCCCACCATGTTCATGCACTCGTAGCTCAGCTGGATAGAGTACTTGGCTTCGAACCAAGGTGTCGGGGGTTCGAGTCCCTCCGAGTGCACCATTTGAACGTTATAAAAATTAAATAGTTAGCTTTACTCTGTGATAAATTTGCGGACAGATCTGAATGCTCGGCGTAAAAGTGGCGTCTTTATGCTGATGATGGGTGAACTTACTTCCAAATAGAATTTGAATCCTAAAAATTTCAATGCAAATTAGAAAAACGTTTTATGAAATGCAACTCAATTACTGTGTCTGGTTTTACTTGACTATCTCGTGTTCTTATCGTGATAAATAATGTAACTTTACATACATATCTTTCCTTTTTATAATTGTTCTGGTAGAAAAACTAAAAAAGAGATTACTTGAATAATTTGAGCCTACTTAATGGTTAACA
The DNA here is from genome assembly GCA_964572685.1 of uncultured Legionellaceae bacterium. Lineage (GTDB taxonomy): Bacteria > Pseudomonadota > Gammaproteobacteria > Legionellales > Legionellaceae > UBA2653. The sequence continues at coordinate 8,909 of CAZNFJ010000028.1, forward strand.
GTGATAAATGGGATAATTTGGCTGATCGGATGGAAAAACTTCATATCAATGAAAACGATCTCATCGAAAAATTTATCATAGGCAGTGGCAAGGGTGGGCAAAAGTTACATAAAACAGCTTCAACTGTCTACTTGAAACATATTCCGTCTGGCATTGAGATAAAATGCCAGGATTCGAGAAGTCGTGAAGACAATCGCTATTTTGCAAGAATGCGGTTATGTGAAAAATATCATGGCATTGTTAGCGATGAAAAGACTAAAGAACAACAAAGAATAGAAAAACTAAAACGTCAAAAGAAACGCAGATTAAGGCGCGCTAAGCAGAAAATGCTATGAAAAATTAAAGCAAGTTTTAGGCGGCTAGAGCCCCTCTGAGTGCACTATTTATACTTCCTGCGATGAAATTAGATTTTGGCAATATTGATTTTTAACGAATTGGTTCAGGTTGTTGAGAGTTGTTTGGGCTATGTGATGTAATGCTTCGTCGGTTAAAAAACCTTGGTGGCTTGTGATGAGGACATTGGGAAATGTGGTCAATCGCATAAGCAGATCATCTTGAATGATATCCAGGGAGTGATCTTGAAAAAAGATATTGTTTTCAAGTTCATAAACATCCAAAGCAACGCCTGCAATATTTTGTTGTTTAAGAGACTTAATTAAAGCTTGGCTATCAATTAAGGCGCCACGTCCGGTATTGATTAAAATCACATTTTTTTTCATTAAATTTAATGTTTGTTGGTTGATGATGTGGTATGTGTGGTCATTGAGTGGGCAATGAAGACTAATGATATCTGATTGTTGACACAAGGTGTTTAAATCAGTCCATTGAATATAAGGTAAGTCTGTTTTGACAGGATCATAGGCCAATATTTGACATCCGAGCCCATGACAAATTTGAGCAAACACCTGACCTATAGCGCCAACACCTATGATACCTATTGTTTTTTGGTACAAGTCAAAACCCTGTAAACCATTCAAATCAAAATTACCTTCTTTAATACGTGTATACGCTTTATGAATTTTTCGGTTAAGACATAATAATAGAGCGAGCGCATGTTCTGCAACTGCATGCGGAGAATATTGTGGAACATTGGCAACAGCAATATGAGCTGCATGGCAAGCTTTGATATCAACGTTATTATAGCCTGTACAACGCAGCAGAATCATTTTGATGTGTTTTTGTTTTAAAATGTTAACGCATGCTTGATTGATTTCATCGTTAACAAATACACACACAGCCTCATGATTATCTAGAAGTTGAGCAGATTGTTGATTCAAGGGGATATCAAAATAATCAATTCGATGTTTTTCTTTCATTGCATCAAAGTAGGGTTTTTCAAATTTATTTGTGGAAAAAAAGGCAATCTTCATGATGGAATGAATAAGGAGTTTGATTAAATTATAGTTTAATTTTTGTCTATAATAAAATGAGCTTAGAAAAAAAAGGAGTAGAGACGATGCAATATTGGATTGGGATTGTATTATTCATATTTGTAATAAGTCTATTTGGTGTATTATGGTGGCACGAACATAGTGAAAGTCCTCACCATCATTTTTTTCATAAAACTCAAGAGTCTGAAAGACCTCAACATCATCATTTTTATAAATATCATCGAGTGATTGAACCGGCAGGATAGGTGATATTCAAAGGATGGATTTTTGTTTATAATGTAATATTTATGAGAAAAAATATGTTTAAGATAGGCTCTTTGGTTTTCTCGCATGGTTTAATTCAAGGCCCATTGGCAGGTTTCAGTTGTTCACCTTTTCGTGAAAGTTTTTCTGCTTATCAAATGCCAGATTATTGTGTTTCCGAAATGATTTCAGCCCATGATGTTTTATATAAACATGCGCCCGGTTCTCGTTATTTACACCGAAGCACGAAAGAAGGAATTTTGTGTTATCAATTATCTGGTACAAAAGCGGATGAGTTGGCAGCCGCAGCGAGCAAGCTTGAGGCATTGGGTGCTGATTTAATTGACATCAACTGTGGTTGTCCAAAACCTAAAATTCGTAAAAAAGGTGCCGGTAGTGCGCTTTTGGAAAACCCTGCCAATCTTTTACACATGATTCGGCAGGTTAAATCAGAGATTTCCATTCCCTTGACGGTTAAGATTCGTATACAAGATAGGGAAAAAGATAAGCAATTGACCTTGGCTATTCAAGAAGCTGGCGCCGATGCCTTAATTGTTCACGGACGAACATATCGAGATGATTATAATAAACCTTGTGATTATCAAGCCATTGCGCATATTAAGTCTTATTTGCAAATTCCTGTGATTGCTAATGGAGACATATACGATACAGCTTCATTGATGAAAGCCTATCAAGAAACTGGCTGTGATGCACTGATGATTTCAAGAGCGGGTTGTGGACGTCCCTGGTTATACCAGCATTTAATGTTTGGAGAAAAAAAGATTCTCTTATCTGAGTGTCTGGATGTTTTTAAACAACATGTGATGGCTTTAAGTGACTTGGAAGGTGAATTTCAGGCATTGATACAAAGTCGTTCTTTAATGAAATATTATTTTAGAGGAATATTTGCTGTAGAGGCGTTTTTTGATTGTTTGGATTTAGAGGATATGCTACGAAAGGTTGAGCACAAAGTTATAGAACTTTGTGCTCAGAGGTACTAAACTGCTTCAACTTCTTCAGCTTGTGGGCCTTTTTTACCCATTCCTGCTTTGAATAAAACATTTGCACCTTCAGCTAAGGTTTTGAAACCTGAGCCTTGGATTGCGCTGAAGTGAACAAAGTAATCTTTGCCTTCGCTTTCAATAAAACCAAAGCCTTTGCTTTCGTTAAACCATTTAACTTTACCACGTATTTTTTCTGACATGAAGGAAATTCCTTATGGTTGAGCATTAATTTTTAACAGATTTAAAAGATGTTGATGAACTCAGTGTACCTTTATATTTTGTTTCCAACGTAATGCAAGTTGCTTAAAAAAACATTATTTTAACACTCTTATTATCATATTACAATGTTTCTAAGCGTCATAATGCAAAATTATTTCATTAATATGATAAAAAACTGTTTCGATATCAGGCCATTGACCTAAATGTCCTAAAATAAGCGCTCGACGAGGGGCTGTTCTTTTTTCACAAGTGGCGCCAAATAGACCAATAGTTGGGCAGTTTAGTGCTGCGGCCATATGCAAAGGGCCGCTATCATTAGCGATAACGCATTGGGCCTGTGATAATACTTGAAGATAGTCATAAAGAGATAAACCTTGAAGTATATGATTTTTGGGAAATTGTCTTTCAGCTTCCTCTATTTCATTGGGGCCGGGACAGATGATGGGATGAAGATGTTTGAGTTTTTCGAAAAGAGCTTGCCAATGAGGCCATTTTTTTGATTGTCCTTGCCGATTTTTACCATGAGCAAATGGACACAAGACGATGTATGATGTTGGCAATGATTTATTTATAAGGAGCTGTTTTAGATTTATTTCAGGAATTTGAGAGAATTCATCGATTTGTATTTGTGGGTAAAAAACGTTTAAGCAGGTTTTAGTTAATCGATTAAAAAGAGTTGTTTCATGATAATTTTTAGGTTTGGGGATGGCACGATAAAGTAATGGGCCGCGGCAATCTTTTGCATAACCAATCGCTTTTTTCCCCGCCGTTATCGCAATCATTGCACTTGAAAAGCTATTGGTGAAAAGTAAAAGGTTCTTATAAGGAATGGCTCTTAAGGTCTGAATCGCTTGAATATGAGATTTTGGCCAGGTTTTTTTAGGAATATCTAAATCTTTTAATAGGTCATGAATCCAGGCACGACCCATCAATATCATGGGGATATTGAGTGTCTGTAAGTATTTGATAGCAGGCAAACACATGACGACGTCTCCGACCCAGTTGGGAAGGCGTATAATAAGAGGTTGAGGCATAAAGAATTTTCGATATTTAAAATTAACGTCAGTTTAACAAAAAAAATAGAGTTTAAAAATAACTGACTTTATCTAGTTTTTGGTGATGAATATTATGACGAGTGGCAACACAAGGGCCATCATAATAGATATCATTGACCTTGATACTCATATGGACTCCTGCACTTTGATAGTGTCGAATTAAATTAAACTGTTCACGACTCACATACAGTTTGGTACTCCCACAATAAATGAGGGCATCATGCGTTCTTGTGTTTTTTGATTTTGGATAAATATTGCAGCCCCAACGAAATTTGGTGAGATCGCACCCCGCTATAGCTACTTGTGTGCAAAGCAGTAGAATCGAAATTTTTATCAATTTACGCATATTGACTCTCAATATTGTCTATATAAAGATTATCGGTCATTATTGTCGAAACTTGAGGCATCATCTTCTATCCAGATGTCATGGTAAAGTTGACGAGTCAGTGGGTTGAAATTAAGATTCAAACCTTTGAAAGAGACGTTTTTTAGTGACTGGAAATAGTTTTCAATTAGTGTGGGTTCAAGAGAAAAGTCGGTTTTTTCAAGCATATCACTGATAATATTAGCCACAATATAAGATTCCAAGGATTCATCAGAAGTTTGAAAAGGTAAAGGGTGTTCTTGAATAGCTTTATGATAATTTTTTAGGATTTCTAAATGAGAATGCATTGGGGGGACGATGTGCGTTCGTATTAAAGGTATCCCTAAATTTTTTAAATATTCAAATAAATGATGTGCAGAGGAAGCGATCGCATACAAATTTATTTCAGCTATACGACTCAAACCCAAGGTATGAGCAAATGTGGCTGCAGGGGCAAAGGCTGAGATAAATAAAATACTATCTGGCATGAAAGCATTGATTTGCTCTGAAAAATCTAAAAATTGTAATTTATTGCGCTCATGAGAAAGTAATAAATAAGCATCAAAGTCTTTTTTTAATGAATCTAGGATTCCATTGATTGCATTGTTTCCATAGTTATCATTTTGATAAAATACACAAATTTTCTTGGTGTTTCGTTTTTTTATCGCGTGTTCTAAAAGCAACTTTGCTTCGTCGACATAAGATCCACGAAAAAAATACATATTGTTATACTGAGCATGTCTATATTGATTGCTACCGCTTAAAGGAAATAATACAATTAAATCCTTTTTTTGAATATGTTGTTCAAAGGATGCCAGTATATTAGTGCCTAGAGGGCAAAGAATACTTGGTGGAAGTTTGGATTTGCTCATAAATAAATTCAAATTTTGCAAGGCTTTTTGTGGTTCTCCATTATCGTTGAGGGTATAGCAACTCAGAGCTTGAGATTGATGCATGATTTTGTTATTCAATTCGCCAAATTGAATGGCAAAACCTCGTAAAATATTTTTAGAAAAAGATGCAAAAGATTTATGGAGATCCATGGAAGAGTAAAAGGTTATTTCATTTTTGACGCAAAAATGAGGATAGGTTCTGCTGACTTTAGCATTGAAGAATAGTGAATACCACTGTGAACTATGTTCATTTTTGATTTCCAAATAGCCAAGTTTATCTTGATACATATGTCCAATAAAAAATTGTTGCTGTTGTTCAGAAGCCATTTGCCATTGCAGAATTGATTTCTCAATGTAATTGGAAAAACAAGGATTGTTGACGCTCGCATATAATGTGGGATTGATATTGGAAATAGTGGCGTGTCGAGTTTTGGTGAATGATTTATTCTGATAAGACTGAATAATAACGTGCTTTGATTCTTGTTGAATAACGACTTGATCGGGAAGATTTTTTAATTCATGGATCAATTGGTTTTGGAGTGAATCCTGATGATTTTCATTTAAGATTTTTAACAGAGTTGAGTGATCTTGCAAAATAAAAACTTGTTTTGGGTTTTTTAAATAGAGCAAAAATTCTACCATGATAAAGAGTAGCAAATCTTGAAATTCATTAATGTAATGTTGATTAAATATTAAAAAGGTTTTAGGGGATGTTAAGGTCAAGTCGGTATTTAATTTTTTGTTTTGAATGAGTTTTTCTAGTAAAGACATAATATGCTGAGGATTGCGCCCCCATTCACTAATGAGGATGCATTCATCGAAGTTTGTGATCAATATTTTTTGTTTTTCTTTGATTTCTTTGCATTCAAGGAGAAGCATTAATAAATTTTTTTCTGAGATGCTGATATTAGGCTTGATAAAGACAGATTTAATGCGAAAAAGAAAAGAGGGCTTTAATAAATACTTAACATCATTAAAATGGACTTTTTGAATATTGAACAAGTACCGTGTCTTTTTCGTCCATTTTAGTGGCGTAAACAGCCTAATATTTCTAAAAAACAGCATTTTAACTAAGAACAGGATGTAAATAGGTTCTGATAGGATAGCCCACGTTATGAGAACTTGGGATGCAACTGCCATTTTTTCAAAGGTGATAACGCTTATAAGTAAAATAAAATTGATGAATGTAAATAATAGGCTTAAATTGTAAACATTTTCAGTTAGCGTATTGTAACTGACTTTGGGGGAGATTTGCATAATCACATAACGATAAGCCATAATCAGCGTGAGGGTAGTGATCCCAGTGGGTATGAAGTTTTGTCCTGGTTGTAAAGCTGCGAGTAAACAGACGATTGTGGAGATACCAAATATTAAAACCAAAGGAATAATGATTAAACGTATGTTTTTAAGACCGTTTTTTTTCAAAAGAATCGAGTATAATATGGCTGGATAAGTAATACTTTTTTCATTGTTTTCTGCAACATTGATTTTCTCAAGGTATCCGGCAACTGCATTTCCTCGAATAACATTCATGTCTTCAGCTTTTACATTTTTATCAAATTGAATAGCGGTCCCGGACACATCGTATATGATTTCATCGGTGCCCAATTTATCATGGGTTAAAACAATAGATATTTGATGATCATTAATTGGAAAATACAGGTGATCAAAAATACTTGAAAATGAAATTCGAATATCATATTCCACATAAGTTTCTTCATTCGTAACTGATAAATGAACTAATTTTTTTTCTAAATTGATGCAGTTTAAAAATGAAAAGTTTTCCAAGGTTTCTAAATGTACAATACTATGATTGAACTTAAACCAAATCAGCGCATTGATGATGATGAAATTATTGTTGATATCGACCTTAGGAATATCCTTGATCAATATACCTGTTTGGACAACTGGGGTATCTATGCAAAATAAATCGTAATAAGGTTTAATTACAGGGATGGGATCTGAGCACAGAAATTTTTGTTGTTTTCGATAAAACAAACCATATATGATAGAAATTACAATTATAAAATTTATCATCAAGAGTATGGTTTCAGTATGCATGATTAAATGAGGTGATGGATTTAATTTAACTATAGAACAATTTTAGATCTTCGTACTAAAAACTTAAAAAAATAATGAAAATTTCTCAAGTTGACTATGCATGATATTTTTATTAAAAATTATTTTACTTCATCATCGCATTTATCTTATTCGCAAAATTAGTTGTAATGATTCCCCGATTGCTTTAAGTGGCTCCAATTCAATTGATGGTGAAGGTTACTCTTGGCGACCATGGGCGAGATTTATAAGAGACTCCGGTTTATATCAAACATCAGAATGAATAAATCAAGAACATGAACGTCAAGTGATGAAGTTGAATTTTTTTTAGCAGAGAATGAGGAAAAGAACCGTGCGTGAAGTATCATACTTAAAAGAGAAAAAAAAAGCACTTTTCAGTGCTTTTTTATCGTTACTTAGCTATTTTAGTTGGTAACTTCTCTTTAATACGAGCAGCGCGTCCAGAAAGTTCACGCAAATAATAAAGTTTCGCACGACGTACATCACCACGACGAGTCACTTTAATGCTGTCAATTAGATTACTGTACGTTTGAAATACACGCTCAACACCAACATTTTGAGAGATCTTTCGAACAGTAAATGCAGAGTGTAATCCTCGGTCACGTTTTGCAATTACAACACCTTCAAACGCTTGTAAACGCTCACGGTTTCCCTCTTTAACTTTAACTTGGACAACAACAGTATCACCAGGTCCAAATTGAGGAATATCTTTGCCTTGCATTTGCTCAGCATTAATCATGTCAATCATATTAGTCATACCTTACTCCTTGAATGAGGTCATGGCCTGCTTTTGCATGCCATTGTTATGTTTAAATTCAGTTAACAAAAGTTGGTCTTCATGGCTTAAAATCACTTTATTAAGGAGTTCTGGTCTTTTTAACCACGTCTTCCCCAGTGCTTGCTGCCGACGCCAACGTGCTATTGTTTGGTGAGAGCCACTCAATAGCACTTCTGGAACATCACGACCATCAATATGTGCTGGTCTGGTATAATGAGGATGATCTAATATCCCATTAACAAACGAATCCTCAATATGAGATCGCTCGTCATTTAAAGTGCCTGGTATTAGACGGACCATTGCATCAATATAGGCCATTGCTGCAATTTCCCCTCCACTCATTACAAAATCACCAAGCGACCACTCTTCATCAATATCTTCATCGAATAGTCGCTCATCGATTCCTTCATAACGTCCAGCTATAAAAATAACGGACTTATTGTTGTCAACATGCCTTTGAAGCAATTCTTGTTCAACTTTGATTCCTTGCGGACTTAAATAGACGGTTTTTACATCCGTTGGCATGGCAATTTTAGCAGTTTGAATAGCCTTATGTAAGGGTTCATACATCATGACCATACCGGGTCCGCCACCGTAAGGTCTATCATCAACATGGCCATATGTTGATACTGCCCATTGACGGGGATTCCATGCGTCTAGTTTTGCCAGTTCATTATCAAAGGCCTTACCGACTACGCCGTACTTTAAACAATCAAACATCTCTGGAAAGATGCTGATCACGCCAAAATGTAAAGTCATTTTGAATCACTCAAATCCCAGTGCACCAATACTTGGCGGTTCTCTAAATCAATCGATTGAACAAACACTTCCATCACCAAGGGGATAAGGTATTGTGATTCACCAGAAATGATCAAAACGTCATTGGCTCCGGTCACAAAAATATCGGCGATTTCTCCCAGGTATTCTTGTTGAACGTTATAAACTTTTAAACCAATTAAATCATGGTGATAAAATTCATTATTCAATTCGGGCAGAACATGACGAGGAACTGCGATTTCCATATTGGTTAAAAAGCCGGCTTCCTCACGTGTCATATAGTTTTCTACTTGAACCAAGAATTTATGACCATTATTCTGCTCTTGATGAATTTTAATGGGGCACCAGGTTTTTTTTAAATTAATAAACCAAGGTTGATATTCAAAAACATTATCAAGCGGATCGGTAAAAGAATGCACTTGGATAAAACCTTTAATTCCATGAACACGCCCAAAACGCCCAATTACAACCCAATCATTCACCACAGTACACCATTTTTTTCATCAATTTATTTATGCAGCAGTATTGGCTTTATTATATTCTTTGACCAATGCTTGTACGCGTTCAGACATTTGCGCACCAACGCCTTGCCAATAATTTAAAAGCTCAGGGTCAAGATGTAATCTTTTTTCTTGACCACGTGCAACCGGATTGAAATAACCAATACGTTTAATGTAATTGGTATCACGACGTCGACGACTATCGGTCACAACAATATGATAAAAAGGACGCTTTTTAGCGCCGCCTCGAGCTAAACGAATCACAACCATAGGACCCTCAATTTTAATATTTAATGAAAAATGTGCACCATTGTACGCAAAAATAAAAAAAAGTTAAAGTGTTAATTGACACTTTAATAAAAAACTTTGTTATTTTTGCTTAAATATTTATAACTTTCGTTATTTATTTACCTAAGTTTTTCAATTGTTGTAAACCGGGCAAGTCTCCTAACCCGCGCATCATATTTTTTAAACCACCTGGTTTTGATATTTTTTTCAACATCTTTTGCATTTGTTCATGTTGTTTGAGCAGACGATTGATATCTTGAATTTGAGTTCCAGAACCTTGTGCAATTCGTTTTTTACGTGAGCCATTAATGATTTTAGGGGCATGACGTTCAGATGTGGTCATGGAATTGATGATGGCTAAGGTTCTGGCCATGCTTTTATCATTCACATTACTCATCATATCTGTTGATACATTGCTCAATCCGGGCAACTTGGTCATCATCGAGGTAATGCCCCCCATTTGATTCATCTGTAGTAATTGGTTCTTAAAATCTTCAAGATCAAAACCTTGGCCTTTACTAATTTTTTTGACTAATTTATCGCTGCTTTCTTTGTCGGTTTGTTTTTCAACTTCTTCGATGAGACTGAGTAAGTCTCCCATGCCAAGAATACGGGAGGCCACACGTTCCGGATGAAATATTTCAAAGCCATTGATTTTTTCACCTGTTCCCATGAATTTAATCGGTTTTCCAGTGATTTGTCTTACTGAAAGGGCTGCACCGCCTCGTGCATCACCATCTGTTTTGGTAATAATGACTCCGGTTAGGTCTAATACATCATGAAAAGCTTTAGCTGTATGAGCTGCGTCTTGGCCAGTCATGGCATCTACGACAAATAGTGTTTCGATAGGCTTGAGTTCTTGTTGTAGTGTTTTAATTTCTTGCATCATCTCAGTATCGATATGCAAACGTCCGGCAGTATCTACAATCAATATATTCATGAATTGCTTTTTAGCATGATGAAGTGCTTCTTTAGCAATTTTAAGGGGTTGATTGCCTTCAGGTTGATAGTGATTTAAATCATTTTGTTGTGCCAATTGACGAAGTTGTTCTATAGCAGCAGGTCTGTACACGTCAACACTGGTGAGCATCACCTTTTTATTTTCTTGCGATAAATATTTTGCCAGTTTTCCGGCGCTTGTGGTCTTGCCTGAACCTTGAAGGCCTGCTAAAAGAATCACAGCAGGTCCTTGGGTTGCAAGGTTCAATTCCGCTGTTTCTTTACCTAAAATCTCAATCAATTCATCATTAACAATTTTAATGAGCATTTGTTCAGGATTTAAGTTTTTGAGAATATTATGACCTAAAGCTTTGCTTTTAATTTGACTAATTAAATTTTTCACAACAGGCAATGCGACGTCGGCTTCTAGTAATGCAGTGCGAACATCACGAAGTGCATTTTGAATATTTTGATCGGTTAACCGTGAACGTCCTCTTAAATGGTTCCATGCACTATGAATTTGATCGGTAAGTTGTCCAAACATAAAACCTCTTGAAAAAATAATTAAATTTGAGTCATTTGACCTTGATATTAGGCCTAAGATTATACCGATTTAATTAAATCTTCACAAGCGATGAGCAATCAACATTCTTATGCTTTTTCTTTCTTGTCGTGATACAGAATGGTATGCTACAAACACGATGGGTGATTATTCAGGAGTTTGAGATTGAGTCTTTCTGTTGGGTTTTGGTTAATATTGGTTTTGCTGCTGATTTTGTTTTCTGCTTTTTTTGCAGCAACTGAAATTGGAATGATGTCTTTAAATCGTTATCGTTTAAGACATCTGGTTAAATCTAATAATCGTCAAGCGATTCTTGTTCAAGAGCAATTAAATCATCCAGAACGATTACTAAGCTCAGTTCTGATTGGTAATACTTTGGCAAATATTTTGGCATCTATGGCGATGACATTTGTTGGGCAAAAACTTTATCGAGAAGCAGGTGTTGCTATTGCGGAAATTTTTTTAACGATTGTGATATTGGTTTTTGCTGAGATGGCTCCTAAAACTTGGGCGGCCTTGCATCCTGAAAAGGTTGCTTTTCGCTTTATTTATCCTTTACGCATATTACAATTTTTATTAAAACCCTTAAGTTTTATGACAACTTATTTATCCCAACATTTTTTGAATTTTATGGGCGTTTCTAGTGCAGAAATGGGTCCAGACAAGATATCGTTTGATGAACTTCGGGCGGTTATGAATGAAACCGAGGGTTTATTACCCAAAGAACATCAAAGCATGTTGGTGCGACTTTTAGATTTGGAGCGCGCGCAAGTTGAAGATGTGATGATTCCTAAAAATGAAATTCATGGCATTGATATCACTGAGTCATGGATGGATATTGTTGAGCATTTGATGCATGCTCAACATACCCGAATTCCGCTTTATGAAAAAAGTATTGATCATCTGGTTGGCGTTGTTCATGCTCGTAATGTGATGCAGCTTTTTTTGAATCAGCAACTCGATATTGAACATCTTTTAAAAAATGCAGAGAAACCAATTTATATTCCAGCGGGGACATCATTAACCGATCAAATTTTACAGTTCCGTGCAAAAAATGGTCGAAGTGGTTTTGTAGTCAATGAATATGGTGATTTACTAGGGTTGGTGACATTGGAAGATATTTTAGAAGAAGTTGTCGGTGATTTCACAACCGACATGGCAGATATTTATCAAGATATTATTCAAAAAGACAAAGATGATTATTTAATCGATGCTAGTATTTCTCTCAAACAATTATCAAGAGTCTTGGGCTGGAATTTCCCTCAAATGGGACCTCGAACACTAAGTGGATTGATCATTGAACATTTGGGCTATATCCCTGCAGCCGATAGCTGTCTAATGCTTTTAAATGACTATCAGGTGACTATTTTGCGGGTGAGTGCTCAAATGATCAAAACCGTAAGAATGAAAAAAATAAGTTAAAAAAATTATTGTTCTAACGGATTGCGATGTTTAAATGCATTGGAAATAGTCATGGGGTCTAAAAATTGCAATTCACTTCCCATAGGAACGCCTTGGGCTATTTGGGTGACCTGAAGACCTTGTTTTGGGATTAATCGATGAATGTATTGTAACGTCGCTTGTGTTTCAATGGAGGGCGTAAGTGCGATAATGAGTTCTTCGACAGGAAAGTTTTCAAGATAACGTTGTAGCTTGTTAAGTCCAATATCTTGCGCTGAAATACCATCTAATGGTGAAATTTTTCCAGTTAGCACAAAATAATATCCAAAATAAGTTTGACTTTGTTCAATGGCATGCACATCAGTCGGCTGTTCAACGATACAAAGTAATTTTCGATCACGGTTTGATTGTTGACAAATCCGGCATAAAGTATGGGCAGAAAAATTATGACAATCTTGACATTGTAGTACTTGCTGCATGGCTTCAGTGAGATTTTTAGCGAGTTTCAATGCTTGTTGCCGATGATTTTTAAGAAAATAATAAACCAGACGCTGTGCTGTTTTAGGACCTACGCCTGGTAGACAGCGTAGGCTTTCTGTTAATTGATCAATAATATCCATAGGTGTAATTTTATTGTTGGTCTTCCATGAAGCCACCAATATTATTCAAACCAGAAGTCAATTGAGCAATTTTTTCTTGAGAAATTTTTTCAACTTGTTTAACTGCATCATTAATCGCAGCGGCAATCAATTCTTCTAACATTTTAAGATCATCATCTTGTAAAGCAGGATTGATTTTAACTTCAACGACGTCATGTCGACCATTCATGACGATGATAACCATACCGCCACCTGATTTACCTGTTACACGAAGATTTTCAAGTTCAGTTTGAGTTTTTTTCAAACGTTCTTGCATGTTTTCGGCTTCTTTTTTTAATTGTTCTGAAAATTTACCTAGATCAAAGTTGTTATCCATTATGGCCTCTCTTAAAATAAAAAAGTTTAATTTGTAAACATATTACAATTATAAAACATTATAATCAATTTGCATTAAATGTCATGGTGTTTTCTATAATTTCTGCTTGACACTCTGAAACAACCTTGTTCACAAAGCAGTTATTGTTTACTTTTTGGTTTAATTCTTCATTTTTGTTTTTAATTTGCTCGGCTTTAATTTCAGCAGGTGTTTGATGTTCATGTTGTTGAAGACTTGCTTGAAATTTTATTTTGATGGGATTTTGTAGATAACTAGATATGGCTTGTTCAACGCGTTCAATAATGTTGGGTGTAAACAAGGTCTGGTAAGTTGGATGAACCTCTAGGATGAGTAGATTGGCTTGTTGTTCAAGTAAAACGGTATGCGTGAGGGCTGTTTTTCCCATGCCATCTAAGGGAATGTTTTCAACGATAGAAGACCAATTGTCAATCGGATCGCTTGGTGTGGGCGTCTCTGGCTCTGGTGTCGGTTCTGGTTCTTCATAAGGTTCTGGAGAGGGTTCTTCAAAAGGCTCTGGCTCTTCAATGGGTTCTGGTTCAAACTCAGGGGTACGTGGATCATCACTCATCAGATGCAGCGCATGTTGAATTCGAAGCATCAGCATTTGGAATCCTATGACAGGATGTGGTGACCAGTTTAAGCCTTGAATACCTTGTTCTAAGATTTTATAGATAGTATGCAGTTGGGTCGTCGTCCATTTTTTTGCACAATCTTTTAATACTTTTGGAGCTTGTTCGTTGGGTAGAATTTGCAACAGCGCACTTTCATGAAAATGTGACATGATTAAATGAGTCATTTGTTCATAGTCCGGTTGTTGGGAATTCAGTTTTTGTAGGGTCTCCATTAAATCTTTAGGATGATTGGCTAAAAAATTACCCATTAGTAATAAGCTATATTCTTCAAGAGTATGCCCCATGTACGCTGCCAATTGATGATGGTGGAAACCTTCAGGAAACATGGTCATCATTTGTTCGCACAATGTAAGAGCATCACGCATACTACCATGAGCACCTTGAGCAATGAGTTTTAATGCATCAGGTTCGTACTGGAAAGATTCCTGTTGAAGAATATGTGCTAGCTGTTGCTCTATCATTTCTTCATGAATTGGTTTTAAATGAAATGATAAACATCTCGATAAAATAGTTGCAGGTATCTTTTGAGGATCGGTGGTTGCAAGCAAAAATTTCACATGCTCAGGTGGTTCTTCTAAGGTTTTAAGTAAGGCATTAAAGCTATGTGTTGAAAGCATGTGTACTTCATCAATTAAAAATATTTTATATCGCCCTTGTGAAGGTGCATATTGTATGTTTTCAATTAGTTCTCGGGTATCTTCAACACGTGTTCTAGAAGCACCATCGACTTCGATTAAATCAAAAAAACGTCCTTCATCAATGGCTTGACAGTTTTCACATAAAAGACACGGTTCAGACGCAATACCTTGTTGACAATTTAATGCTTTGGCAAATATGCGTGCGACAGTTGTTTTCCCCACGCCTCGTGTGCCTGTAAAAAGATAAGCATGATGAAGTTTGTTTTGAGAAAGTGCATTTTTTAAAGGAATAACAACATGTTCTTGACCGATTAAATCAGAGAAAGATTTAGGGCGCCATTTTCTTGCTAAAGGAATATATGTCATCATTTATTCTTCGTTGAGTATGGCGGTGACTCTATGCGCTTGATCTCGGCACACCAATTTTACGCCACCGCTGCTTCCTTCCGGACCTGACGGGATTCACGCTAGTTAGCTGCGAGGAAACACAAAGAATCACCATAGACATGCCCATATTAACAAAAAAAAACCGGCATGGCGAGTGTTTTCAAGAAAAAAGATGAGAGAGGGCTGCTGTTAATGCGTTTGATTGATTAACTATTGAATGGCTCATATTGTTTAATGTGGCATTCGAGTGTCATAAGTGACTGTTGTTCATGTCATCTATGATGTAATTTGACCACCTTAGTTAAAAATAAGATGAATAAGATGTTGATTGCAAATGTAAATACGCCATGTATTTCTAAGCAAAATAAATGATAAAGAGTTTTTAACGTTGGTAACTCCTTTTAAATCTTTAATCCCTCATCAATTTATACAAAAATAACTAGTTGAGTTAATTTCATCATGAATAGACTTCATGTTATCTTTAGAGCCAAACCAGTTGGTGAAAGTACTGGTTTTTATTTATCGTTAATTTTCTTCGAAGCTGCTTTGTTTCAATATGACAGTACTCAATGTCTTATTTGATTATTTTATAAGCACTAGGCAAACTAAAATCATCATAACAAACCATGCAAGAAAGGAAATTAATGGCTTTTGCAACATATCCTCTAGCATGAAAGTATTTCTAGCAGTTCACCGCCTGTTCATTGGTGTATGGTTTGACTTATATCGAATCATCAAGGATAAGCACACCGTCTAATTTTCATGCTCGCGAAGGGTGGTCTTAACATGTTTGCATAGTTATTATGAATCAAAATTCCCCTACCGAAGGGGCCGGGGTAGTTTATCATGAGAAAACTCAAAACCATATGAGGCTAGGTTTACTATACTATGAGATGATCCGATAGAAGGAAAATACTGATACTGAATAAAGGAATTACCTGCATAAAAAAGGAAAAAAGAATAGAAAGGAGCAACATTGACAGCAATGCTAAGGGAGGTACTCATTATATATACATATTAAACAACGTGTCATTTAGATTTTTATGTCTTTATAATTAGTTGCACGAATAGAAAAGAAATATTTTACAAGAAAAACTCAATTAAGAGGGATAGCTCTCTCTGATCGTCAAGCCCTACTAAGTTCAAGGTAGTCTCATCAGTATTCGTTTAATAACACCATATTAATATCATCCTCAACAAGATTAAAAAACAAAAGACCTAGATAAAGCTGAAAAGGGAGGCGAATAAAAGACATGTTTTTTATAAATAGAGCATTTTGTTTTTATATGACTCTTTAACATGAATAAAAATAAAAAAAACCAAAAAAAAGTGAATTTTTTTAAAAAATAGTGTTGACAACGGAGTGGGAAAGAGTAGAAT